>DXGR01000010.1 GCA_019113825.1 Candidatus Stackebrandtia excrementipullorum | reverse complement strand
CCGGACGGAATGTCGAAGGTTTGGATGACGAAGCTGCGCAACAGGACCGCCGCGCAGAAAGCGACCAGCAGCAACAACGGGAGCTCCACCAGCAGAGGCAGATGCCTACGACGGTGTGATCGAACCCGGCGGAGTCGTGCGCGACGCACGACACCGGGACCGGTCGTCGGTGACGGTTCGGCTGCGCGGTGTCGATCACGGTCCATGGGCGTCAGACTAGCGGTTGACGGCCAGAGGGGTTCACCACCGAAGGCGTGCGCACAACAAACGACCACCGCGCCGATGAGCGGCGGTGGTCGTTGCAGGCGAAGGACCCGGGGGCCTTATTGCAATCTAGTCGCGAAGTTCCTTGATCTTGGCGGCCTTGCCGCGCAGTTCGCGCAGGTAGTACAGCTTCGCGCGGCGAACGTCACCGCGGCTGACGATCTCGATCCTGTCGATGACCGGGCTGTTGACCGGGAAGGTGCGCTCGATGCCGATACCGGAGCTCATCTTGCGAACCGTGAAGGTCTCGCGAAGACCAGAGCCCTGGCGACGGATCACGACGCCTTGGAAGACCTGGATACGCGACCGGCTGCCTTCGACGACTCGGACGTTGATTTTCACGGTGTCACCGGCCCGGAAGTCCGGAATGTCCGCCCGTACAGAAACGGAGTCCAAAGCGTCCAGCGTGTTCATGGCGGTAATTCCTCGCAAGCTCCACAACGCGCACCACTGTGGTGCGCTGGTTCTCATTGATTCGGCGCGTCACCAGGCAGCATCGTTTGGCGTACCGCGCGCGGCAACCTCACTACTCTGCCACATCGTCGGAAGGCACCGTGAACCCGGCCCCCTCCAGCACCGCTCGGTCTGTTCGGTTCAGCGCCGAGGACGGCAACTTCGCCAACAGATCCGGCCGATACTGTGCGGTTCGCAACAACGCCTGGTCGCGTCGCCACCGCGCAATCTTGGCGTGGTGGCCAGACAACAGTACCGCCGGCACCTCGCGATCTCGCCAGAGGCTCGGCTTGGTGTAGCCGGGTGCTTCGAGCAGCCCGTCGTTGTGGGATTCTTCCGTCAACGAATCGGCATTGCCCAGAACTCCGGGCACGAGGCGGCACACGGCCTCGACGATCGCCAAAACGGCGACTTCGCCTCCGAAAAGAACATAATCGCCCAGGGAAACCTCGGTCACCTTCATGGAGGTGGCGGCATCGTCGAGGACCCGTTGGTCGATGCCCTCGTACCGTCCGCACGCGAACAACAACCGCGGTTCCCTGGCCAGTTCTCCGGCCATCGCCTGATTGAAGGGAGTCCCGGCGGGTGTGGGCACGAGCAGATGAGGTGGTTGCGTCTTGTCGACGAGTTCGTCCAAAGCCTCGCCCCAGGGTTCGGGCCGCATGATCATGCCGGCGCCACCCCCGGCGGGAGTGTCGTCCACGGTCCGATGCACGTCATGAGTCCATCGCCGCAGGTCATGAACGCCGATATTGACGAGACCACGATCTGCGGCCCTGCCTATCAGCGACAGCCGCAACGGCTCAAGATACTCGGGAAAAACGGTAACGATGTCGATGTGCACGTTCGGGTCACAGATCCAACAGTCCGTCGGGGAGGTCGACGACGATGCGGCGCCCCGCCAGGTCGACGGTGGGCACCATCACGTGGATGAAGGGGATGAGGGCGGGCTTGGCACCCTCACGGTTGACGATCAACATGTCGTGGGCGGGCCCGTGCTCGATCTTCGCCACCGTACCGATGACGTCACCGGCGACCGATTCGACGGACAGGCCCACCAGATCGTGGTCGCGGAACTCGTCCGGGTCGTCGGGAGCAGGCAGGTCCCCGCTGTCGACGCACAGTTGAACGCCGCGCAGTGCGTCGGCGTCGTTGCGATCATCGACCTCGTCGAGCGTGATCAACAACCGTCCCTGATACGGGCGGACCGACGTGAGTTCGACCGGGCCGTGTTCGGTCGGGTCGGTGGTGAACACCGACCCGACCGTGAAACGTTCAGCCGGTTCGTCGGTTCTGACCTCGCAGATCAGATCCCCGCGAATACCGTGGGGCCGGATGATCCGGCCTACGACCAGATGCATTTAGCCGTCGAGGACTTCCACACGTATGCCTCGACCGCCGATGGATCCGACCACCTGCCGGAGAGCCTTGACGGTACGCCCGCCACGGCCGATCACCGTGCCAAGGTCTTCTGGATTGACCCGAACTTCCAGCCGCTTACCGCGGCGTTCGTTCAGCATTCGGACTCGCACATCGTCGGGGTGGGTCACGATGCCTTTGACGAGATGTTCAAGTGCGGGCCGCAGCACGTCAGGACTCCTCAGCGGTTTCGGTCTTTGCGGTGCTCTCGTCGGCCTTGGCTTCCTTCTTCGCCGGCTTGGCTTCGGCCTTCTTGCCGCCCGTCTTCTTCTTCGGGGTTTCGGCGGCCTTGTCGTCGGCCTCTACGCCTGCGGCTTTCGCCTCGGCCTCGTAGAGAGCGCTCTTGTCGGGCTTGACGCTGGGTTCCTTCAGCGGTTCCGGCGCGGGCATGCCCTTGAACTTCTGCCAGTCTCCGGTCTTGGTGAGGATCGCCTTCACCGGTTCCGACGGCTGAGCGCCGACACCCAACCAGTACTGCACCCGGTCGGACTTGACCTCGATACGCGAGGGCTCCTCCTTGGGGTGGTACAGCCCCACGAATTCGATCGCGCGGCCGTCCCGCTTGGTGCGGGAGTCTGCGACGACGATGCGGTACTGCGGGTGACGGATCTTGCCCATCCGCAGAAGACGGATCTTAACTGCCACTTTTCCTACGGCTCCTGTTAATTCGTTTGCGTGGGCATACCGCATTCGCCACGTGGGGTTATGGCTTATGGGTGATGCGAATGACGACAACCTCGTGCCGCGTCGTTGAGAGGGCGGCGCACACACAAAGGCGTTACCAGCAAATCATGTTAGCCGACGACCGTCTCCTCGTGACAGCGGAGCCGGTCGTCGGCGTGTGAAACATGATTTCGTTCAGTAGGACCGGCCCATGATCGCGACGAGGTCCTTTTCGTCGTCGGAATCGGGCACCGTTCCATCGGCGCGTTGCAGACAGCGGACGGTGACTGCGGACTCCGCGGCCTTGGCTTCACCTTCGGTACCGCAGGCGTCCCACGGCAAACGGGCGAAACCTGTGGCGGACGCCTCCACCGCTTCGGCGACGGTCGCAACGTCGGTGGTGCGTTCCCGTCGGAACCGCAGCGCCTCCTCGTACAGGCTCCGCTGATCGGCTTCGAGAGCCTCGGCGACCACTTTGCTCACCGACTCCAGCGGGACCGGCGTCTTGCTTCCCTCGATCCGACGGACAACGACGGCCTTACCCGCGGCAAGGTCGCGAGGACCGATCTCGACGCGCACCGGATACCCCTTCAGCTCCGCGTCCACGGCTCGGCGACCAAAGGCCATGTCACTGCGGTTGTCCAACCGTGAGCGAATACCGGCCCCCGACAGCTCGGTGTGAAGTGCGGCGGCCGCTTCACCGACGCCCTCACCGTCCTTGACGGTCATGACGTATGCCTGAACGGGGGCCAGCTTGGGCGGTACGCGCAGCCCACGGTCATCGCCATGAGCCATGATGAGTCCGCCGACCATACGGGTCGAGGTGCCCCACGACGTCGTCCAACAGTGGTGTTGCTTACCGTCCGCCCCCAGATACTGGATGTCGAACGCCTTGGCGAAGTTCTGCCCCAGCTCGTGTGACGTTCCCATCTGCAGCGCCTTGGCGTCACGCATCATCGCTTCACAGGTGAAGGTGTTGAGCGCTCCGGCGAACCGCTCGGCGGCGGTCTTGAGACCACGCAACACCGGCATCGCAAGGTCGTTCTCCATGAAGTCGGCATAGACATCGTGGAGGATGCGAAGCGTGAACGCGTGAGCGTCTTCGTAGCTGTTGTGAGCGGTGTGGCCTTCCTGCCACAGAAATTCCGAGGAGCGGAGGAACAACCGCGTCCGCATTTCGTAGCGCATGACGTTGCACCATTGGTTGAGGAGCAGCGGCAGATCACGATACGACTGAACCCACTTGGCCATGTATTCGCCGATGACCGTTTCGGAGGTGGGGCGAATGACGACGGGCTCGTCAAGTTCCCTACCACCCGCGTGGGTTACCGTCCACAGTTCGGGGGCGAAACCCTCGACGTGGTTGGCCTCTCGCTGGATGTAGCTTTGCGGGATCAGAAGGGGAAACGAGGCGTTGTCCGTGCCGGTCGCCTTGATCCGTTCATCCATTCTGGACTGCATGCGTTCCCAGAGTGCGAACCCCGTCGGTCGGATTACCTGCTGTCCCTTGACCGGACCGTTCTCAGCGAGTTCGGCCTTGTTGACGACGTCCTGGTACCAGCGGGGAAAATCCTCGTCCTGAGGTGTGAGCACTTTTGCCATAACCTGCAGATACTAATGATCCGGCTTGGCGGGCGTCTACGGGGTTACGTCCCGTGTGCTCAGGTCGGGTATGTGTCCAATGAAAGCCCCAAAGCCAACAGCAGAATGAGCATGATTACGCCGATGGCAAGCCCCGCGATGCCGCACACCAGGCCGGCCATGGCAACGCCTCGGTTGTTTGCCTCCCCACGGTTGGCCTTCTGCAAACCGATGGAACCGAAGACGATCGCGAGCACACCGGTGGGCCCACCCAGGATCAAGCCATAGCAACACCAGCTCAACGCGATGGTGCAGATACCCAGTACGAGCGCGGTGACACCGAGGCCGTTTTGGGGCATCTGTTCACCGTAAGGCGGGGCCGTATAGGACTGACCGGCATAGGGCACCGCCGTGTACTGTTGCGCGTCCTGCGGCCCATAAGAGGCGTCACCGTATGAGGGGTAATCGCCGGGAGGCGACGACTGCTGCGCATTGTAGGAGGGGTCGAGACTGTACTCCTGCGGCTGCTGGCCAGCATACGGATCATATGGCTGGTTGCCGTACGGGTCATGAGTCACGGTAATGAATGCTACCGACTGTGAGCAACACGGTTTGGCCCGGTGAAAGCAGGTGTGACGACGTTTGCCGCCCCCTGGCGTCACCGTCGGGCACCGTCGACGCCCGACGCCACATCCGGTTGACCCGACAACACGTGCTCACTGCCTTACGCTGTGCGCATGGCGGATGTGCAGCTGCTGGGGGCCCGCGGCCTCACCGAAGCCGAGGTGGACGACCGGCGTCGTGGGGGGCTCGACAACCGTGCACCGCGCCGTACCAGTCGCCCGACGTCGGACATCCTGCGTGGCAACCTGCTGACGGCGTTCAACGGCGTCATGGGAGCGCTCTGCGTCCTCGCCGTGTGGTTCGGCGGTTGGAGACAGGGATTGTTCGGACTGGTCATCGTCGCCAATGCCGCGATCGGGACGGTGCAGGAGCTACGCGCCAAACGGACTCTCGACTCCTTGTCTTTGTTGAGCGAAGCACCGGTTCGAGTGCGTCGTGACGGTGAGGAGCGGTCGATCCTCCCCGACGAAGTGGTCCGTGACGATCTGATCCTTGTTTCGGCCGGGGACGCGGTGATCGCCGATGGACGGGTCGTCGAAGTCGACGGGTTGGAGGTCGACGAATCGCTGCTGACAGGCGAAGCGGAACCGGTCGTCAAAGCAGTCGGCGATTCGGTTCGATCGGGTGCTTTCATCGTGTCCGGCAGCGGCGGCTATACGGCGAACAAGGTCGGCGGGCGGCAGTACGTCGAGCGCATGGCTCGTAGGGCGGGCGCCTTCTCGCTCGTCACATCGCCGTTGCGGGACGGAATCAGCCGGTTCGTCCGGGGCATCACGTGGGTACTCGTCCCAGTGGGGGTACTGCTCGTGTTCACCCAATCCCGTTCGCAGCACGACGTTTCGGACGCGATCCTCAAAGCGGTGGCGGGCGTGGTTCCAATGATTCCCGAGGGGCTCGTCCTACTGACCTCGATCGCGTTCGCCGTGGGCGTGATTCGGCTGGGTGAACGTCGGTGCCTTGTTCAAGAGCTCCACGCCGTCGAAGGGCTGGCGCGTGTCGACGTCCTGTGCCTGGACAAGACGGGGACACTGACCGAGAACGGACTGGAAGTCGTCGAGACCATGCTGCCGGGCCGTTCGGGAGAAACCGCGTTGGCCGCACTGGCCTCCGCCGATGCCGACCCCAACCCGACGATGAGGGCGATAGCACGCCATTTTCGCGACGAACAGCCCAACTGGACGGTGGAGCACGTCCGGTACTTCTCGTCCGAGCGCACGTGGAGCGGGGTCTCGTTCACCGACCACGGCCACTGGGTGTTGGGCGCACCCGAGGTCGTCCTACGGCCCGGAGATCCACACTTGGCTCAGGCGAGGCGGTTGGCCGAGGAGGGAATGCACGTCGTGGCGTTGGCCACCGCCGACGACATCGCGGGCGCTCGACCGGAGAACACCGTCGGCGAAGGGATCATCGTGTTGCGGCAGCGACCGCGCCGGACGGCGGCGGCGATACTGCGGTACTTCGAACGGCAGGGCGTGTCGGTCAAGATCTTCTCCGGGGACGACCCCGTGTCCGTCGGCGCCGTCGGCCGGTCGGTGGGAGTCGCCGGATCCGCTGAGCCCGTCGACGCCACGGAACTGCCCGAAGAGGGCCCCAAGCTGTGGCAGACGCTGACCGACAAGAACGTATTCGGGCGGGTGACGCCACAACAGAAAAGCCAGTTTGTGTCGACCTTGCAGGCGGAGGGACATACCGTCGCGATGATCGGTGACGGTGTCAACGACATCCTGGCTCTCAAAAAAGCTGATCTGGGCATCGCCATGGGATCGGGTGCCCCGGCGGCTCGAGGCGTGGCAGACGTGGTGTTGCTCAACGACGACTTCGCAACGCTGCCTCATATGGTCGACGAGGGTCGTCGTGTCATCGGCAACATCGAACGCGTCGGCAACCTGTTCCTGACCAAAACGGTGTACTCCGTTCTGCTTGCTCTGGCAGTGGGGTTGTTCGCGCTCCCCTACCCGTTCCTTCCACTGCACATCACGCTGATCGGGGCGTTGACCATCGGTGTTCCGGCGTTCTTCATGGCGTTGGCGCCCGGCGCCGACAACGCCCGACCCGGTTTCGTTCCCCGTATCCTTCGCTTCGCCGTCCCGGCGGGGGTGGCCGCGGCAGCCGCCACGTTCGCCGCGTACGCGCTGTCACATGACAGCGGCACACCAGAGCCGGGTGGACAGTCTGCTGCGGCGTTGGCGTTGTTCGTGGTGGCGTTCGCGGTTTTGGTGGTCGTGGCACGACCGTTGACCGAGTGGCGGTTGATGTTGGTGATCGCCGTGGGGGTTTCGTTTCTCCTCATCATGACGATTCCGGCGCTCCGGGGATTCTTCATGCTCGGTTTCACCGGTTTGACCGACGTCGTTGTGGCTTTGGTGTGCGCGGCGGTGGCCGTCGGAATATTCATCGCCGGTCTCACCACCGATCGGTGGTGGGGCACCCAACGGGTGGTCGAGGAGGACAAGTCCGGCGAAGACTCCGGGTCGTCGACGACGAACTGAATCTCACCGGTCACGGCGAGTCGACGACACGGTGTCGACGATCGCAGGCCACTGTGGCAATTCGGTCAACGCCGTCAAGGACCGGCCTTTATGGCCAAACGTTGTCTTCGCGGTGATGAGGGAGTCCAGGACCATCTCCTCCACCAGATCGAGTGTCGCCGTGAAAAAGGCGTCAAGCTGCTCGTCACCGACGCAGGCCCCGCCCGCCGTCGTGGCGAAGGCGATTCCGTA
>DXGR01000053.1 GCA_019113825.1 Candidatus Stackebrandtia excrementipullorum | reverse complement strand
GCGCCCGCACACAGCGGAACGGCGTTATGTATATGGAGAGGAAGCAGAAGGTGACGCAGGTTCTACGCCGGATCGCGCGCGGACTTCGACACGAGAGCAGACGAACCGGGCCGGTTCTGCTGTCCGCGGTGGTTGCGGCCGTGGTGGCGGTTACCGTCGTCGTGGTCGGGCTGACGGCCCCGGTGGACGCGACGATCGTCGTCGTCGGGTGCGTGGCCGCCGTCGTGTTGGCCGCGACGACGGCCATGTGGGTGAGTGTGTCGCGGCAGCTGCGGACAGTGCGGGAGGGAACCGAACGCGTGGAAGTGGTTCAGCGACGCATTCTGGCAGCCGTCGAACAGGTACGCCTCGAGGAGCACCGTCGCCGGATTCGGGGGGTCGAAGACACCGAGCCCGCCGTTAAATTGAAGTGAGCGTCCGCGGTTGACGGATTACGGTGGCTCACATGGCTTTGACATGGCAGTGCATCTGCATCGATTGTGTCGACCCAAGCTCGCTGGGTCACTGGTGGGCGACGTTTCTCGGATGGCGGGTGACCCATGAAACCGAAAACGAGGTTGTTCTGGAACCGCCGGAGGGGAGCCCTCAGGACGGCGTGTCGCCTGACATCCTTTTCCTGAAAGTGCCGGAGGAGAAGGTCGTAAAAAATCGGCTTCACATGGATCTTCGCCCCGACGACCAGGCGGCGGAGGTCGCCCGAGCGGAGGCCCTCGGCGCGACCCGCGTCGACATCGGACAGGGCGAACACACGTGGACCGTGATGGCCGACCCGGCCGGTAACGAGTTCTGTATTCTGCGGGCGTTCACGGCGGCGGAGCTGGACGCCGACTGACGTCTCAGGCGCCGATCAGAGTCGCCGCGTGACGCCCGGACACGGCGGCGGCCAAGAAGTAGGCCAGGTCCTCGTCCAACTTGCGCCCCATCGTGGACAGTCGCACCGGCAGGTCACGCATCGCGTCGACCAGACCGTCAACGGCGACTTCGACCACACGGTGCCGGTCGGGCAAACCATTCAGTTGATCGCGGACGCGGGCATCCAATTCGGCGTCCAACCCCAACGGGATCGGAAGATCCGCGGGCGCCAAAGCGACACGGCCGTAGGCGGTCAGACTGTGGTGGGAGACACCGACATGTCGACCACGGGCGTCGGCGTCGGAGATGCGCAGCGACCCGACGGCCCTACCCGCCAAAGCGGCCGTCGCGTTGACCGCGTCACCGCACGCGGTGCCGGAAAAACCCCACACCGTTCCGGTACCGAGATTTCCCGGGCCTTGAGACAGAATCGTCACGTCGGCTTCGAGCACGTGACGTGCGGCCAATAGGCCGGTGTGAACGTTGGTGGCCTCGAGGTCACCGCCGAAGGCCTGGCCGGTGGTCACCACACCCACCAGCCGATCCGACAGGTCGTTGAGAGTGCGGGAGAACCAGGCCGGCAGCGCGCCACCGTCGGTCATCACATAGGCGACCGTGGTTTCGGGGCGATCTGCCTGTATCCCGGCGAGGATCGCAGGCAACGCCGAATGGAGGTCCGCCACGACCACCGGCATGCCGTCGAGATCGTCGGCGGCGACCATCGCGTCGCGATGCGGGGAGTCCTCTTCGTCGACGGCCATTCTCATGGCCTGCTGGGGTGTATACCGCCCCTTGACGATATGGCCGGGTTCGGCGACATCTTCGGGAAGTCGATCGGGTATCGCCACGATCAGCGCGTAACCACCGGTTCCCAAACCCTTGGCCAAGGCGTTGCAGTTGAGCAGAACTCGGTCGCCGACGTCGGGTTGGCCGACCATGGCGGTGTAGGCCAGGGCCTTTGCCTCACGCCGGTCGTCGTCCGACCGGGGATCGATTGTCACCTGGACTTCGCAGCAACCGCGCCAGGATTTGCGGATTTCGGTCACCGTGCCGTATCGCCACCTCAACACGGGCGTCACGTTAGCATTCAGGCGCCATCGGCTCCGGTGGCACTGGGGCCGGGCGGCCGTTGTCGTCGTCGTCGAGGGAGGGATACCGTCGTGAGCGTGTCCCGTTTGCGCACCGAACGTCTGGTCAACCTTGTCATCTGTTTGCTGTCGACGCGCCGTTTTTTGAGCGCTGAGAAGATCGCCGGGACGGTCCCCGGCTACCGGCATGACGCCGCCGATACGCGTGCGCACGAAGCGTTCCAGCGAAAGTTTGAACGTGACAAGGCCGAACTGCGGCGGCTCGGGGTGCCGCTGGAAACCGGTACCAACAGCGTGTTCGACCCCGAACCCGGGTACCGGATAGCCCGCCGAGACTACGAACTGCCCGACATCGAGCTCACTCCCGATGAGGCGGCCGTGCTCGGTGCCGCCGCGCGCCTGTGGCAGCACAGCAAACTCGCCGCCGACGCCGGCGACGGTCTGTGGAAATTGCGAGCCGCCGGTGTGGACATTCGGGGCGGCGACGAACCCGAGGTGGCGCCGGTTCTGTCCGTTGACGAGGCTTTTACCCCGGTGATGAGCGCGGTCAGGGAACGGCGGGAAATCCGGTTCGGTTATCTGGGCGCCAGTGACGACGCGTCGGTGAAGCGCCGACTGCAACCGTGGGGTGTGGCGTGCCACCGGGGCCGGTGGTACGTCGTGGGCTGGGATCTCGACCGCGAGGCGACACGGTGTTTTCGTTTGTCGCGCATCACGGGCACGGTCCGTGTCGGTGGCAGACCCGACGCGTTCGAGATGCCCGACGTGAACGTCTTGGACTATGTTTCCGGTTTCGCCCACGACACCGAGGACCTGCCGCGGCGGAGAGCCACCGTCCTGATCGCGCCGGGAAGGGCGGCGGGGCTTCGTCGCCGTGCCGAGCAGTTTGAGGCGCGGCAACCCGATGGGGACCGCGTCGTGCTGAGTTTCCAGCATCCCCGTCGATTCGCCGGCTTGTTGGCCACGTATGGAAGTGATGTCACGGTGCTGGATCCACCCGAACTGCGTAAGGAAGTGGCGACACTGTTGGCCGACATCGCGGCGAAGTACCGGGAGGGCGCTCGATGACCTCGGCATCGCACCTGTCTCGAGTGCTGAACCTCGTGCCCTATCTGTTGGCGCGGCCGGGTATCCGTATCGCCGACGCCGCGGCCGATCTGGGGATCGGTGTGTCGGAGTTGCGTGACGATCTGACTCTGTTGTGGATGTGTGGGCTGCCCGGGTACGGGCCCGGCGACCTCATCGACATAGCGTTTGACGACGACACGGTGACCGTCACCTATGACGCGGGCATGACCCGCCCTGTGCGGCTGTCGCCGGACGAGGCGTTGGCTCTGGTCGTGGCATTGCGCATGTTGGTCGATACGCCCGGGCTGTCGGACCGTGAAGTCGTCAAACGGACCCTGGACAAGGTGGCCGCCGCCGCCGGCGACGCCGCAGCCTCGGCGGCGCGCGTGAGCCTGTCGACGACGATCGACGATGAACTGGTGGATGTGTTCAGCCGCATCGTCTCCGACGGCAAGGCCGTGCGGTTGGCGTACTACAGCGCCGGCCGTGATTTCAGCTCCGAGCGGGTTGTGGATCCGATCCGTGTGGTGATTGCCGACGACCACGCCTATCTTCACGCGTGGTGTCGACGTGCCGAGGATGTGCGCCGATTCCGGCTCGATCGCATCGATGCTCACAAGGTATTGGACGAACCGGCGGAGATACCGCCACACGCCAAGGAGCTGCTGGCATCCCCGTCGGTCACGTTTCGGGACACGACCTTCCCTCGCATCGTGCTCCGCGTGGCGAAATCCGCACGGTGGATCGCCGAGTACTACCCGTGCGAAGACGTCACCGACGAGCCCGATGGTCGACGTCTGGTCACCATGCGGGCCCGTGACCTGGAGTGGGCCAAACGGCTGACTTTGAGCCTGGGGACCGATGTCGAGGCGCTGGAACCGGAGGAGCTTCGCGACATGATCGCCGCCGACATGCAGACAGTGCTCGACCGTTACGAGATGTGACCGGTTGTCGGCGGGAGCGAGGTTTCGATTAGAGTTTCGGACATGACGTGGCCGTGGATCGCAGGTATCGCTGCACTGGTGGGACTCGTACTACTCGCCGTGTCGGCGGCCCGGGTCGCTCGACTTGTGCCGGCACTGCAGCATGCCCAGTTGAAATTGCAGGCCAGGCGCGAATCGGTGGAACGACTGCGCGGTCGCGTCGAGAAGCTGCAATCGGATATGACTGCGCTTCAGGAGAAACTGCCCACCAAACCCGAGTGAGCCCCGTGGGTGCTTAACACGGTTGGATAAAGATCGCGTCGCGGTCGCTTGACCGGGTTGACGATCCCGGTACCGACCGGTCATGCTTAGGCCGCGCGTCGTGAAACCTACGGTGCCACCCACGCAATGCGGACATATCCGCATACGTTGGGCTCACCCCGTCATAACTGGAGGAATCGACATGGGTGCTTTGAGGCCTTGGCATATCATTGTGCTGGTCGTCGTCCTGGTTCTGCTGTTCGGCGCGAAGAAACTGCCCGGCGCGGCCCGTGGACTCGGCCAGTCTCTGCGAATTTTGAAGTCCGAGACCAAGACGCTGCGTGACGAGGACGTCGAGTCGGAATCGAAGGCCGATGCCAAGCACAGTCGAGAGCCGTTGGAGCCGACCGTCATCGAGGGGGAGACATCCTCGAGTTCGACGCAGAAGCCACGCGAGCAGGCGTGATCGTCGCCGTAGCTGCGGATCACGTTCATGGCCTTCCTTAAACGTCGTAAGAAGAAGACGACTTTCCAGCGAGCCTCCGATGGCTCGATGACCCTGATGGATCACCTCAGGGACTTGCGAAACCGCCTGCTGAAGGCGAGTCTGGCAGTCCTTTTCGGTTTGATGGCGTGCTTCGCCTTCGCCGAGCAGATCCAGAACTTCATCAACGCCCCCTACTGCGACTTCTATGCCTCGCGGTGGGACGGCGAGGGTGAGTTCCAATGCGACTTCAACGTTGTCGGGCCGCTCGACAACTTCCTGCTGTACTTGAAGATCGCATTGTTCGCCGGTGTGATGGTGTCCAGTCCGGTGTGGCTTTACCAGTTGTGGGCCTTCATAGCTCCCGGCCTTCACAAGCACGAGCGTAAGTACACCTATTGGTTTGTCGCCGTCGCCGCGCCGTTGTTCATCGCCGGGGCCACGCTGGGTTTCTTCGTCATCTCGAAGAGTCTCGAGTTCTTTCTTCAACTCAGCGACAACTACAACCTGACCGTTGACCTCACCGGGTACTTCGACTTCGTCACGAACGTGATGCTGTTGTTCGGCGCGGGGTTCCAGTTCCCTCTCGTCGTGGTGCTCCTCAACGTCATCGGGATCGCCAGCGCGAAACGGTTGCTGAGTTGGTGGCGCGTGGCCACCTTCCTCGTCTTCCTGTTCTGTGCGATCGTGACGCCGACGCCCGACCCGTTCGGTATGACCTTCCTGGCTCTTCCCATGGTGGGTCTGTACTTTGCGGCGGTCGGTTTCGCCTTTGTCAACGACAAGCGACGTGCACGCAAAAACAGCGAGCTCGACGATCTCGATCCCGACCAGGCTTCGGTGATCGACGAGACTCCGAGTGAGATTCTTGAGCCCGAACCCGGTACCGAGCCGACTGCCATCGAGCCGGATTCCGGAAACCGCCGTGAGATTCGTCGATTCGACGACGACGCGACCTGACGGTGATGTGACCTGACCGCGGAAAGCCGGTCGCCGTAACGGCGACCGGCTTTCCGTATTTTTACCGGTCGTCTCCTGCTTCGATGGCCGCGTCGGCATCGACGGTGGACGTGACAGCGATTTTCTGCGGCTGAGGTTGGGGCTTGATCACTCCCGACACGCGGAGCTTCAGCAGACCGTCCTTCAGTTCGGCGCCGATTTGTTCGGCGGTGGTGCCTTCGGGTACCGAAAAGCTTCGGGAGAACCTTCCGCGGCGTAGCCCGCGTGAGAGGTAACGGTCGCCTTCGGCGGTCTCGGTGGAGGAGTGTTCCCCGGCAACGGTGAGTCGGCGTCCATCCAACGTGATGTCGACCTCGTCGGCCTTGATTCCGGGAAGTTCCAGGGTGACTACGACGTCTTCACCTTCGGTGACGATGTCGGCGGCCGGATTGATCCGCCCGGTGTCACGGCCGAACGTCTCCGACATCAACCGGTCGAACTCCGAGTTGACGCGCGACGACAGGAACCACGGTTGACGGTAACGAACTAGCATCTGGTGCCCTCCTTGGTCTTCGTTGATTGGCACTCGCTGACCGAGAGTGCTAACACCAATATAAGACAACGTCGTCATGTCATGTATTTCCTGAAGTGGCGGGCATCACTGTTTTCGGGTACGGAAAAGCCGTGAACGGAACTCCGTTCACGGCTGTGGTTCCCGACGTCGGTCAGCCCTTGACGCACACCACCTGCTTCAACCGCGCCACGATCTCGACCAGGTCGGACTGGGCCGCCATCACCTCGTCGATGTTCTTGTAGGCGGCCGGGATCTCGTCGACGACACCGGCATCCTTGCGGCACTCGACCCCTTCGGTCTGCGCCGCCAGATCTTGAGCGGTGAAGTGCTTGCGTGCCTTGGTGCGGCTCATCACCCGTCCGGCGCCGTGTGAGGCGGATTCGAACGAGGCCGCGTTCCCCAAACCACGGACGATGAACGATGACGCACCCATCGAACCCGGGATGATTCCCAGGCGTCCCGCGGAGGCGTTGATGGCACCCTTGCGGGTGACCAACAGCTCCTGACCGTCATGGTGTTCCTCGGCCACGTAGTTGTGATGACACGAAATCTCCGGCTCGAACGTCACCGTGCGAAACCTCTTGCGCACCACGTTGCGCAGCAGCCCCATCATCACGGCACGGTTACGGCGCGCGTAGTCCTGCGCCCAGAAGAGGTCACGACGGTACGCTTCCATGGTCGGTGTGTCGTTGATGAACACCGCCAGATCGGGGTCGGGCAGATCGCTGTTGTGCGGCAGTCCCTTCGCCTGCTCGATGTGATGTTGCGCCAGCCGGTTTCCGATGTTGCGCGAGCCGGAGTGCAGCATCAACCACACGCGGCCGTCCTCCGCCAGACACACTTCGATGAAGTGGTTGCCTCCGCCCAGCGTTCCGAGCTGTTGCATGGCCTTGGCCTTCAAACGTCCGACCGGCTTCGCCAGGTCGTCGAAGTCGGACCAGAACCGGTGCCAGCCGCGCACCTTGAGCCCCAAATGATCGACGTCGACCGAATGTTTGTGTGCCTCTCGACCGACGGGTATCGCCTTCTCGATGGCCCCACGCAGTCGCGACAGGTCGTCGGGAAGGTCGTCTGCGGTCAACGACGTGGCCTGTGCGGTCATCCCACAACCGATGTCCACGCCCACCGCCGCCGGCGACACCGCACCACGCATCGCGATCACCGAGCCGACGGTGGCGCCGATGCCGTAGTGCACGTCGGGCATGACCGCCAGGCCTTCGACCCACGGGAGACGCGAAACGTTGAAAAGCTGCTGCATCGCGGCCTCCTCGACCGAATCGGGGTCGGCCCACAGGCGGATCGAAGCCCCTTCGCCCCTCAGCTCCTTAAAGGACACCTTTCCTCCTTGTGACGTTCCGGTGCGGCATGACAATGGTGACCGATGCCCGCCGTGCCCGTCACCTGCTTTAGCGGACGCCTGGGTAACGTGCGGATCCGGGGCCGGGCGTGACAGACTCACCACCGTGATTGACAGTGCCCGGGACTACGGAACGAACACGGCGGCCCCTTCCGAGCAATACGGCATCATGATCGACTCGCCGACCACACGTGACCGAGACGACGCGATCTGGCTGAACCCGCACGAGCTCGGCGTCGACCTGTGGGTTCACGTCGCCGACGTCGCCGCCCACGTGACACTCGGATCGTACGACGACGGGAAAGCGCGGAGACAATGTCACACCCGGTACCTGCCGGACCGTGTGATCGGAATGCTCCCGACCGCCCTGGAAGCAGCAGCAACCCTGCGCCCGGATGCCGACCAGCCGACCCTGGCGATCGGCGTCACCCTCGACCACACGCTGGAGCCGCACGCCATACGGGTGCAACGTGGCCGATTGATGCACGCGCACCAGCTCACCTACGCGCAGGTCACCGACATCCTCGCCGACTCCGACCACAGGTTGAACACCACACTCGGTCAAGCCAAAGATCTGGCACACGCACTGTTGAAGCGCCGCCGCCGCGACGGTGCACTCGCGTTCTACGACCTGTACAAGGGTTATGCGACGACCGAAGAGGGCACCGTTATCAGGCTGGCCGATCACCAGCGGCACATCGGCTACCTGATCGTCCAGGAGTTCATGATCGCGGCCAACGCCGCGGTCGCCCGATGGGCGGCACAGCAGGACCTGCCGATTCTGTACCGAAACCACCGCACCTCCGCGGTCGCCGGCGACAACCGTGCGATCCTCGACGACCTCGCCGTGGCTCAGGGGAGCGGTGACGCAGCGGCATACGAGCTTCTACGGGAGCGGTTGGGCGTCGTCCAACGAGCCGCCGAATACGGTCCGACGGTGTTGGGGCACCAGGGCCTTAACCTCTCGACCTATACACATGCCACCAGCCCACTGCGTCGTTATGCCGACCTGGTCAATCAGCGGATGCTGTTGGCGTGTGTAGACGGCGAAGCCCCGCCGTACACGGCCGATGAGCTCGCCGTCGTCGCCGACGAGATCAACGAACAGACGAGGATTGAGCGTCGGCGTCGTGCCGAGCGCCACCGAAACGAGGCGAAGCGAACAACTCGGCGTCGACTCGAGGCTCCCGAATACCACCACTTGACGGAGGCCGACTTCGGCAAGGTGCTGCGGATGGGGCTTGCCGAAAAAAACGTACCCGCGGGCCTGATAACGGAGACCGGCCGGCGCTGCTCGGCAGCCGAACTATCCATGAGGGATCGATACGAGTTGTTGCTGAACGCCCGCTCCCGCCAGTGGCACCCCATCCGCGAACGTATTCACCGCGAAGTGGCAGCCGAACCCGGTAACGCGTTGACGATCCTCAACATGTACGCGCAGGCCGATTCCGGTCAGCCCCACGGCGGCTCGGGGCTGGAATGGGACGTCGAGCCGATCGGAACCGTGCACCAACCGTGTTTCGGGGCCCGAGTGACCATCACCGTGTCCGGCCGCGTCATATCCTCCCCTCAGCGAAACGCCGCCTCTAAAAAAGATGCAAAAGCGCAGGCCGCGCTCGCCCTCGTCGGTCGGCTCAGCGAACTGCCCGACCTGTCCGACAACACGTCCGCGCCCCGCCCCGCCGCCCCGCGAACGCCACGTGTGCCCGCCGACCGCGGTGCCATGATGGCGGTCAACGAGTACACGCAGACCGGAGTGATCACGGTCGCCACCTGGTCGTTCCACCGCGAAGGACGGCCACACGAACCGGTTTTCACCGGAACCGTCGAAACCACGGTGACCGCTACCGGTCGTGTCCTGCGAGCCACGGCTTCGGCGAACACGAAGCAAGGCGCCAAGAACGAAGCGGCCAAGGACCTGAGGACACACATCGAGCACGAACTCGATCGGTTCGACCCCGTCGACAGCGCCGACACGACGGACGTGCCGTCATGACCACGATCGACCTGGAGCACGTTCTGGCCGGCCCGGTCGTGGAGGCGGCCCCAAAACTGCTGGGTTGCCGGATCAGTCATGGCGCCACGACCATCCGCATCAGTGAGGTGGAGGCGTACAGCGGGAAGGGCATGGACCCCGCATCCCACGCACACAAAGGACCCACCCGCCGTAATGCCAGCCAGTTCGGGCCGCCCGGACACGCCTACGTCTACTTCACCTACGGCATGCACTTCTGTCTGAACGTCGTGTGTGAGCCCGAGGGAGTAGGCGGCGGAGTGCTACTCCGGGCCGGTGAGGTCGTCGAAGGAATCGAGGACGCCCGGCGCCGGCGCCCAGGCGTCAAGGATCGGGATCTTGCCCGCGGCCCGGCGCGTCTGACCGTCGCTCTAGACGTCGACAGGCGGTTCGACGGCACCGCACTGTTGGGCGACGGCCCACTGCGGCTTCGCCCGCCCGAAGGCACGGTCGGGCCGGCCAGGAGCGGACCACGCACCGGGGTCAGCTCCGCCGCCGACATCCACTGGCGCTTCTGGATCGACGCCGATCCGACCGTCAGCCCGTACCGGCCGCACGTGCCGCGTAAGCGCCGACCCGGCTGAGGCTCCGCGCTGACCGGCGGTGTCGCCGTCGCATCGGCGGCCGATACGGAAACCGGATGCTCACGGCGGTGGCCGGGCGGCCGCCGGATGCGTCAGAATCGAGGCGTGAACATACTCGACGATTTGCAGTGGCGTGGCCTGATTCAGGAATCAACGGACATCGACGCCCTTCGGAAACATCTGGACTCGAAACAGGTCGTTTTCTATGTGGGGTTCGATCCCACTGCGTCCAGTCTGCACATCGGACACCTCACCCAGGTTCTCACCGCTCGTCGACTTCAGCTGGCCGGACTTGCCCCGGTATTGCTGGTGGGTGGAGCCACCGGCCAGATCGGGGATCCCCGCGAATCCACCGAGCGCGTACTGAACTCGCCGGAGACCGTCGCCGGATGGGTCGACGCCATCAGGGAACAGGTCCGCCCCTTCGTATCCTTCGACGGAGCCAACGCCGCGACACTGGTCAACAACCTTGATTGGACCGGAAACATATCGGCGGTCGACTTTTTCAGGGACGTCGGGAAACATTTCTCCGTCAACCGCATGTTGGCACGTGAGGTCGTCAAGGCGCGCCTGGAAAGCGGCATCAGCTTCACCGAGTTCTCCTACCAGCTGCTCCAGGCCAACGACTACTACGAGCTGTTCCGGCGTCACGGTGTGACGCTTCAGTTCGGTGGCTCCGACCAGTGGGGCAACATAACCGCGGGCGTCGACTATGTACGCCGCCGAGGTGAAGGGCCGGTACATGCTTTCGTAACGCCGTTGGTGACGAAGGCGGACGGCACGAAGTTCGGTAAGAGCGAAGGCGACGCGGTCTGGTTGGACGCCGGGCTGACCAGCCCTTACTCGTTCTACCAGTTCTGGATCAATGCCGACGACCGCGACATCGGGAACTACGTGCGCTACTTCAGCTTCAAGTCTCATGAGGAGATCACGGAGCTGGAGAAGGCCACCGCCGAAAAACCGGCCGCACGTTTGGCGCAGCGTGCCCTGGCGTCGGAACTCACCACGATCGTTCACGGCGAATCCGAATGTGCTCAAGCGATCGCGGCGAGTTCGGCTCTGTTCGGAAGAGGCGACTTGGCCGAGTTGGCGGAGACGACGTTGGAAGCGGCACTCGACGAAGCCGGCTGTATCCCGGCGGAGGGCGAAATGAGTGTCGCTGCCGCTTTCAAGGAGACCGGTCTGGTGAAAAGTCTGTCGGAGGCGCGGCGCGCGGCGAAGGAAGGCGGTGCCTACGTGAACAACACCCGTGTGGCAGATGTCGACGCGCCCTTCGCACCCGAGCAGTTTCTGCACGGCCGTCTGGCGGTGCTGCGGCGCGGGAAGAAGACGATCGCCGGCGTGAAACGGTTGTGACCTGCGCAAACAGGGGGGCGGTTGTAAAAACCGACCCCCCCGTTTCAGCCCTAAAACGAGGGGGGTAATGTTCTTAGTGCCTGAGGAGCACCGGACAGGAACCGAAGACGCGAGAGCGGCCGGATGGACGGTCCCAGGCAGACTCCCGAAGATTCAGCATACCGGGATGTCGCGCGGCCTTCACTTCAGATTCATCTGAGGGGGGAGTTGCGGAGACAGAAACGGTCTGCTAAGTTAGAGGGGTTGCGCTTCACCGAGGCGGGTAAGCCTGAGAAGGGTTTACTACGGTGGTGTGGGTGTGTTTTTTGAGAACTCAACAGGGTGTTTTTGTGATGGTCAGTGTGTGGGCCTCGTTTGAGCCATGCTGTGTAGGTGTGGTGAGAGGTCTGTATGAATCTTTG
>DXGR01000052.1 GCA_019113825.1 Candidatus Stackebrandtia excrementipullorum | reverse complement strand
GACAATACCAGCGCACCGCCCACAGGATCACATCACCCTGGAAATGGCGCCACTTGAAATCCGTCATCGTTCCGTCCGTCCAATCTCCGCCAAGCATGCTCAAGCTTCACGATTTTTGCAACAGAGCCCTTTGTCGGACTCGAACCACCCGCGCTCGCAAGAATGCGGAAGAACCCGGAGCGGTTCATAGAGAGAATCCGGGTCGGTTCCGAACAGGAGGATCGCGATCTCTTCAGCCACGACCTCCCACTCAATCCCGGATTCGTTGCCGTCGTCGGGAACAAGGGTCAAGGCAAGTCCGCGCTCCTCGACTGCATCGCACTCGGCGGGAACTCGTCACGTAGTAGCGAGTTCGCCTTCCTGAGCCCCACTCGGTTCCTCAGTCCTCAGAACCAGAAGGTCGCGAGGGAGTATCACGCGGAACTCGTCTGGGCCACGGGCACGGCACGGCAGGCCAAACTGAATCAACCACACGACAACGCGACCCCGGTGCTGGTCGAGTACCTGCCCCAGATGTTCGTCGAGCGAGTGTGCAACCTTGACCAAGCGGCAGACGACGCAGACGAGTTCGAACGCGAGCTTCGTACAGTCCTCTTCACTCACATCCCGGAGGAGGAACGCGCTGGCGAGAAGACCTTCGACGCCCTCTTGACCCAGAAGACTCGAACCTCCCAAGACGACCTGACGAGGCTCCGAGCAGAGCTGCGGACTGCGGTACGTGGTTATGTCGGGATCGCCGCCTTCCGGGCAAGCAATCAAGCACCCGAAGTCCAGAGTCGTCTGGACCTCAAGCAGGCTGATATTGACGCGGCGAGGAAGGACCTCGAAACTGCCAAGGCCGCGCTCGCTGAGATGGACACTGCAAGCAAGGATGACGGGCACCTCGCTGGGCTGATGCAGCGCTCGGAGCAGATTGAGGCTTCGCGGTCTGAACTGGCGACCCGCCGAAGTGCCAACGAACAGCAACAGGCCAAGTCACGCCAGCGGCTCAGCGGAATGGAAGCGATCGCTCACCGGACAGAAGCGATTCAAGCCGACGTTGCCTCGCTGAACAGCGAGGCGGAGGCCCTTCTTGGCGGTGGAAGAGCCGAGAGCCCCTATCTCCAGCTGACTGTCGACGCTGGGAGATACCAGACTTGGCGCGCGACCGAGGAAGAGTCTCTCGCCGCCCTGAAGCGAGAGCGCGATCAGATCGATCAGGACCTCGAAGTGCAGGAACAGGCGAGGCGCGAGAACGCAGATGCGCTCGCCGCGGCCGACAGTGCACGTGAACGCGCCCGACAACGAGTCCTCCAGTCAGAGGAACGGGTTGCGGCGCTTATAGGCGACGAGGATGACGAGGAGTCTCATGCTGGACTCTCATCCTTGCTACGCCGTATCGGCGAAGCGCCGACGAAGATGTCTGAACTGCGTGACGAGATCATGCTGTGTTCACGCCGCGTCCACGAAGCACTGGAAGCGCAGTTGCGCGCGGTTGAGAGTCTGTACACTCCGGCGTCCACGTTCATCGCACAGTCCGATGTGGTCAAGAACGCAGGACTTGAGTTCAACGCCGAACTACGTATTCTCCCCGGATGGAGGAGTGTCGCAGCCGGCTTGGACGGGCGCAAGAACGGCGAGTTCTCCGACTGGCTTATCGACCTTCCACAGCGCGTTGAGGACACGAGCTGGGACCAGCTCGCGGCCCAACTCCATGAGGCATTCGAGCGTTTAGAGCACGAACGCGGAGAAGCAGGGGGCGAGTACCGGAACCCAGCAACCGCACTCCGCAGCAACACGACGATCGACGATTTCCTACTGAGCATGTTCGACTTGTCCTGGCTGGAGGTCCGCTTCGGCCTCACTGGTGACGGGCTACCGCTCTCCCAGCTGTCACCCGGACAGCGTGGTCTCGTGCTCGCGCTGTTCTACCTTGTCGTGGACCGGAGAACTACTCCGTTGTTGCTGGATCAACCTGAGGAGAACCTCGACAACGAGACCATCGCGTCCAAGCTCGTACCAGCAATTCATGAAGCCGCAGGACGCCGACAGACGATCGTCGTTACTCACAACGCCAACCTCGCCGTCGTCGGTGATGCCGACCAGATCGTGCACTGCCAAATGAACGATCGACGCTTCACGGTAAGCAGTGGAAGCATCGCCGAACTCGACGTGGCGAAGTTCGCGCTCAACATCCTCGAAGGAACCAAGCCAGCGTTCGACAATCGGCGACACAAATACGAAGCGTTCCCCGAGCTGTCCTGATCCCTAGGTCTCCATGGCTTGTGTGTCACCGATGAGATGCGCTCGGCCCGCCGTCCATAATGACACCAGCCTCGACCAACGCTGCGCGTACGGCCTTGCGGTCTACACCCATCCGACGAGCGATCGCCCTCATCGAGACTCCCGCTCGGGCGAGGCGCACAGCCTCGGCTCTCTCGTCGGGGCAGAGCCCTGGGCGGCGGCTCGGCACGTTGCGACGGCGGAGGTGGGAGAACACGGTGGAGCGGTGGATGCCATACCGTTCGGCTAGGGACTTCACACTCATCCCGGCCAGGTAGTCACCGACGAGCCGGTCCACCTCGGAGGCGGTGAGAAAAGTTTGAGCCGTCTCGATAGTCCTCACGACAGGCCCCCGATCATCCCTCGGAGCGCCACTCTGGGGCCGTCTGGACACCTGATAGACGCCTCGCAACAGGCGGTTGACCAGGGTTTTTGTCTTGGGGACAAAGTTGCCAAACGTGCTACTTAGGCACCCCAAGAATTAACCCCTGACCTGGGAGAAGACTGGGTCAGGGGTTAATTTTTCCGCCTATTTCGGGCCACGGTGGCAAAACCACCGAGCAGGTGGCCCAGCTGCGACGCTGCCTTCCCGCGCAGCTCGTCGCCACGTGCCGGTACCGGACCAACACCCGTTCGTCCTTCCATCCCATGGTGTCCATGGCGACACGTCGATCGACGTCGAGCGCCAGAGGGAAAGGCGCCGCAGGGACCCGCTCGTTGTCTTCCCGTGACGGCGCTACAGCACGGTCGGCGGTTTCGGCTTGGCGGTGTTGTCGGCCCAAACACGGCCGCACCCCCGAGCCGGGGACATCCAAGGCGCCAACCGTCCATGGTGTCCGTCTCTCGGTTGACGGCGCGCCATCGATCAGCGAATCCGACGCCGGGGGTGGGCGAGCACCTGGAGTCGGATCGGGGCGGGAACGGTCGTGAAACGACTGAGGCCGTTGTGGTCTTCAGGGGAGTGAAGAGCCGGTTGGCAACCGGTGAGGTCCGCTTCCGAGGACGTCGACTATCCGCTCGGTGGGCGCGGTACCGCTCGGCTTTCTGGATGCCGTCGGGCCGAACGTCGCAGGCAGGAGAGGAAAGCCGGTCACCACCGGACACCCGATTGAGTGAAGGCGGCAGGATCGCCGAGGCGAAGCCTCGGATGACACCGGTGCCGTCCCCGCAGCCGGTCGGGTGGCAGGCGTGATCCCGAAGAAACGCCTCCACGTCACCATTCGCCGACCCGACAACTCGCGATTCCCGGAGTTCACCGGCGGTCTCTTGGATACGTGCCACCGTGCGGGGCGCCGGGCGTGCTGCCGACGGCCGTCGAACCGGTCGGTTGCTCGACATCGGGTGTCGCAGCATGTGACGTGGCGGTCATTGCCCGGTTGCTCACCGACGCCGTAGCGCCGAACGGGTGGCCGCCAGTTGATCGAGGTAGTCGTCGATGAGTCGACGTGAGCGTTCGGGGGTTACGCCACCGGACATGAGTAGGGTTCCCAGCCCGTGTGAGAACGCCAATGCGGCTTCGGCGATGTCTGTGGCGACCGCCTCGCCCAGGCCGGGGGCCAGCGCGTCGGCGAGGGTATCGATGACCGCGCCGATATGGGTGACGTAGAAGCCGCCTATCCCGTCGGGGTCGGTGACGGCGAGTTGTTCCAGTGAGACGCCGAAGCGATGGAAATCGCGCTGTTCCGGGTTCACCGGCATCGCCGCCCACAGAAAAGCATCGAGTATGGATCGGGGGTCGTCGGTGTTCGACAGTCGTCGCTGCCAGCCTTGCAGGCTTCGTTGTGAGAGGCGGATCAGCGCGGTTTCGAGTAGCTCGGTCTTCGTGTGGCCGTAGTACTGCACGAGTCGCAGTGAGACGTCGGCCTCCTCGGCCACGAGGCGCATAGACACGGCGTGGACTCCGTCGCGCAGCACCAGGCGCTCGACGGCATCAAGGATTGTGTCGCGACGATCGCGCCGAGCCATGACCCCTCCGGTGTGTGATACACATGTATCATCATTCGTGATACGTCCGTATCATACGCATCGAGTTTTTACGTCCATTGCGGAGGTGAGTCGGTGCGGGCGCGTCGTGTTCTGTGGGTGGCGTGTGCCGCTCAGTTGCTGGTCGTTCTCGACACGTCGGTGGTCAACGTTGCGCTTCCATCCATTCGGAGTGACCTCGATATGACACCCCCGACCGTGTCGTGGCTTGCCCTGGCCTACACGCTCGGGTTCGCAGGGCTGCTACCGGTGGGTGCCCGCCTCGGTGACCTTTTCGGAGCGGCGAAGGCACTGCGCATGGGGATGCTGGGCTTCACCGTCGCCAGCCTGATCGCAGGCATCGCGCAGGACCCCGGCCTACTCGTCGTCGCGCGCGTCGGCCAGGGCGTGTTCGCCGCGATGGTTGCCCCCGCGACCTTGACTCTGATCACGAGCACCTACCCGCAGGGTCCCGCCCGGGTCCGTGCGATCGCGGCCTGGACGGCGGCAGGTCTCGCAGGAGGTGGGCTCGGCAACGTCGTTAGCGGCGTCTTGACCCAGTGGGTGCACTGGCGTGCGGTCTTCCTCATCGCGGTCCCGATCGGTCTCGCCGTGGTGGCCGCCGGTGGCCGGTCACCGCAGCGGCTTCCGAAACGGTTTCGTCTCAACGTCGTCGGCGCTGTGCTGGTGACCGCAACGTTCACCGCGGCGACCTATGCGCTCACGACCCTGCCGAACGGCAACCGCTTCTGGTGGCTCGGGGCGGTGGCCGCGTTGGTGTTGGGAGCGGTATCCGTACTGCACCAGGTGCACAGCGACGAACCGTTGATCCCACGGCGGCTGTGGGGGCACCGGCAGGTGGTGCTCGGAAACACGGCGACGTTCCTCGCCGGCATGTCATTCCAGGTGGCGATCTGGTTCTTCCTTACTTTTCTTCTGCAACACCGGCTCGGTTTCACTCCTGCGTTGACCGGTCTCGCGTTTCTGCCCCTCACCGTCACTATGTTCGCCGTGAACACCTGGGCGGCCTCCCGTGTCACGGAACGTTTCGGGGCTCGACCGGTCACCGTGGTCGGCGCCGTGATCGCAGCCGTCGGCCTGTTTTTCCAGGCCGTTGTCCCGTTGGAACCTCCATTGGCGGCCGTCGTGATTCCGGCATTGTTCATTGGAGCCGGAGCGGGCCTCTTCAACGCACCCCTGACGGCGATCGTCACCTCCGGTATCGGACGCGACGACGCCGGCGCGGCCTCCGGAATGATGAACACGGCCAAACAGTTCGGCGGCGTCATCGGCCTTGCCGTTTTGACCACCGCCACCGGTGACCGGACGGCTTTCGCCGTCATGGCGGGGCTGACAATCGCCGCCGGACTGGTCGTCACCGTCATCGACGTACCCCGCCACCGACGCGATACCCGCGCGGCCTCTATCGGTCGGCGCCTTCGATGAGGTAGGTGCGCACATGCGCGATCTTGGCGGTCTTCGTGGCACCGGTGAACCGAAACACGTGACTGAAGTTCACGCGTTTTCCGTCGGTTTCCAAGCGACCGTCGCACGAGGCGAGGCGTCCGTGGGTCACGATCGACAGCACCTCCAGTGTTTGTGGAGGTACAGCGGGTATGGCCTGCGCCGCGACGTCGGGGCCGGTATGTTCGCCGGAACCGACGAACGTCCAGGTTGCGTCGTCGGACAGCCACGAGGAGACCCCGGCGGTATCGCCTGCGGCCCAGCGTGAAACGAAATCGCCGACGATGGTCGTGCGCGGCGAGTTGCCGCAGTCGGATGGCAACGTGGTCTCCATGATCGGTCCTTCCGTGGTTGGTGGTCGGCGTGCGCGCCGCTCTCGGCCTCACACAACATCCTGCCCCTGGGGAGGAGTCAAGCAACGCAGAACAACGGGAGTCGCGGTTCTCAAATGAGACCCGTTTCGCGAGCCACGTGAACGGCCCGTGATCGGCTGTCCACCTTGAGCTTGGCGAAAATGTGAACGAGGTGGCTTTTGACCGTGGCCTCGGTGACGAAGAGGGAACGCGCCATCTCCCGGTTCGAGGCGCCGGTGGCCAGTTGCCGAAGAACGTCGAGCTCGCGGCGAGTGAGACGCGGCGCGGGATTACGGATGCCGCTCATAACCCGGGTTGCCAGTTCCGGCGCGAGGTAGACCTCACCACGCGCGGCCGTGTGGACCGCCTCGACGATCCGGTCCGGATCGACGTCTTTGAGAACGTAGCCGGCGGCCCCGGCCTCTATGGCCCCCAGAATCTCGGCGTCGCGGTCGAAGGTTGTCAAAATGATCACAGCGGGTCGCGAATCAAGGGAGCGTAGCGCGGTCGTCGTCGCCACTCCGTCCATTCCGGCGCCCAGCCGTAGGTCGCACAGGACGACGTCGGGGCGAAGGTGATCCGTGAGCGTGACGGCCTCCTCGCCGGTCGCGGCCTCACCGACGACGGTGACGTCCGAGCGGGCGTCGATCACGGCTCGAAGACCGGTACGAACGACCGGGTGATCGTCGACGAGCAATACTGTGACCGGCACTAATTCTCCTTGAAGCCGTCGTGAAGTGGAAGATACGCGCCGACGGCGGTTCCGTCGCCCGGTGTGCTTTCGACCTCGAGCCCGCCGCCGAGTTCCCGCAGCCGGGACCGCATGAAGGCCAGACCGTAACCGGACGACCCGGTTGTGGTCGTGCTGTTCCAATTCTTCACGTCGAAGCCGCGACCGTCGTCGAGGATATCGAGGCGAACGGTGTCGTCGACGTCCACGAGGCTGACGACGACCCTGCTCGCGTCGGCGTGCAATCGCACATTGGCCAACGCCGACTGGGCCGTACGCAGGAAAGCGACCTCGATGTTGGTGGGCAACATCGGTATCGACTCGTCGACGTGGAGGTCGGTGTCGATGCCGGTTTCGGTGTGCAGCCTTTCGAGCATGCGGGTCAACGCCGCAGCCAATGCGTCGTCCTCCAACTCCGCCGGTGCCAGCGCCGCGATGATCCTGCGGACGTCGGCGAGGCTGTCGCGCGCGAGCGCTTCTACCTGAGTGAACGTGCGACCGGCGGTACGGTCGTCGGTTTGCTCTCCGGCCGCACGTGCCAGTAGACGGATCGATGACAGTCCCTGCGCGAGCGTGTCGTGAATGTCGCGCGCCAGGCGGGTGCGTTCGGCGATCGCACCGGAATGACGCTGCGTTGACGCAAGCTCCTCCTGAAGCTCGGCCATGTCCCGGTGGGCACGCGTCAACGAGCCGACCAGGTGTTCTCGTTCGCGGGCGTCACGCAGAAGTTTGAGATACCCGTGCGAAATGCCCAGCGCGAACACTCCGCCGATGAGCGGCCCGAAGACGTTGGCGTAACCGGTGGTGCCGTGGTGTGCCACCGGTGCAAGTACGACGACGGCGTACACGAGGAGGGAGAAAGCCACCGACGGCCACCACGGCAGTAGGTGCCCGGCCAGCAGCCAGAGCAGGAACGCGACCCAGACGAACTCCGCCGACACCGCCACCGCGACCGCCCACACGACCGCGAACCCGAGCAACCACCAGGCTTGGCCGGTGGTCGCCCGGGGAGCGAGGAGGACTCCGGTGACGTACCACGCGAGCACCGCCACGACCGCGGCGAACACGGGCAGGAGCGGTACGTCCTGGGCGATGGCACGGGCCGCACCCACGAAGACCAGAACGACTGCGATGACGTGCTGCCCGACCCGCATGGCTTGCAGGGTCGGAGCGCGCCTGGACGGGTCACTCGGCGAGAGCGTTGAGGTGCTGCGCATGCTTGGATTCTCCGTCGTCGTGCGGCGGTTGTGCTCCCCGAACGCGATCACCGAGCAGACTGAACAGTGATGGAACGATCACCGTTCGAACGATGAGCGCGTCCACGATGACACCGACCCCGACGATGAGGCCGAGTTGTCCGAGCGTCACCAACGGGAGGACGCCGAGCGCGGCGAACACGGCGGCGAGGACGATACCCGCGCTGGTGATGACGCTTCCGGTTCCGGCGACGGCTCGGATCATGCCTTCCCGTTCACCGTGTCGGGCGGCTTCGCCGCGAGCGCGATGCACGAGGAAGATCGTGTAGTCGATACCCAGTGCGACCAGGAAGAGAAACGACAACAGGGGTACCTGTAGATCGAGCGCCGGTTGATCGAACAGGACTCGGCTCAGCCACGCGCCGACGCCGATCGCGGCGATCGTACTGGCGATGTTGACCATCAGCAGTAGAACCGGTGCGAGTAGAGAGCGCAGTAGGACGACCAGGACGATGAACCCGGCCGCCAACACCAGCGGCGGGATCACCACGAGGTCCTGTTGGTTTCCGGAGCGTGCGTCGAGGTCTGTGGCGACCGCGCCTCCCACGAGGGCGTCCGCTCCGTGGACGGCGTGGACGGCTTCGCGCAGTTCGGTGACCAGGTCCAGGCTTTCAGGCGTCCCGGGGGCGTATTCCCCGGTCACCATGATCTGGGTGAGCTTGCCGTCGGCCGTCTGCTCGACGGGGTGGGCGCGTATGACTCCGTCGACATCGGCGGTGGCGTCGACGATGGACTCGGTCGCCGACGTGGCCGCCACAACGAAGATCGGCTGTGATTCACCGGGAGGGAAGTGCTGCGACAGCACCTCGAGACCGGCGGCCGATTCGGAGGGCACTCGGAACTTGTCGAGCTGGTTGAGCCCGATCGACGTCCCGATTAGTCCTACCGACATGACGACGAGCACGCCGATTCCGGCGGTCAACCCGACCAGTGGGCGCTGGACCACCCGGGTTGCCACGGCTCGCCAGACACCTCCGTGCACGGCCGCCGCGTCGGCTTTCGGGATGAAGGGCCAGAACACCGTGGGGCCGCACACGGCCAGCAGCGGTGGTAGTACGAACAGGACGGCGGCCAACGCGATGATCAGCCCGGCCGCGGAGGAGATCCCAAGACCACGGGTGCCGGGAATGACGGCAAATGTGAGAGTGAGCAGGGCCAGAACAACGGTCACATTGGACGCGAAAATGGCGGGAACGGTGTTGCGCCACGCCGAGGCCAGGGCGTGGCGGTGTTCGCCGTCGACGAGGAGTTCCTCGCGGTACCGGGAGATCAGTAGGAGCGCATAGTTGGTTCCGGCGCCGAACACGAGCACGCTGATGATTCCGGCGTCGAATTGGAGGTCCATGGCGTTCCCGATCGCCGCGGTCACACCGGTCGCCAACCGGTCCGCCGCACCGACCACGACCAGGGGGATCAGCCATAGGATCGGCGAACGGTATGTCAACACCAGCAGAATGGCCACGATGGCGATCGTCACCGCCAGCAGCGTGAAGTCCGCGCCGTCGAATGACGAGGTGACGTCCGCGCCGAAAGCCGGACCGCCGGTCACCAGTAGCTCCAGTCCGGTGGGGGTGTGGTCGGCGACCTCCGCGCGTAGGTCTTCGACGATACGGGCCGTCGCGGTGTTGTCGGCCCCTATGGTGATGGGCGTGATGACGACGGCGGCGGCGCCGTCGTCGCTGACGAGCGGCTCGGACGCCGTCAAGTCCGTGTGTTCGTCGAGTGTGATCGCAAGGTCTTTCAGCGCTGCGACGTCTCCGGCGGTCAGGTTGCCCGCATCGTTGCGGGAGGCGACGACGAGTACCGACTGCCGGTCCCCGCCGGGAAACTCCTTCAACAGCTTGGCCACGCGCGCCGACTCGGAGTCCGATGGAGCGTGGTCGACCCCGATGGGCGCCTCGGACCGTCCGAACAGTCCGAACAGTGCGACGAAAACGAGTACGGCGCCCGCGATGGACAGCCATGCTCCCCGGCGCGATGTCAGCCGGTGGGAGAACCGTGCGCGTATTCCTTCCATGTGGTCAACTTCAGCAAGCGGACCGCCCAACGGCATCGCCAAAGCGATGGGACGACGACTCCATCGTTTGATGGAGAAACCGGCCGACGGTCACCCGACCGTGCCGGCCTCGCGCGGTGTCAGGCGGATTCGGGGCGACGCCGATCCATGTCGGCGGCCTCCTCCGGAGTCGGGGCGGTTCCGCCCAAATGCGCCGGCAGCCACCACGTGTCGGCCGTGTCGGCGGGCTTGTCGGGATAGTCGGCCTGCACGGTGTCCAACAGTTCCTGCATCCTGGTTCGCAGCTGTACCGTCAGGTCTTCGACGGAGGCCCCCTCGTCACCGGAGAACGGAGCCCCCGCCAGGATCGAGACGGGTACGCCTCGCTGTGTCAGGCGCCGCGGCTTTCCTTTGGTCCACAGACGCTGCGTGCCCCAGATCGCCATCGGCACAATGGGTACACCGGCGTCGGCGGCCATGCGGACACTGCCGGACTTCAGTTCCTTGACGGTGAAGGAACGACTGATCGTGGCTTCGGGGAACACGCCGACGACCTCGCCGTTTCGCAACCGGTCGACCGCTTCGTCGTACGCGGCCTTACCCACGGCCCGGTCGACGGGTATGTGACGCATGCCCCGCATGAGCGGGCCGGAGATCCGGTTGTCGAACACCTGTTTCTTCGCCATGAAGCGGACGAGGCGTTTGGACGGTTGTGCCCCCAGTCCACAGAAGATGAAGTCGAGGTAACTCTGGTGAGTGCAGGCGATGACCGCCCCTCCGTCCGCCGGAATGTGTTCGCTCCCCTGTACGTTGAGCTTCATGCCGAGGATTTTGAACATCGCCTTTGCAGCGATGACGACCGGCGGATAGACGAGTTCCATTGTCTGAGGCTACCGTTACGGTGGCGTAGGTTTTACGGCCGGTATCGTCTCGCCGGGACGGTCCGCTCGTACTCGTTCAAGCCCGGCTTTCTTCGGTGTGGCGATACGTCCAACGACGTCTGTGCGTGATGTCGCTCCCGTTGGAGTGTGCGCCGACGCCGCCATACCCGTCGGGATGTTCGATGGGTGGCGTTGCGGTTCGGCGTCTCGAGTGGACGTCTCCGGCCGCTTGTGTTTCTCGGTGGTATCGATGTGTGGTCCCTGGTGGCGTTGGCATCCGGGGCTGATTCTCATCGCGACCGGACGGTTGCTCACCGTGACATCGGTGTTATCATTGTGGTGGAGGACACAGGTTGTTCCGGCGGTGATGGAGTGCGGCCGACAACAACCGGCCACAGTCGACTGGTTTCTCGTCTTGGTTTCGCCTCGGCCACCGGTGAAACGGCGAGGCCGTCGGTGCGTGAACCGACACCGGGCTCGACTCGATCGGGCCGTTCGACCCCGACCGCAGGCCCCGACGACGGTCCGAAGGAGAGCTATGACATACGCCCCGCAACGGCTTCAGGATGCGCGTACCTACTTGATCAAGTCCTACGGCGTCGCACCGGAAAAGGTGGGTATCGTCGGAGGTCCCCATCACGCGGGCGGTTACCACTGCGGCGCCGACCGTACGGTGGCCAACGACTATTCCGTGGTGGAATCCTCACGAGACCGAAAAGGACTGACCGACGCCGCTGCCGCCCTGGACATCGGAACGTTTTCGAAAAAGGTCGGATCTCGGACCTTGAACCTGCGATCCCTGTCGGTGTGGTTGGTCGCACGGTGTAAAGCCGGAACGGCCGACACGCGTGACATCCGCGAGGTGATCTACACCGACGACGGAAAGAACGTCAAACGGTGGGACCGGTTGGGTATCCGAAACACCGGTGACGACTCCCACCTGTGGCACACCCACATCTCATATTTCCGTGACTCGGAATCACGGGATAAGACGGCACTGTTCAAGCAATACCTGGAGGGCGACGTGAGTGCGAAAGACGTCTGGCACGGTTACTTCATCGACAAGATCGACAAAGACTCGGGTTCGTCGTCGAGGATGAGGCCGGAGTCCTATCTGGCCTGGAACCACGAGTACAACAAACAGCAGTTGGCGCAGAACCGCGAGATTTTGGCCGGGCAGGCGGCGATCCTGGGTGCACTTCGCGGCGAGAACGTCGAGGAGATTCAGGCGACGGTGGCCGAGGAGCTCGCCAAGGTTGCCGAATCCGATAGGGCGGCGGCGGACCGAAACGACCTGATCGTCATGCTGACCGATCAGGTGGGTGAGATGGCGGCGGCCATCGCCGACGCTCAACCGGGTGAGGTCGACCGGCCGGCGCTGGAGACGGCCCTGAAGGAGCAGCTGGAACGCAGGCTCGCCGCGTGATCCCGTTGGGTCTCCTGGGGCTCGACTCTCCACCTGTACCGGGCATGATTCGTCGACGATGACCACCGGCCGAGTGCGGGTTCCGGCGCGGAGCTTCGTCAACAGACCGCTGATGTGTGGTTTGATCGTCGCCGGATTGAGAGTCACGTGCCGACGATTCCCCGTCGGACAGTCCACGTGCGACGCATACGGGTCTCCCGTTTCCGGTCGGTGATCCGCTCCAGTCCGAAGCCCGGGTGTGGTGTCGACAGCGGGTGAGGCGCGCACGCTCTTGACGCCCGTGTCGGTGATGCCGAATCGGAGTCGGTTCCACCCGGCCAAGGTCACCGCCGGGGCGTTCCCGCTCGGGATTGCGTTGATCGTGCTCCCGGCTTCTTTTCTGGCGTCGCAAGCGGGGCCGGGACCCGACGGAATGAATGGTGCTCGGGGTCGACGGGACGGTGTTTCGGCGCCGGTTGGGCCGCTGTCCTCGTTACATTAACGACGGTGGGGCCGATGCTGCGTACACGGACGCTGCGATCGGTGCCCGGCTCCCGTTTTGCCTCAGGCTGCGGGGCATGGACGGTCTCTCGGCGATACGGGATTGCGCGCGGCGCTTGCCCGACCAGTGTGGTGATCATGCGGATCATGCCGATTTCCGGAAGGACCACGGTCCGCGGTGGGACCTGGGGATCGTTGCGGTGTGGACGCCGGCTTTTCTCACGGCGGGCCGGTGGACGACGCGTCGGACCGAACGACCGTGGTGGTGGCGTCGGTGGCCAACCCGACCGCATTCGCCACCGAACGGTGTGTCACCGGGCGGGTATCGGTAGTGCGGGGTCGATGACGGCTTGGCATCCCATCGGTGCTTCCGGTTAACGAACCCGGTCGAGTGGATGAAGTTTTGAGATTGTGTCTTCCCAGGTCTTTGCCTATTGAAACGTTTCAGATATCTTGAGTCACGCCAGGCAATCCAAGCAGCGTGCTGACCCCAATCTCGGTTGCCGCGATTCTGCAGCGGGTGACCCGCGTCGGTGTTCGGCGGCCGGTCGTCCGAGGCGTCGCAGCGTGACCGGGCACATTCCCAACGATCTGAATACTCTAAAAAGGAGAGTTAAATCAGATGAAAAAGATGCGCCGCCTGTCTGTGGCCGTGGCCGCGGGGCTCACCCTGGCGCTGTCGGCGTGCAGCTTCGGCGGCTCCGACGACATCGTCATCTCCTACAACAGTCCTGAACAGTGGGCGAACTGGGGCGCGGTCCTCGACGCGTTCTCAGACGAAACCGGCATCGACGCGCCCAGCGACGACAAGAACTCCGGCAAGGTCATGGCCGCGTTGGAATCCGAAAAGGGTTCTCCCGCCGGTGACACCGCCTATTACGGCATCACCTTCGGCATGGAGGCCCAAGAGGCCGGGCTCGTGGCGCCGTTCGAGCACGAGCGGCTCGCCGATATTCCCGACACCTTGAAAGCCGACGACGGCAGCTGGTTCACCGTGCACCACGGTGCCGTGGCCTTCCTCGTCAACACCGAGGCGATCGGGGACGTCGCGGTGCCTCAGTGTTGGGAGGACCTGACCAAGCCCGAATACCGTGGCCTCGTCAGTTGGCTGGATCCGGCCACCGCCGCGGTGGGACAGTCCGTCGTGACCGCCGCCAACCTGGCGTTGGGCGGCGACTTCGACAACTGGCAACCGGCGATCGACTGGGCCAACGCGGTCAAGGGCGACGGTGCACTTCAGTTGCCGACCGAGACAGCGACCAACCAGCTGGCTCAGGGCGAGATTCCGATCCTCATCGACGCCGACTTCAACGGTTACCAGATCGCGCAGGCCCAGAACGCCCCGATCGAGGTCGTGCTGCCGTGTGAGGGATCGCTGTCGATGCCGTACGTGATGAGTCTGGTGAAGGACGCGCCGCACCAGGAGAACGCCGAGGCCTTGCTTGATTTCGTTCTCAGCGACAAGGCACAGACCCTGTTCGCCGAATCGTTCATCCGTCCCATCTTCGACGTCGAGGTCTCCGACGAGGTTTCGGCCGTCATGCTTCCCGACGAACAGTATGAGGAGCTGGTGGAGTTGCCCGACTTCGCCGAAATGAACGCGGGCATCCCCAATATGATCGAACTGTGGAACGCCGAGGTCGTCGTTTAATGTCGGCCCCTGCTACTGCTACACGTTCGGCACCGCGTAAAAGGCGTGGTGCCGAACGGCCCGTTTCGATGTTGCTGGCACTGCCGTTGGCCCTTGTGGTGGCGTGCCTCCTGCTGTGGCCGCTGGCGGTGCTCGGGTTCAACTCGGTGGTCAGTCAGGCCGACGGCGTCACGTTCGACAACTACGTGACGGTGTTGACGAGTAGTCGATACCTGAACTCCTTTTTGATCACGAGCCTGTTGGCCGCGGGCTCGACCCTTTTGGCGTTGCTGTTGTGCGTGCCGGCCGCCCTTTACATCGAGCGAATCCAGTCGCGGGCCAGTCGCATGATCGCGGTGGCATTGACGATCCCGCTGTCGTTGCCGGGCATCGTGATCGGTTTTTTCGTCATCCTGCTGTTCGGCAACGTCGGTCTGGTCCCGGTCGCGACCGAGGAAATGTTCGGTGAACCGATCGGTGCCATGGCCTACACCTTCACCGGCCTTATGCTCGGGTACCTGTACTTCAACATTCCCCGGGTGATCCTCGTCGTTCGTGGCGCGGTTGCGCAGATCCCACACGACACTCTGGACGCGGCTCGAACGCTGGGCGCCTCTCCGTGGCACGTGTACCAGCGGGTCGTCATTCCCGCTTTGCGGCCGGCGATAGCCAGCGCGTCGGCGTTGAGTCTCGCGACCGCGTTCGGCGCCTACGGAACTGCGGTGACGCTGTCGCGCGGGTACCGAGTGGTGCCGCTGGACATCGCCGATGCGTTCACCGAAAGCTTCCAGCCTCAGCTTGCCGCGACGTTGAGCGTCGTATTGGCGGTCGTCACCACACTGATCCTCGTGGTTGTCAGTCGCCTGGGGGAGAGAGGCGGTAAACCGGCATGACGACGAAGACGATGACGACAACGGTCGCCGCCGATCCGCCGCCGAAGAGGCCGAGTAAACCCAAGGACCCGATCATCGCGGTCGGGCGTGTGTTGGCCTGGATCGCGGTGCTGGTGTGCCTCATACCGATCGTGTTGATTCTCGTCGTCGCGACGACGAGGGAATGGCGCACCGGCGTTTACAGCGGCGGGTTCACCCTCGACTGGTTGATCCAGGGTTTCGACATGGTTGCGATCAACTTCGCCTATAGCCTTCAGATCGCGCTCATCGTGTTGGTTCTGAACGTGCTCATCGGTTTTCCGGCCTCCTGGTTGTTTGCCAGGCGTCGGTTTCCCGGGCGGCGGGTCGCCATGGCGATCACTCAGACACCGCTGGCGATCCCGGGGATCGCGTTGGCGATCGGTCTGATCATGGCCTACGGCACCGGTGACCTGAAGCGGTACGGCATCCTACTGGTGTTCGGGCACCTGCTGTACACGTTGCCGTTCTTCATCGCGACCATGGTGCCGGTTCTGGGGAGCCGGCGGCTTCAGGAACTGGAGCAGGTCGCGTTGACGTTGGGCGCGGGACGGACTAGACGTTTTCTGACCGTCACGGTTCCCCAGGTCAAGACCGCGTTGCTGGGGGCGTTGATTCTGGTGATCACGTTGTCTCTGGGCGAGTTCAACGTGTCCTTCTTCGTGTTTTCGCCGACCGATCCACCCCTGCCGATGGAGTTGCACTCCAGCCACAAGCAAGACGGAATCGAGATTGCCTCCGCTGTCACCGTATGGTTCCTGGCGTTCGTGGTTCCGGCCGCGATCGTGTTGGAACGCTTGGGCGGAGCGAAAGTGAGCGCCTCTTCATGACTACGCACGCCACAGCCATCGTCTGTGATGGACTGTCTTATCAGTATGTCGGATCGGATGTCAACGCCGTCGACGACGTGTCGTTCACCGTGGAGCCGGGGCAGGTGGCTGCGCTTGTCGGTCCGTCGGGCTGCGGCAAGAGCACTCTGCTGCGTAACGTCGCCGGGCTCCTGACCCCCACCGCGGGGCGGCTTCTAATGGACGGCAAGGAAACCGTCGGCATTCCCGCCGATAAACGCAACATCGGTTGGGTTCCGCAAAGTTACGCGCTTTTCGGGCATCTGTCGGTCGCCGAGAACGTCGAGTTCGGTTTGCGCGCTCGGAAGGTCCCCAAATCCGAGCGGCTGGAACGGGTCGCGCACGCGCTGGACTTGTGCCGCATCACCGCGTTCGGCAAGCGCAGCCCGGACGACCTGTCCGGCGGGCAGCGGCAGCGAGTGGCCATCGCGCGGGCGCTGGCCACGAACCCGAGGGTGCTTCTACTGGACGAACCGTTGTCCGCGCTGGATCCGCAGTTGCGTAAACAGCTGCGCGCCGACCTGTCGGCGTTGCTGGCCGAGAGCGGTGTGACGACGCTGCTGGTGACCCATGACCAGGGCGAGGCGTTGGCCATGGCGGACATGGTCGCGGTCATGCGTGACGGTCGCCTGGAACAGTACGCCGCGCCGCAGGAACTGTGGGCCGGCCCCGCCAACGGTTTTGTCGCCGAGTTCGTCAGCGAGGCACACATTGTCGAAACGACGCGGCTTGACGACGGCCGTTATGAGCTGGCACCCGGTTTGGTTCTCTCCGGTGCCAACGGTGGTGGTGCGGCGGCCGTAAGGCCGAACGACCTGCAGATCTCCGAGGAGGGCGCCGTGTTCACCGTGACCTCCGTCGAGTACGCCGGCGACGCATGGCTTCTGACCGGTGAACTAGTCGGTGGCGCCAAGGTCTCGGTGGTGTCGGCGTCCGCGGTGACGCCGGGGGATTCAGTCAACGTGGCCGTGCGGCCACAGACCAAGATTGCGATGGTGGAACAGTGAACGCGACTTTGACGATCATCGGCTGTCGTGCCGGCTCGCCCGGCCGCAACGGTCCGGCTTCGGGCTATGTGGTCGAAAGCGGCGGTAAACGCATCGTGATCGATTGCGGCCCCGGAGTCCTGGCGGGCCTGGCCGCGCGCGATCTTACCGATGTGGACGGACTGATTATCAGTCATCAGCACGCCGATCACTCCGCCGACGTGGCGCCGTTCGGATACCACCGCTCGTTCCCGAAGACTCTTCCTCCGGTCCCGTTGTATGGCCCGACGGGGATAGGGGAGTATCTGTCGACACTGGACGACGTGCATGGAATACCGACCATCCCGGAGATGGCCACGCCCATCGCCACACAGTTCCCGATCCACGAGGTTGAGCCCGGCGAATCGTTTGACCTGGCCGGCATCAGGGTTGACACGCTCCTGGCGTTTCACCCGGTGCCCTGCATTTCCATACGGCTACCGGAGTTGGGGCTGGTGTACACGGCCGACACCGGGCTGACCGACGAGCTGATCGCCTTTTCCGAGGGCGCGAAGGTACTGCTGGCGGAAGCGACCTACCCCACCGAGGAGGGACGGGACTTTTCGGCTCACGGACACATGGGTGGAGCCGAAGCCGGGCGGTTGGCGAGGGAGGCGAAGGTGGATTTGCTCGTGGTGACACACCTGTCGGACTGGGCCCAACGGGATGAGACCGAAACGCATGTGGTGAAAGAGTTCGACGGCCGTGTCGCCTTCGCCGAACCTGGGCAACAATATCCGCTGTGATGAATCCCCAACCCGGCTTGCGGGACGTCGCCAAGGCCGCCGAAGTGTCGGTGGCCTTGGCTTCGTTGGCGCTCAACGACAAACCCGGTGTGTCGGCTGTGACCCGGCAGCGGATCCTGGAGGTGGCCGACCGGCTTGGATACCAGGCCAACCCTGCGGCCCGCGCACTCCGGCTGGGTCGTACCGACGGTTACGGCCTGATCCTTCGAAACCTGCAGAATCCGTTCTTCCTCGACGTGATCACCGGCCTTCACGAAGCGGCCGCAGACCGGGGCGCGACGGTGCTGATCTCCGACGCCGACTATTCGCACACACGCGAGCTGGAGGCGGTCGACCACCTGGCGGCTCAACGTGTGGGCGGTTTGGCGATTGCTCCGGTCGGGCCCGGTGACGCGGTGGCCCGGTGGCGTCAGCTGTGCCCGGGCAAGCCCGTCGTCGTGTTGAACGCGGTGTCGCCGGACCTTCCCGGTGTGGTGAGAGTGGCGCCGGACAACCATGCCGCCGTGGAACACGCGATGCGGCACCTCGCTGATCTGGGGCACCGTGACATCGCCTTCCTGACCGCTCCGGCCGAGGTCATGGCCGATCACGATCGGCTTGACGCGTATCGCGTCGAGTGTGACCGGTTGGGGCTCGCATACCGTCCGGTGGAAACGGCGTTGGCGTTCGACGCCGTTTTTTCGGTGATCGGGGAGCTGCTGCGGTCGTCGACCGCCCCGACTGCGGTGATCACGAACTCGGACTTCACCGCGCACGCCGTGTACAGTGCTGCCCGTGACGCCGGAGTCGAAGTAGGTGTGGGGTTGTCGGTCGTCGGACACGACGATCTGCCCACCTCCGCCTTGTTGGACCCGCCGCTGACGACTCTGAGTCTTGATCGACGTGCGTTGGGGCGGGCGGTATTCGACCGAATGAGCGGCGGGCCGGGTCTCGGTGACCACATAGAACCGGTGCGGTTGGTGGTGCGTTCGTCGACGGCGCCCATACGGTGAACGGGCGTAGTCGGAACGGTGAAATCTCGAAGTCGTGGTAGGTGGACACCTGGCTTTACTGAAACGTTTCAGTAAACTGGTGTACGCCTGCCGCGCGGCACAATGCCGCCCATGCGGAAAGGCCCCTCAGGCTTGATCGGTACTACCGAAACGAGAGGCCACATGCATCCACGAAGAGCCATCGCCCCCGTCCTGGTCGCCGCCGTCGTCGGCATATCGGGCTTTCACCACACCGTCCTACGCCGAAGACGGTGACGCCCGAGGGTTCGTCAACGTCGCCCATCGCGGCGGCTGCGGTTACGCGCCCGAAATGACCGATGCCGCGTTTTCTCTGCTGCCCGAGCAGAACCCGGACGTCACCGAAGTCGACGTGCAGATGTCCGCCGACGGTGTACCGGTCCTTATGCACGACGCCACACTGCAACGCACCACCAATGTCGCCGACGTTTTTCCCGACAGGGCCGACAACCCGGTTCACACGTTCACCATGGATGAACTGAAGCAACTCGACGCCGGTTCTTGGTTTGATCAACGGTTCGCCGGCGAGGAGGTACTGTCCCTCGCCGATGTGATGGACTATGTCCATCCCCACGACATCGGTGTATTCGTCGAGTTGAAGAACCCACCGGACAATCCCGGTCTGGAACAGGCCGTGTCCGACGTCATGGACGCCGACCCACGGTGGGCCGAGATGGTCGCCGATGACCGGATCACCTTCACCTCCTTCGACCAGGATTCATTGAAGCGGGCGGGGCGGCTGCAACCTGACGTTCCGTTGACCTGGGTCAGTTCGACCGTTCCCGCTGACGACGTCCTCGCGGACGCGGCAACCTGGGCCGACGAGTTCGGCACGCACTACCGGACGTTGGGCGGTCAAGCCGATGTCGACCGGATCAGGGCGACCGGCATGCGGGTCATGCTGTACACGATGAACAGTCCAGAAGTGCTTCGGGAAGGTCTCGACCTGGGGGTTGACGCGATCATCACCGACTTTTCGGGTGCGCTGTCGGCACTCGAAACCGGCGAGGACCCGTTGCCACAGGCCAACGGGATCGAGGTCGACTCGGTGGTGGCCGACCCGCCGGGCTCGGACCTCCAGCCTGAGACCGGGGAGCACGTGGTGCTCACCAACACCACCGATGAACGCATCTGGGTCAGCGGCTATTACCTCAACGACGCGGTGATCAACACTCTCGTCGTCGGCCAGGGCTACTACATCGACCCCGGTGCCGAACTCAGGGTCTACACCGGACCGGGTACGAATTCGTCGAGCGCGTACTACAACGACTTGGGACGCAACGTTCTTAACAACACCGGAGACAGCATCGCGGTACACACCTCATGGAACGCGTTGGTCGACCTGTACGCCTACACCTGATTCCCGTTCGAGAACCTGACGGGTGCGAAGCCGTGCGCGTGAGTGTTTGCACGTGACGGCGTTGCGATCCATCACATGACAACGGGCCCGTTCGTGATGAGCGGGCCCGTTGCGTGACGGTTACTCGACGATCGGTGTCGGCTCGGTGTCCTTGTCCGCACGCACCGTTGACACGCCGTTGCTCTTGAGGAGCGTCTGGTCATAGTCGCGGCTGAGCGCCTTCCACAGGGCCACGTTCCGGAGAATCATGATGACCGAGAACGGTAGGGCCGTCACGATGGAGAAGGTCTGCAGGGCCTGCATGCCGCCCACGACCAGCAGCGCGGCCGCTGCGGCACCCTCGACAAGCGACCAGAACACGCGTGTCGCGGTCGGGGGTTCCTGTTTTCCGCCCGATGACAACATGTCGATGACCAGCGACCCGGAGTCCGACGACGTGACGAAGAAGATCACGATCAAAAGGATCGTCAGGATGGAGATCCCGGTAGCCCACGGCAGGCCGGAGAGCAGGTCGAACAATGCGAAGTCGGTGCTGACCACGCCGTCGGGAGGTATGAGACCTCCTTGGCCGTGCAGCTCACGCCACAAGGCGCTGCCACCCATGACTCCGAACCACAGGAACGATATTGCGGTGGGGACCAGCAGAACCCCTAGGCAGAACTCGCGAACCGTGCGTCCCCGTGAGATGCGGGCGATGAACACGCCGACGAAAG
>DXGR01000051.1 GCA_019113825.1 Candidatus Stackebrandtia excrementipullorum | reverse complement strand
GTAGCCGCGGCGGCAGGCTTCGTCGTCTTCGGACTCGGCTCGACCGCGACGGCCAACCCCATCGCGACCAATCCCGTACTGCCGGTCGAGGACCCGGCACTGCCTGCGGACCCGACCGACCCGCAGCTGCCCATCGAGGACCCGCTGCCCGCCGACCCGACCGACCCGCAGCTGCCGATCGAGGACCCGCTGCCCGCCAACCCGACCGACCCGCAGCTGCCCATCGAGGACCCGGCACTGCCGGTGGGTTAATCCCTGACAACGAAAAGGCGGGACCGGTACCGGTCCCGCCTTTTCCATGCCCGATGTCACATACCGGGAAGATCGGTGACCTCGCGGCGCTCCGCTCCCGTCGGGTCGAAACGGGCGTTGTCGCCGATTCCGCCCTGCTGCCACGGATGTGGTCCGTCGAGGGGCCGATGGTTGACGCCGAGGGCGTCCAGTCGTTTCACGTGGGCGGGCAACCTCTCGGCGACCGGATGGGCACGTCTCACATCCGCGCTGCTCCAGGCCAGGTCGGCTGACGCGACGAGGCGGGGAAAGAGGTTGTACTCGGCGCGTCGCGAGTCCCGAATGTACTCGGTCCACAGTTGTGCTTGTACGCCCAGTACCGCCGTTTCGTCGGCGCCCTCCGGCACCGGCTCGAATCCGGCGATCTCCTCGAAGGTGATCCGGCCGTGGATGTGGAGCGGTTCCTCCGGGTCGTCGGAAGGGTAATAGTCCAGATAGGCAGCCTGGACCGGCGCCACGATGACACGATGTCCTTTCCGTATCGCCTGAGCCGCGATGTCGAAGTCGCGCCACACCATGACGACCGCGTCGGACGGTGCTCCTCCGTCGAGGATCTCGTCCCAGCCGACAATGGTCTTGTCGTATGTCGACAGGTGGCGACCGAACTGTCGGGTGAACCACGACTGGAGTAGTTCGGGACCGGACAGTCCGAGTTCGGCGGCGCGCGCTCGAGCCGTTTCGTTCGCGAGCCACTCGGTACGTGGGCATTCGTCGCCACCGATGTGAACGAAATCGGAGGGAAAGATCTCGGCGACGGTGTCAAAGACGTCGCGGCAAAAACGCAACGCCTCCTCGGTGGGCGCCAGAACCTCCGAGAAGATGCCGAACGTGGTTGCCACGGGTTTGTGGTCGCCGGTGTTCCCGAGGTGCGGGTAGGCGGCCAGGACCGACCGCACGTGGCCGGGAAGATCCACTTCCGGTACGACGGTGACGCCGCGCGCGGCGGCGTAGGCGACGATCTCTCTCAGATCGTCATGCGTGTAATAGCCGCCGTGTGGCGTTCCGTCGTATGCCTTCTCGTCCATCGCGTGGCCGACTACGGTCTCGGTGCGCCAGCTGGAGATCTCGGTGAGCTTCGGCCACCCGGGCACCGGGAGGCGCCAACCCTGATCGTCGGTCAGATGCAGATGAAGGACGTTGAGGTGGTGCACCGCGGCCAGATCGATGAAGCGCAACACCGACGACTTCGGCATGAAGTGTCTGGCGACATCGAGCATGAGGCCACGCCAGGCGAACCGGGGTTCGTCCTCGATCGTCACGGCGGGGACCTGCACGGGAGGCCGGACCACCCGGGCTGCGCGCAGCGTGTCGGCGGGCATCAGTTGGCGCAGTGTGTGGACGGCCTGTATCAGGCCGGCCGGTGCTGCCGCCTCTATGTGGACAGCGTCGTGGCCGACGTCGATCCGGTACGCCTCGGCGGCCGTCGTCCACGGTGCGGGCTCGTCGCCGGCGAGACCGAACGTGATTGCGTTCGTGTCGGCCGAGTCGGTAACCGGGGTACGCAGTCCGGTACCCGCTCGCAGGTGATCGTGAAGCAACCAGGCGGCGCCCTCGGCCCGGCCGGTAGCCACGAGCACGGTGTGATCGTCGATCTCGAACGGGCCGCCCGTTTTTTCGGTGACGGAGACCGGGCGCGGGATGAGTTCTATAGGCATGTGGACCTCGAAGAATGCGCGGTACGGATGACGGGTTCGTCGCCGTCACGGTACGGCAGCCCAGGTATCAAATCCATAGTCGGCGATGCTTTTGTTCGGGTTCTTTAAAAGACGTCGTTGAATCCGGCGCATCGCGAGCAGACGTTACGGCTGGTGTGTGACAAGGCCGAAAAAGCCTCCACCCAGCGGTCGGGTGCACATCGTCGACCGTGGAACATCCACCGAGCACCGCTGCGACACAACGGGTTCGCGCCACCGACACACGCATCGGTACCGTTCAGCTGATCGCGGGCACCTGCTGCGTGGGCGGCTCCACTCCGGAGGGTTTGAAGGCGACGGTGTCGGCTGTGGGCGAACTACCGAATATCGCGCCCGCCATGTTACCGAGTCGGCGACGAAGTTCATCCAGATTGGAACTCACCGCGGCCTGCTGTTTCTGCAGGGTCTCGACCTCCTTGCGCAGCGGCTCGACCATCGCCTCGGCCCGGTCGGACGCCTCCTTCCGCAACCGAACGGCCTCGACCCGGGCTTCGTCCAACATGGCCTCCACGGTCTGCCGAGTTTGTTCTGCCATTTCTTCGGCATTCCGGTCGGCCTCCGATTCACGGTCTTCGGCACGCTGCTGAATCTGGCGTGATCGCTGCTCGGCCAACGACCAACGTTGCTCCGCCTCGGCCACGATGCGTTGTCCCGACGCGACGGCCTCGGCGTGGCGCCGGGAGTGTTCACGTTCAGCCTTTTCGCGTCTTTCAGCCTGCTCCAAAGCCATCTCCTGCAGCTTCGCCTGCCGCACCTCCGGCGCCTCGTTCAGCATTCTCGCCGCTTCGGCCCGCTGCTCTTCGGCCTCTCGAGCTGCGGCCGATCGCAGTTGAGTCACCTCGCGGTCGGCCGTGGCACGGTTGACCGCTATTTCACGTTCCACGCCGGCGCGCAGTTCGGCGATCTCCGACATCGCCTGGCTGCGCAGCTGTTCGACTTCGCGGTAGGCGTCGGCGCGGGCCGTGTCGTGGTCGCGTTTGGCGGCATCGCGCAGGTCGGCGGTTTCGGCCTTGGCCATGGCCACCTGTTCGGCGGCTTCACGAATCGCCGTGTCGTTGACCGCAGCGGCTTCCCGCTGCGCCTTTTCGACGACTTCGCGTGCCTCGGCCTGGGCCGTCGTCACAATCGTGGCGGCCTCACGCCTGGTCTCGGCGCGTTCGTCTTCGGCTTCGCCTTCGGAAACCCGCAGAACCTTTTCGACCCGCGATCCGAGGCCGGACAAGGTCGGTTGTTCGTTTTCGGCGATCTGGTCGGCGGCATCGGAGACACGTCGCTCCAGACTGGAGACACGTTCTTCCGTTCGGCGCAACAACGTGCGCACTTCGCCGAGCTTCGACTCTGTGGAAACCCGTTCGGCCCGGGCACGCTCCACGGCTGCGGCCATCAGCTTGGCCTGTTCGTCTACGACCGATCGCTCGTAGCCGCGCATGGAGACCGAAAAGTCCGACACCGAGGGATCGAAAAAGTTTGACATGTGCATCCATATGTTATTAATCAGGGCATTTCGCTAATCTGCCATCATCACACCGAAAACCCCTCGATCGAGCGCGACGCGCCGGTGCCTCGGAACGGCCTCACGGACCCATGAGATTTACAATCTTAAATATTCCAATCTTTTATTGACAGCGCGTTGCCTGCCTGGCACAACGGGAACAACAACCCTCCGCACCAAGGAGCGCGCCATGTCCCCACAATCGCTCGCCCTTCGATGGCGAACACTTCTATCCATAACGGCCCTCGCCCTCGCCGCCGTGGTCTTCGTCGGCCCGGCACATGCCGACGACACCGCGTCCGGGCGCCACGGCGAGGCGACACCCGACATCGTCGGCGGCGGGACGGTCACCGAACCCAAACCCTGGATCGCCGCT
>DXGR01000050.1 GCA_019113825.1 Candidatus Stackebrandtia excrementipullorum | reverse complement strand
GCCCACCACGTCACCGGAATCGTGGTTCAAGCTCAAGCCGCGCAATACATCCCGGCTTCCGACCACGACAAGACACGGGAGTCGTTCGCGGCCATCGAACAGGCGGGTGTGGAGGCGTTGGCGTCCATGCGCCGCCTCGTCGGGGTGCTCCGAGAAGAGGACGCGGGGGCGGGGTCCCGCCCGCTGGGCGACCTGGACCAACTGCGCAGCCTCGTCGAACAGTTCAGTGTGGGAGACGTCTACGCCTCGCTCCACATCGCCGCCGACCTGGCCGCCAACGAGATGCCCCCCGAGGTCACGGCCACCGTTTTTCGTGTGGTGCAGGAGGCCCTCACGAACGTCCGCAAACACGGGTTCCAGGTCACGACCGTCAACGTGACGATGTCGCGTGGCGCAGGAGGAGTCGACGTGGCCGTGCGCGACAATGGACGGCACACCACACGACGCAGCCGCCTGGCCGGACTCGGTGGTGGGTACGGTCTGGCGGGACTTTCGGAACGGCTGACCGCGCTGGGCGGATCGTTGAAGGCCGGCAACCGGCCCGAAGGCGGCTGGGAGGTTATCGCCGCCGTGCCTTTCCAAGGGTCCAAACCCGCCGACCGCACGTCTTCGCTGAACAAAGGACTCCCATGATCACAGTGATGATCGCCGACGATCAGAAAATGGTGCGCACCGGTTTCCGGATGATCCTTGACGCTCAGCACGACATGAAGGTGATCGCCGAGGCCGCCGACGGTGTCGAAGCCGTTGAACTGGCCCGTCGCCACCGCCCCGACGTGTGCCTTCTCGACATCCGGATGCCGCGCCTGGACGGCCTCGAAGCCGCACGCATGCTGAGCGGTCCCGGTGTAGCGGACCCGTTGCGTGTCGTCATGGTGACGACATTCGACATGGACGAGTACGTGTATGCGGCGTTGCGTGCCGGCGCCAGCGGTTTTCTCCTCAAGGACGCCGGTCCCGCTCTGTTGCTGGAGGCCGTCCGGGCGGCCGCCGGCGGTGAGGCGCTCGTGTCACCGGCCATCACGGTGAGGCTGCTGCAACACCTGGCAGCGCCCCCGACCGCGCCGGCGGTGAACCCGTTGAGCGAACGTGAACTGGACGTGGTGGAGCGGGTCGCGCGCGGTCGCACCAACGCCGAGATCGCCGCCGATCTGTTCGTGTCGGTGTCGACGGTGAAAACGCACCTCGAATCGGTTCGCGCCAAGATCAAACTGCGTAACCGTGTCGAGATCGCCGCGTGGGCGTGGGAGAACCGGATCGTCGGTTGACACCCCGGTCCTACCGGCCGGATATCGATTCCAGGCCTTGAACCAGCGCGAACACGAGGACCATCAGTGCCACCAGAATCCCGACGGTGCCCACCACACGCAGCGGTGAGATGAAGGAGGCGTCGCTCTCACGCGGTGGGCGGGCCGTCCGGGACAACTCGGTGCCCGGTTCCTGGGCCGGTTCGGCTTCCTGGTGTGAAGGGGCGAACAGGTTGCCGCTCACCTGTTCGGGCTCGAAGCGCGACGGCGCGGGAACGTCCGGTGGTGGTGCGGCGTGCCCGCTCGGTGGACGCCCCCGGTCGGGGCCGGGAGGAGCCGGTGGCCACGGTGCGGGCGGCTGTTGTCCGTGGTCGGGGAACGGGTGATGGTCTGGCCGGTAGGTCATGGTGAGTGAGGCTCCTCGCCGAGAGGGGTACGGCGCGTTCCGGGCGGTGGCGGTGCGGTCGATCACGTCGCCACCGAGACCAAGGATATGCGGCGTGTGTCACGCCGTCGGCAGGGTCTTCGTTTCGTTGTCGTGCCCGGCCGCGGTCGATGAGGGTCGTGGAGCCATCGTGTGCGATGCGGGGACCTGCGGTCGTTCACGACGCATGAGGGCCCGAGTGCACGGTGCCCGTTCGCTCATCTCGCCTGTTGGACGCGACGGTAATCCAAATTTCGGCAGGCACTCGGCCGGTTACGATGGCCAGCGTGACTCCAGAGACTCTCGCTCAGAACGTACTCGCCGCGGCACGAACGGCGATGGAGGAATCCGGTCTTGATACCGGTGTACTGCCCGAGACGACGAGCGTGGAGCGACCTAGAAACCGCGACCACGGCGACTACGCCTCGAATCTTGCGTTGCAGGTGGCCAAACGGGTCGGGAAGGCGCCACGACAGTTGGCGGAGCTGATCGCGTCGCAGCTGCGTGAAACCGACGGTGTCGTCGAGGTGGACATTGCGGGCCCCGGCTTTTTGAACATCCGGTTGGATGCGGGATCCACCGGTGTACTGGCCGGGCAGATCGTTGCCGCCGGTGACGCGTACGGCAACAACGATTCACTGGTCGGGCAACGGTTGAACCTCGAGTTCGTGTCCGCCAACCCCGTCGGCCCGGTACATATCGGATCGGTGAGGTGGGCGGCCGTCGGAGACGCGCTCGCGAGGGTATTGCGGGCGTCGGGCGCTCAGGTCGGGACCGAGTACTACTTCAACGACGCCGGTGTACAGATCGACCACTTCGCCGCCTCGCTGCTGGCGGCGGCCCGTCGCGAGCCGGCCCCGGCCGACGGTTACGTGGGCGCCTACATCACCGAATTGGCGGACCAGGTCGTCAAGGATCACCCGGGTGTGCTCGACACGCCCGACGCCGTGAAGGTGTTCCGCGTCGAAGGCATCGGCCTCATGTTCGCCGAGATCAGGGAGTCGCTGTCGCGTTTCGGTGTGCACTTCGACGTGTTTTTCAACGAGAAAGACCTCCACGACCGCGGCGAGTTGGACACCGCCGTCAGCCGGCTGCGCGGCCAGGGACACGTCTACGAGCACGAAGGCGCGACTTGGCTGCGCACCTCCGACTTCGGTGACGACAAAGACCGGGTTCTTCGCAAGAGTGACGGCCAGTGGACGTATTTCGCGGCCGACTGCGCCTACTACCTCGACAAACGCAACCGGGGTTTCGACAAGGTCGTGATCATGCTGGGTGCCGATCATCACGGTTACATCGGCCGGATGAAGGCGATGGCGTCGTGCTTCGGAGACGACCCCGACACGAACCTGGAGATATTGATCGGCCAGTTGGTGAACCTGGTGCGCGACGGTCAACCGGTCAGGATGAGTAAACGGGCCGGCAACTTTGTCACACTCGACGATCTGGTCGACGCCATCGGTGCCGACGCGGGACGGTACGCATTGGCGCGGTATTCCAGCGATTCGACCATCGACCTCGACCTCGACCTGTGGACGAAGGCGGGGAACGAGAACCCCGTCTACTACGTCCAGTACGCGCATTCACGTGTCTCGTCGCTGCTGCGTAACGCCGCCGAACTCAAACTCGACAAGGGCGAAGAATACGATGCGTCGCTTCTGTCGCACCCGCGTGAAACGGACCTGCTGAAACAGTTGGCGCAGCTTCCGCAGGTCGTGGCGACGGCCGCCGAACTCCGCGAACCTCACCGTGTTGCCCGCTACGCGGAGGACCTCGCGGGGACGTATCACCGCTTCTATGAAGCATGCCGTGTGCTGCCGCGCGGCGACGACAGGCTGTCCGACGTCGGTGCTGCACGACTGTGGCTGGTCGAGGCCACCCGCATCGTGCTCGCCAACGCACTGAACCTATTGGGCGTTTCCGCCCCGGAGAAGATGTAATGCGTTCTCACGAAGCCGGCGTACTGCACGGCGACTACGGACACCGTCCATCATGGCTGCACCCGCCGGTCGACGTCAACGACCTGCTCCCGCAACTGTGGGCCGACACGGTGGAGCGAAACAACGACGGCGAACTCACCATCGGCGGCATCCCCGTGTCCGTGCTCGCCGAGGAATACGGCACACCGGCCTATTTCCTCGACGAAGCGGACTTTCGGCGCCGCCTGACCGAGTTCCGTGACGCGTTCGCCGAGGCGTTCGGCCCCGACTCCGGCCACGTGTATTACGCGGGAAAGTCGTTCCTGTGTAAGGCGGTGGCCCGGTGGGTCGCCGAATGCGGGACCAACCTGGACATCTGCACCGAAGGGGAAATGCTCACCGCGCTGGCCGCAGACTTCCCCGCCGACCGGCTCACCTTCCACGGCAACAACAAGTCACTCGCCGAACTGTCCGCCGCCCTCGACGCCGGCGTGGGACGCATCGTCCTGGACTCCTACGACGAGATCGACCGGCTCACGGCCTTGGCTCGGGCCGCCGACGCCCGCCCGTCGGTGCTGCTGCGCGTCAAAGCGGGCGTCGAGGCACACACCCACGAGTACATCGCCACAGCCCACGAGGACCAGAAGTTCGGGCTGTCGTTGGACGCGGCAGCCGATGCGGCGCAACAGATCGTGCGTGACGACGTACTGAACCTGGTCGGTCTGCACTCGCACATCGGGTCGCAGATCTTCGACACCGGCGCCTTCGAGGTCGCGGCTCGTCGCGTCATAGCGCTGCACCACAGGATCCAGACCGAGAACGACACCCGGTTGCCGCAGATGTGTCTCGGCGGCGGATTCGGCATGGCGTACACGACGCAGGACGACCCCCGCTCCCCGACGGAACTTGCCGACGGTCTGCGGAAAATCGTCGACCACGAGTGCGCGGCACTGGGCATCGAACGTCCGCAGATCTCGGTCGAACCCGGCCGAGCCGTGTGCGGACCCTCGACGTTCACCCTCTACCGCGTGGGCACGGTCAAACCGGTCCAACTCGACGGCGACCGAGTACGGTCCTATGTGAGCGTCGACGGCGGCATGAGCGACAACCTCCGCACCGCCCTGTACGACGCCTCCTACTCGGCGACACTGGCCTCCCGGGTATCGAACGCGACACCGGTACTGGCCCGCATCGTCGGTAAACACTGCGAATCGGGCGACATCGTCGTCAAAGACGAGTTCCTCCCCGGCGACGTCGCGGTCGGTGACCTCGTGGCCGTACCCGGCACCGGCGCCTACTGCCGCAGCATGGCCAGCAACTACAACCACGTTCCGCGGCCCCCGGTCGTCGCCGTCGCCGACGGCGAAGCCCGCGTGATCGTTCGCCGGGAAACCGTGGCGGACCTGTTGCGCCTGGATGTGGGATGAGCCGATGAAACTGGCACTGCTCGGTTGCGGAACCGTCGGATCGGAAGTGGTGCGGCTGCTTCACGAGCAGGCCGCCGACCTCACCGCCCGCGTCGGTGAACCCCTCGAAATCGCCGGGATCGCGGTTCGGCGGCCCGACCGGGACCGCAGCGACCTGCCCGTCTCCTCAGACCTGTTCACCACCGACGCTCACGCCCTGATCACCCGTGACGACGTCGACGTCGTCGTCGAGGTGATCGGCGGTATCGAGCCCGCACGGTCGTGGATCACCACGGCGTTGCGTGCCGGTAAAGACGTCGTGACCGCGAACAAGGCCCTGCTGGCCGAGGACGGCGCAGCCTTGTACGACGCCGCCGGCGAGGGCGGAGCCGACCTGTACTACGAGGCGTCCGTCGCCGGTGCCATCCCGTTGCTGCGGCCGCTGCGTGAATCCCTGCACGGCGACTCGGTGCGGCTCGTCATGGGCATCGTCAACGGCACAACCAACTACATCCTGTCGCGCATGAGCGACACCGGATCCGGCTTCGCCGAATCGTTGCAGGAAGCCGGAGACCTCGGGTATGCGGAAGCCGACCCGACCGCCGACGTCGAAGGCTTCGACGCGGCGGCCAAAGCCGCGATCCTGGCCTCGCTCGCCTTCCACACCCGGGTCACGGCCGCCGACGTGTACCGGGAAGGCATCACCGACGTCACCGCCGCCGACGTCGCATCGGCCGCCGAGATGGGGTGCGTGGTCAAGCTACTGTGCATCGCCTCCCGCGACGCCGACGGTGTCAGCGTTCGCGTGCACCCGGCCATGATTCCCGTCCGGCACCCGCTGGCGTCGGTCGGCGGCGCCTACAATGCGGTGTTCATTCAAGCCGAAGCAGCGGGCGAACTCATGTTTTACGGTGCCGGCGCAGGCGGAACACCGACGGCCTCCGCGGTCCTGGGTGATCTGGTCGCGGTGGCCCGTCGACGCCGAAGCGGCGCCGCCGCTCACACCACGTCGGCATACGCCGACCTCCCGGTACGTCGCATGGGTGACGTCGTGACGCGATACCACGTCAGCCTCGACGTGGACGACGAACCGGGCGTGCTGGCGGCCGTCGCGTCGGTGTTCGCGGCACACCGGGTGAGCATGCGGACGGTACGACAGTTCGGCCGAGGCGACGAAGCGGTGCTCGTGGCCGTGACACACACCGCGACCGACGCGCAATTGTCGGCGACGGTCGACGACCTGGTCGAACTGCCGTCGGTGCGGCGCGTCGCCAGTGTCATGCGAGTTGAGGGGGAGACATGAGAAGTTGGCAGGGCGTCATCGAGGAGTTCCGCGACCGGTTGCCCGTCACCGCGGACACCCCCGTGATTTCGTTGGCCGAGGGCGGTACGGCCCTATTGGCCGCGCCGGCGATCTCGGCGGCCACCGGCTGCACCGTGTACCTCAAGGTTGAAGGCGGCAACCCGACCGGCTCGTTCAAGGACCGGGGGATGACCGTTGCGGTGTCCAAAGCGGTCGAGGCCGGTTCGAAGGCCGTCATATGCGCCTCGACCGGGAACACGTCGGCATCGGCGGCCGCCTATGCCGCCCGCGCCGGAATCACCTGTGCGGTACTGATCCCACAGGGAAAGATCGCGCTGGGCAAACTGGCGCAGGCGGTCGTTCACGGCGCCAAGGTCCTCCAATTGGACGGCAACTTCGACGACTGCCTGGCCGTGGCGTCGAAACTGGCGCAGGAACACCCGGTGTCCCTGGTCAACTCGATCAACCCGCACCGGTTGCAGGGCCAGAAGACCGCGGCGTTGGAAATCGTGGCGGCGCTGGGCGATGCACCCGACGTTCACTGTCTACCCGTCGGCAATGCCGGAAACATCACCGCCTACTGGATGGGGTACCGGGAAGAGGCCGACACCGGTGTGGCGACGCGCCGCCCTCGGATGCTCGGAGTGCAGGCGGCCGGGTCCGCCCCGATCGTCAACGGGAAAGTCGTCCACACTCCACAAACGATCGCGACGGCGATCCGTATCGGTAACCCCGCCGGTTGGACCGGTGCTCTCGACGCGCGTGACGAATCCGGGGGTGCCCTCATCGCGGTCAGCGACCGTGACATTCACTCGGCGTATCTGTTGTTGGCGCGTTCCGAAGGCGTGTTCGTGGAGTTGGCGAGCGCGGCCAGCGTCGCGGGCCTGTTGGCGTCGGCCGCCGACGGCACCGTCGCGCCCGGGTCCACGGTCGTGTGCACGGTCACCGGCCACGGTTTGAAGGACCCCGACTGGGCGGTGTCGACGGCTCCGAAACCGGAGACGATACCGGTGGACGCCGAAGCCGCCGCCCACGCGCTCGGGTTGACGTAACCGGAAGGGCCGGTTACGTGATCTTGGGGATCTGACCGGTATTGGTCAGGGCCTCGTCCAGGAGCGGCCGCACCTGTGCTGCGAAATGGCCGATCTCGTAACCGAGCTGCTCCCTGCTGCACTCCGAAACCGCCAGCAGCGACAGACAGATCTGTGGCCCCACAGGCGCAGACAACATGAGACCCTCGGCCATCTCGACCATGATCTGGTTGGTGGGGCCGGTGTTCATGACACTGCCGGCCCCGTCAGCGATCGACAACATGCCGGCGCCGATACTGGCCAACTGCAGAGCCCTCTCCCGAGGCAGTCCCGTCGACATCGCCAACGGCATACCGTCCACACTGACAAGCACAGCGTGCGACAAGCCGGGAGTCCTGGCCACCAAAGACGCCAACAACATGCTCAACGAGCGTTCGTACACACCCAGATCGGTCAACCTGCCGCCCCGTCCTAACGAGTTCCGGCACCGACGGTCTCGCGTCGTGCCCTGTTCCAGCCGCGGAAATATCCCGCTGTGTGAGAGGCGAGCGTGGAAGCGTCTCGCTTGATGGGGGTCGGCTTGCTGTCGCTGAGTATCGCCGAACCCGGCACCAGGTTCGCCTGCGGCACCCGCCGCGGCAATCCGGTACCCGTTATCTCGGTTTCCTCGTCCTGTTGAGCGGCGGCCGCAGCGGCACGCCACCCTTCATCGGCGGGCGTCCAATCGTCCTCGACGTCGTCGAGAGCGGCGGGGCCCTTAAACCAGGCGGAACGAGCTTGACTGAAAATCAGAAGGTCGTCGTCTTCGGCATCCACGTCGGAAGGAAGATCGTCGACCGGTGCCGACAGGAGATCCGCGGATTCCGCATGTTGCCGCATCGGCGGCAGGTGTTCGGTGAGCGGCTCGACAAACGACGGCGGTTCCGGCATCCGAGGGAAACCGTGAGCCGGAGTCACCGGGTCGGAAACCTCGAACAGGTGCATCGGTGGTTCCGACGTCGGCGGGGTCGGTGCACTGTGACGAGGCGGGCTCGGCGGAGCCGACGGTTCCGGTGCGCTCAAAACATCCGGTTGGGGGGCGCGCTGCGGCGGCACGGGGCGCTGCAGCGGTTCCGGCGCAGCCGGGGCCTGGCTGCGTTCGGGAGGGACCGGGTTACGCGCCGGTGGTGGCGGTGCCGGAGGAGCCGGCGGGTGCACCGGACGCATCATTCCGCTGACCGAGTCGGCCAGCGCGTCGAGCGCGTGGTCACACGCCTGTACCGAGTCGATGGCGCCCACGATCGCTTCGGCGACGCCGGGGTGCCGCACCACTGGATCCATTTCCTGGGCGACGTCGTTGAGGGCCTGAACCAGTGAACCCACGATGCGGGGGTCGGCCACCGAATGCAACGCGCCGACCAGTTCGGCGGCATCGGCGTCGGCGGCCTCAGCCGGGTCGGGTATGGCTCGCAACAGCGCCAACGCGTCGTCGTCGGTCGGGTCGTCCCAGGCCATGAGAACCGCGGGATGACACTGGCGTAGAAGCTCGATCAACGCGGTCCGTGTGGCATGGCGGGACGCCGCCAGATTCTGTGCCGAAATGAGCAGACGGCCCAGCGTCGGCTCGGACGATTCGATTCCCGTGGACAACGCGCCCCGACACAGGGCCCGCGCGATATGGACGGCGATCTCAAGCCCGTCGTGAGTACCGTGCGGGCGGGGAGCGTTCGTAGCGACGGGCTGGCCGGCTTCGGCGGCAAGCTTCAGCAGAGACAGAGTGGAACCGTCGTCGGCGATCAGCACACCCGAAATGTCGGCGTGCCGAACCCACATGTGACACAACGCGAAGTAACCGTGGGGGTCGTCAGATACCTCCGCGGTGGCAACCACGCCGCCCCGTTCGTTTACCAGGGCTGCTGCGACCGCCTCGTTGACGTTCGCCAGTCCACAGAATATCCGCACGGTGCCGTGCTCCTCTCAGCCGCCGAGTCAAAACGGTACACGGTCTCGGCGACGTTGCGTCAGCCTCGATCGTCCCGCATGCGGGCTACTTTCGCCAGTCCACGACATCGGCGATCTTGACGATGATGCCGCGCCAGGCCAGGGTTGTCTGTTCTGCGCCGATTTTGCGGGCCTTCCGCTTGGCGAACATCGCTCGAAAGCCGCCCTCGGCGATCGAACGCAGTGCGTTGTCCAGGTGATCCAACGGCGCACCCTGGCCCAACGTGGACAAAATCGCCGGTACGCGAAGGGCGAAGCCCAGATCGCGCGCCACCTCGGCGGCGCTGACGATCAGTTCGGCATCCCACTCGTCATGGCCGCCACGTAGATTGCGCACCACCAGGTCGAGTTCGTAGGTGTCGTCCTCGGTGGCGACCACGTAGTCGGCCTTGATGCCCTTGACCAACTTGTCCCACGTGTCGATTCCCGACAGATCGGTCGGAGGGTTCGATTTGACGAACTTCACCAGCGCCTGCGGCGACTGAAACAGGGGAAGCTTCCCACCGATGGTGAGAAAGACCGGAATCTCCTCCGGCTCGATCTCCTCTTCCTCCGGCTCGTCGTCGTCAGAGTCGTCGGCGTCGATCTCGTCGACGTCCTCGTCCTCCTCGTCGGGCTCCGGCTCAGGCTCGGGCTCCTTCTTCGCCTTCTTGCCCTTTTTGCCCTTCTTGGGCTCGGGTTCCGGCTCGGGCTCCGGCTCCTCCTCGACCTCGACGGGCTCCACCGTGTCGGACATCCGGTAGGCACGCAGGGTCAAACCCACGCCCTTGGGCAGCGCGATCTCGACGGGTTCGACACCGACCTTCTCCCAGAAGGCGTCGGCCTTCGCGCTCCGCTTCGGAGAATCCTCGCTGTCGAGCGAATCGGTCTCGGCGTCGACGTCGGACGTGTTCTCGTCCGCGCCACCCGGTTTGGTGTGCCGTCCCACTGCGGCCTCCGTGTCAGTTCGTCAAGTCGGCGTTGTCGCTGTGGCCTTCGGCCGCCGTAAACGGCACACATCCGTTCGGGGGCCGATAGACCGCCTAGAAGCTTATGGTGTTGGTCTCAACCGGTCACGGTTGGCCTCCGGCCTGACACCTCAAGCCCTCGACACACCGCGGAAACGTGAAGCGATCACACACCGGCCGGATGCCAGACCGTCTTGATCTCCACCAGAGACCGGAGTCGATCCAACCCCGGAGAAGCCGACAGGTCTTCGGCCGCGGGACGCCGTACACGGGTCAGTGTCGCCGCCGCACTCTTTTCGCATTCGACGGCGAGATCGGCGTCCTCGACACCACTGAGATCCAACGCGTTCACGTCCGAGTGCGACGCAAGCCACGGCGCCAGTTCGGCGGCCTTACCGCTGAGAATGTTGACGACACCGCCGGGAACATCCGAGGTCGCCAGTACCTCGCCGAAGCTGATAGCCGGAAGAGGCTTGTCCTCCGCGGCGACCACGACAACCGTGTTACCGGACACAATGGCCGGAATGACGGTACTGACCAGTCCCAGAAGCGGTTGACTCTGCGGTGCGATGACCGCCACGACCCCCACCGGTTCCGGCGTCGAATGGTTGAAATAAGGGCCCGCCACCGGGTTGGCTCCGCCCAGAACCTGCACCAGCTTGTCAGGCCAACCGGCATACCAGACCAGGCGGTCGATCGCAGTGTCCACTTCGGTGGTCGCTGCTTTGACCGTGCCGCCGCGCGCCTGCTTCACCTCGGTGATGAACTGTGCGCGACGACCCTCCAACATTTCGGCTATGCGGTAAAGGATCTGGCCACGCAGGTACGGCGTCGCGCCCGCCCAACCGGCCTGAGCCTTACGGGCGGCGGCCACGGCGTCGCGAACGTCCTTACGCGACGACCATGCGGCGTTGGCCAGCGGGGCACCGCCGGCGGTCTTCACCAAGTAGGTCCTCCCGGATTCGCTGCGCGGGAACTTGCCGCCCAGGTACAGCTTGTAGGTCTTGCGTATCGCCAGGCGATCAGACATCGAGGTACGCCTCCAAGCCGTGACGACCGCCCTCGCGGCCGTAACCGGACTCCTTCAGGCCACCGAACGGAGAGGTGGCGTCGAACTTGTTGAACGTGTTGGCCCAGACCACGCCGGCCTTGAGTTGCTGAGCCGCCCACAGGATGCGCGATCCCTTCTCGGTCCAGACACCGGCACTGAGCCCGTAGGGCGTGTTGTTCGCCTTGGCGATCGCCTCGTCCGGCGTGCGGAACGTCAACACCGACAGGACCGGGCCGAAGATCTCCTCCCGCGCAATGCGGTGAGCCTGTTGAACGCCGGTGAAGATCGTGGGCGCGAACCAGAACCCGGTGTCCGGTATGTCGCAGGCGGGGGACCAGGGGGTCGCACCCTCGGCGTCACCCACCGCCGTCAGTTCCCGAATCCGAGCCAGCTGCTCGGCCGAGTTGATGGCCCCGATGTCGGTGTTCTTGTCCAACGGGTCGCCCAACCGCAGAGTCGACACACGGCGCTTCAGCCGTTCCAGCAGTTCGTCGGCGATGGACTCCTGCACGAGAAGGCGCGAACCCGCGCAACACACGTGCCCCTGGTTGAAGAAAATTCCGGTGACGATGCCTTCGACCGCCTGGTCGATCGGCGCGTCGGCAAAAACCACGTTGGCGGCCTTGCCGCCCAACTCCAGCGTCAACCTCTTCTCGGTGCCCGCCACCGCTTCGGCGATACGTCGACCCACCGCGGTCGAACCGGTGAAGGCGACCTTGTCGACCCCCGGATGTGAGACGACGGCGGCGCCGGTTTCGCCGGCACCGGTCACGATGTTGACCACTCCCGGCGGAAGCTCCGCCTGCTGACAGATCTCGGCGAACGCGAGAGCCGTCAACGGCGTCGTCTCGGCCGGCTTCAACACGACCGTGTTGCCGCAGGCAAGGGCCGGAGCGACCTTCCACGCCAACATCAACAGCGGGAAGTTCCACGGGATGACCTGACCGGCGACACCGAGGGGACGCGGGTCGTCGCCGTAACCGGCGTGCTCGAGTTTGTCGGCCCATCCGGCGTGGTAGAAGAAGTGCGCCGACACCAACGGGATGTCGACGTCACGGGTCTCCTTGATCGGCTTACCGTTGTCGATCGACTCCAGCACCGCCAACTCGCGGGAACGTTCCGCAATGAGACGGGCGATCCGGTACAGGTACTTGGCGCGTTCCCTGCCTGGCATGGGACCCCAGGTTTTTTCGAAAGCCGAACGCGCCGCCTTCACGGCCCGGTTCACGTCGGCTTCGGTTCCTGCGGCGACCTCGGCGAGGGTCTCCTCCGTCGCCGGGTTGATCGACTTGAAACCACCCGACTCGATCGGGTCGACGAACTCACCGTTGACGAACAACCCGTAGGAGGGTTTGATATCGACGATCGACCGGGATTCGGGAGCCGGTGCGTACTCGAACATCGCGGACCTTTCAGAACCGTTCGCCATTAGTCGACGGTTACGTAATCGGGGCCGGAGTAGTGGCCGCTGGCGAGTTTCTGTCGCTGCATCAGCAGATCGTTAAGCAGGCTCGAGGCGCCGAACCGGAAGTATTGCGGAGAAAGCCAGTCCTGGCCGGCGACCTCGTTGACGGTGACCAGATACCGCAGGGCATCCTTTGTGGTGCGAATGCCGCCTGCGGGTTTAACCCCGACCTGACGGCCCGTCTCATCGCGGAAATCCGCCACAGCCTGCAACATCAGAAGCGTCACCGGCAACGTGGCGGCAGGAGCCACCTTCCCCGTGGAGGTCTTGATGAAGTCGCCCCCGGCGAACATCGCCAACCAACTGGCGGTGCGCACGTTGTCGTAGGTCGCCAGTTCACCAGTTTCGAGAATGACCTTCAAATGCGCCCGACCGCACGCCTGCTTGACCGCCACGATCTCCTCGAACACCTCGTCGAGACGGCCCGACAGGAAAGCCCCACGGTTGATCACCATGTCGATCTCGTCGGCGCCGGCGGCCACCGCCGCCTCGGTGTCGGCCACCTTGATCGACAACGGCGCCTGCCCCGACGGGAACGCGGTCGCGACACTGGCGACGGCGACACTCGAACCGGCAAGCCTCTCCGCGGCCGTGGAGACCATCGACGGATAGACACAAACGGCGCCGACACTCGGACACGACACGTCCGACGGATCGGGGCGGACCGCTTTCGCGCACAACGACCGCACCTTCCCCGGGGTGTCGGCCCCTTCAAGGGTGGTCAGGTCCACCATGGCGATCGCGGTGTCTATGCCCCACGCCTTGGCGGTCGTCTTGATCGACCGGGTCGCCAACCCGGCCGCGCGCTGCTGAAGTCCCACCTGGTCGACACCGGGGAGACCGCGCACCCGGGCCACGGCTTCGCTCGCGGTGAGTAGAGAGGTCATGCCCGCGATCCTAGTGCTTGTTCGGTCATGCGACCGGTGGGGGCGGTATCGCCCCCGGCACTTCCGAGCGACCATGGTGCCCACGGTGAAACCGTTCGGGCGCAACGCCACAACGGGCGGGTTTCGAGGACGCCCGCGTGGTCGACGGCCTCGAAAATACGTACCGGTAGAGTCACGGCCGTGGATGTACACCTCGTAGAGCACCCCTTGGCAGCCTCCCGTTTGACCGTCATGCGTGACCGACACAGTGACTCCGGGGTTTTCCGGGAGGCGCTTCACGAACTGACGACGCTGCTGGTCTACGAGGCGACACGCGACGTCGCATGTGAGCGCTTCGAGATCGAAACCCCGGTCGCGGCCACGACCGGCGTCCGCCTGGCCAACCCGCCACTGCTGGTGCCGGTCCTGAGAGCCGGACTCGGCATGGCCGACGCGGCACACTCGCTTCTTCCCGAAGCCACCATGGGTTTCGTCGGACTGGCCCGCGATGAGGAAACCCACCAGCCCAGGGCCTATATGGAGTCGCTACCGGCCGACCTCAGTGGTCACCACGTGATCGTGCTCGATCCGATGGTCGCCACAGGAGGATCGCTGCTGCGGTGCTGCGAAATGATCGCCTCCCGCGGTTGCGACGACATCACCATCGTGTGTGTTCTCGCCGCCCCCGAAGGCATCAAACGCCTCGCCGATTCCGGTCTCCCGCTACGGGTCACGACCGCGTCGGTGGACAACGGACTCAACGACGACGCCTACATAGTTCCCGGACTCGGCGACGCCGGAGACCGACAGTTCGGCCAATACCGGCGGTACTGACGGCACACCGGCGACACGGTCGCCGAACAAACGGCACCGAGCCCCGTCGACGGGCCCGACGATCGTGCGGGCCGTCGGCCGACACTGGGCCCGCTCGTGTCCGCCGCGGGATCTTGGGGGGCCTCCAACCTCCGCCCCATATTTTGACCGTACCCCGTTGCGGCTGAAGCGCAGCTGAAGAGCGGTCGCCGCCTGTGGACAACGGGGCGGCTGTGGACGATGTCGCCGCCTGTCCGGCCTCACCGTCGAAACCTTTGGTCGTGTGCGGTTTCACACCAGAATCCCTGGTGGGTAAGAAGATTGAAAGCAATCCGGTCGACGCATCACCTCCCGTACGCTGCCTCGTAGCGAGTTCATAGCCGTTGGAATGGCCCGGGGGGAACGGATGATTCCGATATCTGCGGTCACGTTGGGAACCGACGTGGAACGGTCGGTGCTCGAGGTGATCCGGTCCGGCGGGCTGGCGCAGGGCCGCGTGGTCGAACAACTCGAGAAGGAGTTCGCCCGCATCGTCGGTGTACCGGAGGCGGTGGCGGTCGACAACGGTACGTCGGCACTGATCGCGGCTTTGGAATCGTTGAGACTGGGGCCCGGTGATGAGGTTGTCACCAGCCCGTTCACGTTTGTCGCGACGCTGAACGCCATCCTCGACACCGGCGCGTCGGTACGGTTCGCCGACATCGACCGTTCCGACTTCTGCCTCACCGCCCGATCGCTGGAGTCGGCGATCACGGCCAGGACACGCGCCGTCATGCCGGTTCACCTGTACGGGCAGTGCGCCGACATGATCACCATCGGTGACGTGGCCGCACGGCACGACCTATCTGTCGTCGAGGATGCGGCTCAAGCGTTTGGCGCGACGTTGAACGGTCG
>DXGR01000009.1 GCA_019113825.1 Candidatus Stackebrandtia excrementipullorum | reverse complement strand
GTGGTGACAACCACGAGCGACCAACACAGCGTGGTGACAACCACGAGCGACCAACACAGCGTGGTGACAACCACGAGCGACCAACACAGCGTGGTGACAACCACGGGCTGGTCACGCGGTGCGGTGGCGACCTACCCGATCACCGTTCGAAGTGTGCCCGTAGGGTGCCGCACCACCACAGAACGAACCGCCGCATCGGGGCTCCAGGTCGCCAGACACCCACGGGCCTCGGTAAGACCGCGAGTCACGGACCGGGGCGGATCCGCACCCCGGGCAAGCCCGTTTCGGAGACGTCCCGATCGGTTACCCAAACAAAACCGCACCCGCTCGCGGCCCCGCCGCGAGACGGATGGCCGGAGCGGGTGCGGGAGGTTCAGCAGCCGGGGAGACGCTCAATGAGATATTGCTCGACCTGGTCGAGTGAAACCCGTTCTTGCTTCATGGTGTCACGGTCGCGCACGGTTACGGCGTTGTCTTCGAGGGTGTCGAAGTCGACTGTCACACAGAACGGCGTACCGATCTCGTCGGCTCGGCGGTAGCGACGCCCGATGGCGCTGGCGTCGTCGAAGTGAACCACCCAACGCTTACGCAGGTCACTGGCCAGCTGCTTGGCCTTGGGCGACAACTTCTCGTTTCGGGACAGGGGCAGCACCGCCACCTTGACCGGGGCCAACCGCGGGTCAAACCTCAAGACCGTGCGCTTGTCGACTCCGCCCTTCGTGTTGGGGGCCTCGTCGATGTCGTAGGCCTCGATCAGGAAGGCGAGAACTGCACGGGTCAGACCTGCTGCAGGCTCGATCACGTACGGAGTCCACCGTTCGCCCTTCGACTGGTCGAAGTACGACAGGTCGACCCCGGAGCCGGCGGCGTGCACGGACAGGTCGTAGTCGGTGCGGTTGGCGACGCCTTCGAGCTCCTCGAAGTCACGTGTGCTGAATCCGAAACGGTATTCGATGTCGACGGTGCGCTTGGAATAGTGGGACAGTTTGTCTTTGGGGTGCTCGTAACGGCGAAGGTTGTCTTCGGAGATACCCAGGTCGAGGTACCAGTTCCAACGTTCGTTGAGCCAGTACTCGTGCCATTCTTCGTCCGAACCGGGTTCAACGAAGAATTCCATCTCCATTTGTTCGAACTCGCGGGTCCGGAAAATGAAGTTGCCGGGCGTGATCTCGTTGCGGAACGACTTACCCGTTTGAGCGATGCCGAAGGGAGGTTTCTTCCGTGCCGAGGTTTCGACGTTTTTGTAGTTGACGAAGATGCCCTGTGCCGTTTCGGGACGCAGGTAGTGCAGGTTTTCGTCGTTGTCGACCGGGCCTAGGAAGGTCTTCATGAGGCCGTTGAACATCCGCGCCTCGGAGAAGGAACCACGGGTACCGCAGTTGGCACATACCAGTTCAGCCAGCCCTTCGGCGGGTTCGCGACCGTGCTTGGCTTCGTAGGCCTCGATGAGGTGGTCCGCCCGGTAGCGTTTGTGGCACGACTGGCATTCGGTCAGCGGGTCGGTGAACTCCTGCACGTGGCCGGAGGTCTCCCAGACCTTGCGGGCCAGAACCACCGCGGAGTCGATTCCCACCACGTCATCGCGCTGCTGCACCATGGCCTTCCACCATTGGCGGCGCACGTTCTCCTTCAACTCGACTCCGAGCGGACCGTAGTCCCAGGCGGAGCGGGTACCACCGTAGATTTCGCTTGACGGGAAAACGAAACCACGACGTTTGCAGAGGCTGACGAGAGCATCGATACTGTCGATTGACACAGCTGTGAATCTTCCATCCGGCTGGCGGTCGGTTGTGGTGTCCCGGCGATTGCCGGGCCGATACGGTCGTGTCGGCGAATTGGTCTCAAGGCCACGACGACCGAACGACAAGCCTACTCGTCGCATCCTGTCGTCGTCCGTGGGGCGTCGCCATAACGGCAGGTCGACCACGGTGTCAGTCGGCGTCCCAACCGCAGACTTGCATCTCCATGCTCTGCCCTGCCAAACCAACCGTCAACGTCATTACATACGTTCGGTCTCCCGGTGACCTCGCCTCGACGGGCACTCTCAGGGTCCCGTCCAGTGTGTCGTAGGCGTCACCGGTCTCGTATGTCTCGATGTTCAACGCGTCCCACTCCGCGGTGAACTCCTCCTCGGTCAGTTCCTCCTTGAGCGGTTCACACATCGAGTCATAGGCGGCGGAGAAGTCCTCGTCGGCGATGTCCTGCATGAAGGTGTCGGCGGCGTCGTGTGCCTGGGTGGCCATGGCTTCACCGGCGGACGCCAACGCCAGGCCAAGACCGACGACACCGCCGCCGCACAACAGAACGACCGCGAACACCGACGCGATGATGGTCACGGCCAGCCGGGTGGAATCGCGATCGCGGGGAGGCGCGGCGAACGGCACCGGTGTACCGAGGTGCCGGGGAGCCGACACCTGATCGGGAAGAGCGGAGTCGTTGTCGCTCCCGTGCAGGTCGCCGGGAGGTGTTGCCGCCTGTGAAGAGGCCCCGACCTCGGACTGTCCATGTGGCGTGACCGGCGCGACGGGTACGGGCGCCTCGTCACCGGGAGGTGTCGGCGCCGTCTCCGGCGATATGCGGTCCTCGGACGGCGGTGTCGACGACTGCGGCGCCGGGCGATCGGGAACCGGAGACGGCGAGGTCATCGTGTCTCGGTCGGTTCGTGTGTTTCCCGCTCCCGCTCACCGAGCCCGGGGGCACGGTCGGTGTCGGTTTCCGTGATCAGTCCCTCCGCGGCGGAGAGATTGACCTCGAAGGCCGATGCCTGTGGTACGGCACGAGCCAAGAGTGGCGTCGCATACATCTTCACATCGTATGCGGACAGGGACCTTCGATAAGTGCCCACGGATTCCCATTCGGTCACCAGGATCGCTTCTCCCGGCTCGTCAAGGCTCCCACCGAATCGACCGCGGATGAAGCCCTCACGCGCCGACAGGGCGGTCAGCGCCGCTCGGGCATCGTCTCGGAACACGTCCGCGCCCTCCTCGGGCACCTGGAATCGGTTGACGACCAACACGCTGCGGGTTTCGGCGTTGCGCGACATATGCTTGATGCTAGACGGCGCCCGGCTGCGGCTTGCGCCCGTACCGCATCCCAACCCGTATTGAGAGAACCCAAGTGACCAGCAATTCGAGTACGACGGACCCCGTGAGCTCCGACCACACGCCGGACGGCCCGGAACGGTTGCTGCGTCGGCTTGAACGAGTGCCCAAGGTCGCGGTGTTTCTGTCGGTTCTGATTCTCACTATCGCCATACTGATGACCCCGGGCAAGGCGGGTGCGGTGTTGACGCTCGTTCTCGCCGGCGCGAGCGCGTATCTGGTTTATGCGACGTGGCCGCGACAGACCGCCCGCGCGAGCAGACTTGCGCGGGTTGTGGTCGTCGCGGCCCTCGTGACGTTGGGTGTTGGAAAACTGTTTCTGTAAGCGCCGGTTACGCGGCGGCGCGGGCGGTGCAGTCGACACAACGCCCGAATATCTCGAGCGTGTGCGCGACGTCGGTGAAACCGTGCTGTTCGGCAACGGAGTCCGCCCACCGTTCCACCGCAGGTCCTGCGACTTCGACGGTGGCTCCGCAGTCGCGGCACACCAAATGATGGTGGTGCCCCGACGAGCAGCGACGGTAGAGGTGTTCGCCGCCGGGCAGGCGCATGACGTCGATGGCCTTGGCCTCGGCGAGTGCCTGCAATGT
>DXGR01000049.1 GCA_019113825.1 Candidatus Stackebrandtia excrementipullorum | reverse complement strand
CAACGACTTCGACAATCGCTGTTCTACCAGGAGCTTTCACACTGACACCACCAGCCACACCCCTCACACCTTAACCAGCCCAAACCCCTTGCACCCCAACACAACCCACCCACGATGACAAAGGCTCAATGAGCAGACTCTGCGGAATTGGGTGAACGCTCATCATCAGCGTGTTCCCGATTCCGAGCCGCCGTTGACGATGAACGAGCGTGCCCGGCTGCGGGAACTCGAACGCGAGAACATTGAGCTGCGTGAGAAGACCAGATTCCTGGGAAAATCAGCAGCCTTCTTTGCGCGCGAGCATCAGTAGCCTCGAAGTACGAGTTCATTGATGGTGAGAAGGAAGAATTCGCGGTTCAAAAAATGTGTGATTGGTTGAACGTGTCACGGTCAGGGTTCTACGCATGGCGTGGCCGGACCGAATCGGCCACTCACCAACGTCGAGCCGGATTGACGCAGATGATTACCGCGGTCTTCGAACATAATCACCGCACCTACGGGTACCGGCGCGTCCACGCTGTCCTTGCTCGGTCGGGTGTGGAGTGTTCACCGGAGCTGGTGCGTAAACTCATGCGCGCCGCCGGCCTGGTTACGGTGCAACCCAAACCCTGGAAGTGGAGCTTGACCAGGGGTGTTGCAAAGTCGGGTTGGGTTTGTGTTTGGCCTGGTCACTGAGTTAGTCCGAGGATCTGGAGTGGTTGGGTGTAGGCGAGTAGGTGGTTGTCGCGGAGGGTTTTGGCGATGGTGTTGATGCCCATCATGGATAGTAGGCCGATGGTGATGTTTCGTAGGCTGGCCATGTTCTGTGGTCCGGCGCCTGCTCGGATTTGGCTACGGTCTTCGTCGAAGGTGGTGTCGCGGATGTGGTGGAGTATCTCGATACCCCAGTGGGATCGGATGAAGCTGGCCAGGTCGTCGGCGTTGTACAGGTGTGGCGGAATGTTGGTGATGTAGAAGGTCAGTTCCCAGCTTGTCTTTCGGGTGCGGCGGTTGCGTCGCCATCGACGAACCGCGATGACCTGGGTGGCGCTGGGAAACGGCAGCTTGGTCATGGTGGCTACTGTGATGGTGCGGGTCTCATCGCGGCCGTGACCGGTCTCCACGGTTTTAGATGCGATCGGGATCTGGGCCCAGGGTAGGTTCTTGAACTGCCGGTACAGGCTTTTCCGGTTGCCTTTGACCGCCAGCAGGTAGAACCCCTTCGCGGCGGAGATGGCCGCGGCGGTGTCGTTTTGGGTGTGGAGGGCGTCGGCGGTGATAACCCGGTTCTTAATGTTCAAGCCGGTGATCAGTTGTTGGACGGCCGCGATCTCATCACCATCACCGTCGATACGCACCTGGGCCACCACCCGCCGATCCGGTGTCATCGCCGCCACCAGGTTGGCCATCGTGTGCCGATCGCCAGAACCTTTGGCACGTTTACCATCCAACGACAACATGGTCACCGTCTCGAGCCCGATCGCGCCCAACCCGGCCAGACCGCCGGCATCCAAACCGATGATGACACGACGGATGGTAGCGCCGCTGGGAGCGGCCCGAACGCCAAAAGCCGAAGCCACCACTCGAGATTCCAACGCCCGCAACACATCCTGTGGAGCCCGAGCCGCCCAGTGGCCGATCGCGGCATACGACCGCATACCGCACAACACCGCGCACAAGCAGATCATTACTACCGAGTACACCGAATGACGGCGGCCACGCCTATCCCGAGGATCAACCAGACCCGAAACACGGGTACGCAACGTCGCCAGCACAGCAGGGTCTATAAAATTATTGACACGCAACGGAGTTCCTCACGACAGAGACTTTGGACGGTCAATGTCGTTATACAGGGACTCCGTTGCCCACCTCACCCCACCCACCACCAGCAACAACGCCCCCCGAATCAGACTTTGCAATCACCCTGGTCGCGGCCGGTCTATATCTTCCCCGGAGAACGTGCCGGTGGTGGTACTACAAAGTGGATGGGATTTTCTGAACGAGAAGGGTCAGTTGGTGCACGCACACACACCGTCGAGTTTGATGTCACGGTCATCGGATACGGCTCGCCAGGTGACCATGAGCTAGCCGAGATAGATGCCTCCATCACCTCTCATCAGCCAGCCACCTTCGAGCACAAGTACGAGACCAGAGACACCTTCACCGTCGACCTCTACTCACACTTCTCCGGGAGCAAAGACGTCCGAGCGCTCGGTTTGGTCTACCGCGACTCAAACGACGACATCATCGGCGGTTGGGGATCCTTCGACTACCGCCAGTATCGCGACTCCGACGAAATCCCCGAGAACCGGCCAGAGATTCTCGAATTCTCTGTCGCGCCCGGAACAGCCGACCCCGTCGAGATCGAAGCCATCACGCCACCCGACTTCGACGAGACCAACGTTGACATCTACGCCGCCCCCTACATTTCCCGTGACGACACCACACCAAACGAAACCTGCGTCGAATGCTACGCCGACTAAGGACTTGTCCTTGTGTGGAAAAGATCGGGTATGGATCTGATGTGTCGTGAATATCCCAATTGCAGGCAGCCCGGACGAGATACGAGCGAGACCCGTGGGAAGTTTGGCGATGCGGATCGACCGTGGTGCCTCGACACTCGACGACATCCACGAATCACATGGACTGAGTAAGGAAGCAGTGACCGTGGTTTGGTCGAAAACAGCCTGTATCTGCCATATGGGTTGTCTGGTGGCTACGCCATGCCAGGAACAGTCATTATCGCGTTCGGGAGGCACCTCATCCGCCTTCACCTGGGGGCCACCGATGTTGCGGTGAAGTACGTCCTCCTCCGAACTGCGGGGCTCGGCTGGATTCAGCCCGCGGCGAGTACGACCAGGACCACGGCCGAGTACTGGCAGATCCATGCGGCGACGGTGAACGCGTGGAACACCTCGTGGAAGCCGAACCAGGTGGGTGAGGGGTCGGGGCGTTTGAGCCCGTAGACGACGCCGCCGATCGAGTACAGGATGCCGCCGGCGAAGACCAGGATGACCGCCGCGAGACCGACACCGGCGATGAACTGTGGGACGAAGAAGATCGCGACCCAGCCTAGGCCGATGTAGAGGGACGTGTAGAGCCAGCGCGGGGCGCCCATCCACAGGGTGCGGAAGATGACTCCGGCGGTCGCGCCGATCCAGATGACCAACAGCACGGCCAGTTGCGCACCGCCGTCAAGGGCGAGTACGGCGAAGGGGGTGTATGTGCCGGCGATGATCAGGTAGATGTTGGCGTGGTCGAGCCTGCGCAGTAGGTCGTCGGCGCGGGGGCTGTGGGTGTTGCGGTGGTAGTAGCCGGAGATGCCGAACAGTAGCGCGGATGTGACGGCGTAGACGCTGGCGGCGATGATGCCGGGGGTGTTGGGTGCCAGCAGTATGAGCACGATTCCGCCGATGACCGACGCGGGGAAGACGGCCGTGTGCAGCCAGCCGCGCAATCGGGGCTTGATTGCTTCTTCGATGGTGGTGGTCATGGCTTCCTCCCTTGCGTCATTCAAGCTACGCCAGCGTAGGTTACTTGTCGGTATTTTATGGTTGGAATCACGGCTATAACCTCGGGCCATGAGCGTAAAGCGCGTGCGGCGAGTCCGCGTCCTGTCTGAAGACCGCCGCGTGAAAGTCGTCAAAAAACGCGACCGGCTCAACTTCAAAGAACCCTGGTACCGCCACATTGACGGCGGCGAAGGTGAACTCTTCATCCTGTTGCTCCTCCTGCTCGTGATCGCCTTGGCCTGGCTCGTCATGGCGCCGTTCCCGGCAGGGCGGCGCAAGCTCAAGCAGTGGCGCAGCAAACCGCAGCGCACAATGTCGACCCAGTGGATACAGCGAGCCGACATCCAATACGTCACCACGCAGGAGACGCCCAGCGGGAGCTTTCTGGCCACCATCTACACGCATGGGCGGCCCCGGGTCGAGCTCGAAGCACGCGGACGATCGGCACGGCGGCTACGAGCACTGCTGGCCGAATTCCCGACCGAGCCGGTCAACCAGGCCCCGCCCGGGTGGGGGTAAGAGTGACTCCATAGTGCGCAGCCGCGGAAGGAGAAAGCTTGCGGCCCAGTGTGACCAGAACGAAGCCCAATCTTGATGTTGGCGACTGGACAGTGGCGCAGGGTCACGATAACTTGGTGGTGCGGCGCACGGACCACCAGCAACTTTCTGCCCGCTTCCAGTACGGATCAATCTCGATCGGGACTGCTCCAACTCATCAACGTGAGCCAACTTATGAAAACGTTCCACGACAGACTGAACTCCATTCGCATCGAGGTCACTTCCGACGACGGCGCAATCGCCGTCACGAAGTCAAATCAAGTTGACTATCGAATACATATCTCAGAAGACGCGACCAAGCATCACAACGAAGATTCGCTGGCGCGAGCAGTCGAAACGGCGATCACATCAGCGAAGGCTGGCCTCATGGAGTCCCAAAGCAAACTGTTGAGTGATATCCAAAGCCGGGGGATAAGAATCGACCCGACGTCATCGCCAGCGGTGCGAGGTTACGCGAAACTGCTCGAACATCTCGAAGATATCGAGGCGACCGGACAGTCGGGGAGCGCCACTGTGGGCGTGTATGGCGATGGTGAAATCGCCGTACACCTCCGGGCAGAATCGGTGAGAAAGCTTTCGGAGCATCAACTGGAGCAGGACCTGAACTCGGCGGTGGTGGCGGCCTTTTCTGAATACCGGAAGCAAGCCTCGGCCGTTCGAAGGCGGACCAATCTAGTTCGATAGGAGCGAGTAGTCATGACGCTTGAAGCGGAAGTTACCACGATCTGGAAGTTCGGGAAGGAAACTATGGAGGTCCTTGCTGACGATTACAAGGAGGCTCGTGATGTGGTGAGCGCGTCCGTGCCAATTGACCCTCTGTTGTTTAAGACGCGGGTCCACCCCCACTGGGCTGAGCTACGCGATGAAATTGTTGACATGCTGGAACAATCGCAATCGAATTGCCGGGCGACCGGTATAGCTTTGCGCCTATACGCGGTTGAACTGGCGAGTAAAGATGAGGCGACGGAGGCCGCTTTGGAAGAGGCTGCCGGGTACGACGTCATTCCAGACTGAGGTGACAAGGGGCATCGAGCGTGAGCCAGGTAAAGGATCGAATCATTGCCGTTGCGGGCGAGATTGAACAAAAGGCGTGCGAGGCTGAGGTGGCTATTCGTGTAGCACTCGACTCTGAATCGAACTGGGAATCCGACTATGCCGACCAGTATTCATACATCACTCCCATGTACCGCGACTATATCCAAGGGTGGCCTGACATTGAGCATGCAGTCGAGTACGTAAAGGAGCTAAACAGGCTTGCCCCTGTAAGCTCAGAGGTGGGATCGGTGCCCATAGGAATACTTGATGGAAAGGTCATGTCACACCCGATGGCTGCATACTCTGATTTGCAGAATTGGGAGTCGGATGCGGCAAGGGATTTCCGCCAATCATTTCTCATGGAGTTTGCGGATATTGCAGAAAACCAGGTCGCGGTTGTTGCACAGCTGGGGGCCGCATTGGACGCACATCGAAAGCTTTATGAAAGAGCGTACGAGGATATAGAGACGATAGCTGTGACCACTCGTGATGCTTTGCATGATATAGCAAGTACGGGAGCCGCTGCAAAACGTGACTTGTTTTTTAGTATTCTGACGCTGTCGATTAGTATGGATGGCGCACGTGCTGGCGGGCTTGCGGCCCTGAACTATTCGATAAGCGTAGGGGACAAAGTGAGCTCACAATACCCTAACCTCGGAGGTGAGTTCCCATCTGACGTGGTGGCCTCAATGGAAGGAGCGATTGGTGCGTTGACGGGTAGCATTGATCTCCGCAAGGACGAGATAGTTCGGTTTCTTGAAGCAAACGTTGACTTTGTTCGCGAAAACCCAGCCGAGTTTAGGCACCCGAGGCCAGCTATCGCAGATGACGGTAGCGCAATTGGCCCACCCCCCAGTCTCTGATGGAAGGAACCCAGTGAGACCAGCTGCAATCGCCGTGGTGAGCGTTGCCACCTTCCTCGTCGTGGCGGGTTGCACGGCCACTCCAGATGAGACGGACAGTCCGCCCGTCCCGGATGACGTGTGGAGCGTGGAGTTGACCGAGGCGATCGTTCCCGCCGTTAACGTGATCATTCAGGACGATCTTCTCGTGGTGGACCATCTCGAGGGCAGGATCTCGGTACTTGCCCTCGACTCCGGGCGGCAACTCTGGAGCCTTCCCGAAGAGACGCGAACCACTGTGGTGGTCGACGAAGCGATCGTCGCCGTCGACAAGGACGACACGATCACCGTGTTCGACATCGCCGATGGAACAGAGCGATTTCAGCACGACATATCCGGCCACTTCGGCGACACAGTGGACGTGACGGCGACCGCGATCGTCGCCGCCGAGCAATCCGAGTCGTCGGATGAGAAGCGCACCCTGTTCGCGCTGTCGACCGAGACCGGTGACCGTCTATGGGAACGCGAACTCGCGAACCCGCCGGAGGACGAGACCACGATCGCCGCTCCTGTCGGGGAGCTCCAGGTGGACTCACCCGGCGCGCGTGTGGTCACTCCGCGGTTGCGGTCCGCGGTGGATTCGCCCGTTGTGTACCTGACATCGGAAGGGTCCGGTTCGCCCGATTCCACTGTTGCCGTGGACGTCGAGACCGGCGATGAACTGTGGACGGTTTCCGAACCGTTGGAGGCAAAGACGACACTGACCGCCGACGGGTCCGTCGTCGAGTGGCCGTCGTCGGCGGTGCCGGGCAACGGCGAGCCGCTACTGCATGAGGACACCGCTGTGCAGGTGCGGACCGTTGACGTCGAGACCGGCGACTCGGCCCGGACACTGACCCACGTGGCGATGCCATACGAAGACGGCACATGGCAGTACGGAAACCTCTACCACGGTCCCTACATCGCCGATTCGACATTGCTGGGCATGACCAGCGACCACAAACCAACCGTCGCGGACCTGACCACCGGTGACACGACCTGGACCGCCACCGAAAGCGGTGAGCCGCTGTATCTCGCCTCAGGGGTCGCGCTCTACTGGGCATGGCCCAGCGATGAACCTGAACCGGTGATCGCCCACGACATCACCACGGACGAGAAGCTATGGACCACAACCGAACTCGGTGACGTCAACACGGTCGTGGGTGACCGGCTCGTCAGCTCGACTCGGGCCAGCTCGCAAGGCATCGACCTGCGCACCGGTGAAGTCGAGTGGATCTACAGTGACGGGCAGATCCTCGCTCACGGCTCCGGATACCTCGTCTTCCTGCAACCGGCCGACGGGGAAGGTGACCCGGTTCTGCGCGTCGCACGTATGCCGGAGTGATGGACGGCGGTGCCGTAGGAGGCTGGGCGGCTGCCGTTACATGGGCCTGTCCCAAGAGATGTCGGATGGGGTCGACCGGGCCGCCCGTGGTGAGCGAGATGACCGTTACGCACTGGGACGATTCCCGAGTGCGCTCGGCGGGTCACTATGACGAATGGGACCACTGACCACGATCCCCAGGCAGTGTCGGGAATGGATGAGCATGGTGCATGTCATCTTGCTTTCTGCCTGGTCGGAGCCGTACGAACCAAGATGACCGTTACGCACCCGGACCGATCTCAAGCACGGACGACGGGGCGCTCATTGCGGGCCGGGCGATAGGCGGCAAGGACTCCCGAACGGTGTCGGGAGTGGTCGTGTTCGGTATTCATCTTGCTCAGCGGCGCGCGAGGCCCGTAATACGGCCGGTGGTTTCGCCACGCCGCTCGCAGCCTGTGAAGGCGCCGGAGCAGCGCGATCCCGCCCGAAGGAGCTTTGACCCGCTGTGGCCCTCGGTTGCTGAGCGTTGCCTCCTCGCGGCCTGGGGTGCTGCTCGCATCGGAGGGCACCGTCTGGCAACAACGACACCCCCCCAACCAACGACGCGTTACCCGACGCCCGGCAGCGCCTGTCACGAACCGGCGATTGCTGGAAGCTCGACCGGCGTCGAACAACAGCAAACGCAGTCATGGTGCGGCGACTGCCAGGCATGTGTTGACGACGGCGAAGACGGCGTTGAATGATGCGATCCGGAAGAAGAAGCTCCGCCACAACCCCGCCAAGTACGTCGAGTTGCCGAAACCGCGGAAGCGTCGTCCGCTGGTGTGGACCGACGCGCGCGTACGCAGCTGGCTCGATACGGGTAAGAAACCGGCGAAGGTGATGGTCTGGACACCCGCCCAGACGGGAAACTTTCTCGACTTTGTCCTCGATGACGATCACTATGCTCTGTGGCATCTGATCTGTTACAAACCCCTGAGGCGTTCCGAAGTCGCCGGGGTCGCCGAGCACGACTTCGACCCCACAGTCGGGCAGTTGCTGATCCTCGACACCCACACCGGAATCGCAGAAGACGATGCTGATGATGGTTGGTCGGGGGAGGACTGGGACGACACCAAATCCGACACCAGCCAACGCAGCCTCGCCCTCGACGAGGTCACCAACCAGGTGCTCGCGCTCCATGTTCGTAACCAACAACATCGTCGACACGAGCTGGGTAGCCGCTGGGTCGGGTCAGGGCGCCTGTTCACCGACCCGACGGGTGCCGCCCTGGATCCGGGGTGGATATCCCAGAAGTTCGAACGCTTCCTGGCGCGGCATGCCGCCATCCGGAAACGGTTCCTCCAAGACGGCTGGAGCATGGAACGGATCATGAAGGCTCACAAGGTCACCGAACGCGCCATCAACATCGCCCTGGCGATGCCGCTGCCACCGATCCGACTCCACGACACCCGGCACGGCGCCGCCAGTCTCATGCTCGCCGCCGGAACCGACATCACCATCGTCAAAGAAGAATGCGGACACGCCACGGCGGCGTTCACCCGGGACACCTACCAGCACGTTTACCCCGAACTGGCACGCGCCGCCGCCAACAAAACAGCGTCCATAGTGCCCAGAGGAAACGTTAAACAAAACTACGCGAAAACGTCTGTGCACACCATGTGCACACCCGCGGACAAAACGGACAGCAATCCCGAACCTGTAATAGGTGGAACCCCAGGTCAACCGTGGTGGGGCGGGCCGGGCTCGAACCGGCGACCGACGGGTTATGAGTCCGTTGCTCTAACCAGCTGAGCTACCGCCCCTCGTCGACCACATATTACCGTTACCGTTTCGCGGTTGTGCGCGGTGTCTGCCTGTGCGCTGTTGGAGTGTGGCGGCGAGCTCCGTGGCCGGAGCCCTCGATTGTTACAAGAATATCTTGGATAAACTGGGGTCGAGTACACGCATCCGGTTGCGCCAATGCACACGATCGTTGGCTGTGTCTGCTCGTGAGCCGTCCGTATCCGCACACCGCCTGTATAAGGAGACCCCGATGAGCACATCCGAAACCGACCTGGCGGCCCTGTCGGAGGAGCTGTTGACACGCGCGGGGGACGCGAAAAGTGGCCGTGCGACTCATGTGTTCCGTGCCGCCCCCGAGGGTGTCCTGTCGCAGGTTCTGTTGGTGCTTCTCGCCGGCCGTGAACTGTCCGAACACGAGAACCCGGGCGAGGCGTTCCTGCAGGTGTTGCGTGGTCGCGTACGTCTCAGCGCCGGTGACCGGGAATGGACGCTCGGCCAGGACGGGCACGTGACCATTCCTCAGCGGCGGCACGCGCTGACGGCCGACGAGGATTCGATCGTTCTGTTGACGGTCGCGAGGGTGGGGCAGCGGTGACCGCGCAGGCGGCGTCCGTTGCTTCCCTCTCGAGGCGACGGCGCGCATCCGGTCTGCTGGTACCCATCGGCTCCTGCTTCATCGTGCTCGGTGGACTTGTGGCGGCGGTGACCGGCCCGTTGGAGCTTTATCGGGGGAGCTGGTTGGCCGCTTACCTGGTGTTGGTGTGTGGGGTGGCCCAGTACACGATCGGTCGAGCCGATGCCCTGCTGGATCCTGTATCGACGTCGAGGTCGTGGCCGGCCAAAGTGATCGGTTGGAATACCGGGAACGCCGCTGTCGTCGTGGGTACTCTCGCGGCCGCCCCGTTTGTGGTCGACGCCGGAGGACTGGTCCTTCTGTCGGTTCTCGTCGGTTGCCTGTATGAGTTGTACCGGCATCCTGCGACCGCGGCCCCCTCCGGCGGCTTGCGCGTGTTTCGGCGGCTACGTCACGCGTATGCGGCGATGCTGGTGTTGCTGGCCGTGAGTATCCCGGTGGGGCTTCTTCTGGCGCATCTACGTCACGGCTGACACAACGGTTGGACACGTCTACGGGCCGGGCGGTTACTCACCACCCGGCCCGTTTCACGTCCGAACAGGCGTTACCGGACCCGGTTTGCGAACCGCGGCCGTCGACCAGGCCGCGAGGCGCCACATGGGCAGACGGTTTTAGCCCCCGGGAGGCCGCCACATCGGCCACATGACGGGTCCGCCCTCGGGCAGGGCCAGTGTCTTGCTTTGCACTTTGTACCCGTGGTGGATGTAAAGGTCGCGCGTGCGCAGGTTGGAGGCCTCCAGGTAGGCGGCGACGCCGGTGCGATCGAGGGTCGGGTGGTGGTGATTCATCAACGCCGTACCCAAGCCGCGCCCCTGGTGGGTGGGGAGCGTGGCGATAAACGCCAGATGGTGGTGTGGTTCCTGTGGGTGGTGTGCCGCCATCGCTTCGTCGAGTGCCTGAAAACGGGGCAGGTGTTCGCCCGTGATGCCGGGCAGCCGCTCGTCGTAGCCGGGGGGTTCGGGGACGTGTTTGGTGTAGTCGAACCACACGGCGGCGGCGACGGTGTGACCGTCGGGGTCGTCGGCGGTGTGTACGTGTCCGTGCGAGCACGCGTGCTCGACGAGCATGGCGAACTGGCCGGCGAGGGCTCGGATTCGTTCCCGCCGGTCCGCGACGAGCCAGTTCGCCACTTCGAGGTCGGCGAAGGCCGTGGCGATGAGCATGGCGACGTCGGTGGCCCGGTCGCGGCCGACCGAGGTGATGTCAATTGAGTTCACTGTGGTCCTTCCGTCACGACTTCGGGTTGGCCAGAGAGGCCTTGACGCCTTGCCCGATGGAGTGGTGAACGTCGGGGCGGGAGCGGGAAAGCCAGATGCCCCAGAGCGTTCCGCCGACGCCCAGAAGAACGTAGACGGCCGGAATGATGTAGGGCAGTGGTGATCCCGGTGGTGTTCCCAACAGGTCGGCGAAGTTGAACACGGCCAGTCCCAGCATGATGGCCATGAGCAGCAGCGCGAGGACCGGAGCCACACGGGTGCGCCATGCGCCGGCGGCCTCGATCTGGTCGGGACTTCGGTTGAAATAGGCGACGATGGCGACCGCGGTGAACGCGAGGAGCATGAGAATACCGAGCCCGCCGGTGGTGCCGCCGTAGAAGAACAGGTACACCAACGGGTCGAGACCGAGGACCGCAAAACCGACGATGACGATGAGCCCGGTGACGCTTTGCGTCACCGATGCCGCGCGGGGTGAGCGTTTCCGGGAGGTCCGTCCCAACGCGCGAGGCAGCAGGGCTTCTCGTCCGAGCGCGAAGATGTACCGGGCGACGGTGTTGTGAAACGCGATGCCGGCGGCCACGACGCTGGTGACCAACAGGATCAGGCCGACATCGGCCCACGCCGGTCCGAGGCCGGCCGCGGCGAGGTTGAAGAGCAGCCCTATGTCCTGTTCACGCGCGGCGGCGATGATGTTGTCCGGTCCGACCGCGATGGTGACGGACAGGATGGCGGTGACGTACAGGAGTCCAAGGCCCGCGACGGCGAGGGTGGTGGCGCGCCGTACGGTTTTTCCGGGCTCTTTGGACTCTTCGGAGTAGACGACGCCCGCTTCGAATCCGATGAAGCCGAGAACCGCCAGGCACAGAAGCGCTCCGGCCCCGGGGCCGATGAGGTGTGAGGGATCGAGGGCGGTCCACTGGTAGCCGGCGGAGGACGGGTTGATGAAGTTGGCGATCGTGTAGACGACGATGATGGCGACTTCGGCGGTGAGCAGAATGAACAGTGCGGTCCTGTTGAGGTTCACCGATTGAATGCCCAGCAACGCCACGAGTGCCCAACACACCAGTGCCGGTACCCACCATGCGACGTCGATACCGATCTGGGCCAACAGGGGTTGCGCCGAAATTCCGAGCAGTCCGTACAGTCCGACTTGGAGCGCGGTGTAGGCGGCGAGTGCTATCCAGGCTCCGCCGACCGCCGGTGCGCGCCCGATTCCTGCGGCGATGAAGGCATAGAAGGCTCCGGCGTGTGGCAGTTTCGCGGCCATGGTGACGTAGCCGGCCGAGAAGATCGCCAGTACTGCGGCGACCACGGCGAAGGCGACGGGTAGGGCGATGAGACCGGTCATGGCCCAGCCGGTGGTGGCCACCCCGGCGACGACGGTCAGCGGGGTCGCGGCGGCGGCGATGAAGAGAACGATGGCGCCTGCTCCCAGGCGATTGGCCGCCAAACGGGACTCGACCAGGCTCGTCCTTTGTGGCGGTCTGGGGCTCGCCTGTGTGGGGGGTGGAACTGTCGACATGTTGCTCCTTGATGTGGGGTGTTCAGCTCAGCGCGGCATCGGCGGCGACAACGTGTGCGTGTCGCACCAGGAGACCGAGTGAGCCGGGTAGACGCCGTGTCTCGTCCAGGGTTTCCTTGGCTCCGGCGGGTGCGTCGGCGAGCAGGATGCTGCGTAGTCCGATGGCGTCACCGAGGCCGAGCATGAGAAGGTCCATGTAGGTGGGGGTGTAGCGGCCGGGTTCGGTGAGAAACATGCGCAGCCGGGACCGCCACCACCATTGATCGGATTCCTTGACGGTTCGGTAGACGGGTCGACGATTCAAGAGCCCGCGTCGGGTGAGGGGTTGCAGAACACCGAGGGAGACGAGTCGCTCGGCGACGCGGTCGGTGATGCCGTCGGAAGCCCAGAATCGTAGCCATACAGAGGCGTCCCAGGTGGTGGGTTCCTCGGCGATCTGGCGCAACACCATGTCGGCAATGGACACGCCGCCGTCGGTCATGTGGGGACGTGGACGGGGGCCGGCCTGCCGAATCAGGTCGCTGGAGATCACAATGTACTTCTCGTACTCGAGTTGTGCGAGAAAGATCGCGGTCAGGCCGACGCCGAGTATCTCCTGATCGATGGCGAGGTGGCCTGATCGCGGATCCACTGCTGCCAGGAAAAGCTGGTCCGCCAATGGCAAGGCGTCTCTTGCCATGCACGGAAACCTTTCGGGGCGTAGCTGTGTGGAGTCATCGGCCGGTTGAACGTTACGGGCCGTTGTCTGAGCGTGGCAAGATGTCGCCGCTGTAGAAGTGCTGCAGTTCTGTCGCAGTTGCTCCAGATCCTTTGGCGGGGCCTAAAAAGATGTAGTACCGGGACCGTCGATCGATATGTGCGACCGGGGTGCTTGCGTTGCGTGGGCGTCTCAGTACGGTTGTGTCTGCGTAACTCGAAAGGACAGTCATGGCGGTTGTGACCGTGGATAGTTGGACCGGTCGAGAGGCGGCCCTGTTGCGGCAGGCTTTGCGTATGAGCCTGCGTGAGTTTGCACGACATCTTGGGGTCGCCGAGCGCACGGTGTCGTATTGGGAACGAAGTGGAGACACGATCGTTCCCCGTTACGAGAGTCAGGCGATTCTGGACGCGTGCCTGGCGACTGCCGGAGGCGACGCACAACGGCGTTTTAAAGGCCGACTGTCCGGGCTGGACCGGGTTCCGCTGGACGACGTGGCGACGGTCTGGCATCCCGTGGACGGCAAGGCGATGGTCAAGGTGGGTGCCGGCGACTATCTGTGCGGTACGGACAATCGGGTCCAATGGATGGATGAGTTCTATGTAGATGTGACGCCGGTGACCAATGCGGAGTACATGGACTTCGTGTCCGCCACCGGACATCACGTTCCGAGACATTGGATCGACGAGTGCGTCCCGGCGGGCTTGGAAAACCATCCGGTCGTCTACGTGACGTACTCCGACGCGGTCGCGTACGCGACGTGGGCACAGAAACAATTGCCGACGTGTTATCAGTGGGAGAAGAGCGCACGTGGCGAATCGGGCAACGCGTACCCGTGGGGGGATCAGCCGACCGCGGCGAAGTGCAACGTGCGTCAATCCCGCATCGGAAGCACGACACCGGTTTACCGCTACCACAGCGGAACCAGTGAGTACGGTGTTTACGACCTGGCGGGGAACGTGTGGGAGTGGTGTTCCACCGACACGGGTAACGGGCGGTATGTCCTTAAGGGGTCTGCCTTTACCAGTCCTTTTGCGCAGGCGGCCGGCGCGGCCGTCAACGATGCGGCGCCAACGACGTGTGATGACGACATAGGCTTCAGAACGGTGGCCGATTCGCTGTAAGGCCGATGTCTCGTTGCTCGGGTGTCGGAGCGCACCCCGCGGCGTCGAAGGCCGGGTAGACCTCTCCATTGTGCGACATAGCGACGCCAAAGCCTGCGCCCCGTGGCTTTATCGAAACCGTGCCACCTTCTGAGTCCACACTCGAATGCTCATGCGCGGTCTCGTCTCTCTGGCCGTGAGCGGTGCCGGGTGCGTCTCGTTCGTGTGCACATGCGGTTCTTGGGATGTGTTCGTGAACGGACGGCATGGCGCGGCGGGCGTCCCGACGTCCTCGTGTCCGCCGCCGGGCCGTGGTTGTGGCGGATTGGTCCGGTCGCTAACCACGGCTTTTCACGGCGGCCGCCTGCCCCCGCACGGGCCCACGGTCCGCTTTAGTGCGGTCGCCCGGCACCAAACCGGGTGGTTTTAGACCGTGCTCGGTGCCCCCGACACGTCAACCGACTGTGCCGGGAGACAACGAGGCGTCCTCGGGCTAGACGATGTCGCCCACCCGGGCCGTGATGCGGTACTGCATGCGCGGTTGGTGCCCCGGGGCGACACCGTAACGATGATCGAGTTGCAGCAGCTCCGGTAGTTCGTCGACGACGACGTCGACGAATCCGGCCTGTTTCAAAAGCCTGGCGGTGTCATGTATGTCGATGGACTGTGCCAATGGCATGTCGTGTAGGACACTCTCGGAGTAGGCCTTCTGGAAGTCGGCTTGACGGTCCGTAGTCGGTTCGGCGTCCGATATCCCCTCCGGAAACCACAACGCGTCGACGGCCACGAGGATACCACCGGGCCGCAGCAGCGCGATCCACCGTCGAAAAGCCGTCACCGGGTCCTTCAAGGTCCACAGTGCGTAGCGTGCGGTGATCGCGTCGAACGATGCGTCCTCGAACGGTGGCGACGTGGCGTCGGCCAACGTGAAGACCGGCGCGTTGTCTCCACTTTTGCGACGAGCCTCCGCGAGCATGTTCTCGGCCAAATCGACACCGGTCACGCGGTATCCCATGTCGGCCAACAACAACGCCACGTTACCGCTGCCGGTACCCACGTCGAGTACGGTGGACGGGGCGTCGGGGAGAGCCGCATCCCACACTCGCGACCATGCCGCGACGACCTCAGAATGTTGTTGCCGCTCAAGCTGATTGGCGTCATACTCCCGGGCATACCTGTTCCAGTAGCCGGTGACCCGGGTTTGAGTGTTGTCGGTCATGCCAACTGTCTCCTCAAAGGTGCGTCCGTCGCAGGACGGAACAGAAGTTGTCGTTCGCCGTCGTCGGCGGTGGTCGGCTCGATGGCGATGTGGTACACCGGTTCCAACACCGACGGGACGAGAACATCTGCCGGTGTTCCCTCGGCCCGCATGCGACCCTCGTGCAGCAGTACGAGGCGGTCGCAGTAGCGCGCCGCGAGATTCAGATCGTGCAACACGATGATCGTGGTGACACCCAGTTCTTTCACCAGGTGTAGAACCTCGTGTTGAAAGTGGATGTCGAGGTGGTTGGTCGGTTCGTCCATCAGTAGGTACTCGGCGCGTTGGGCGAGGGCCCGCGCGATGAGGACGCGTTGTCGCTCCCCGCCCGACAGCGCCGAAAACGGCCGTGCCGCCAGGTGTACGGCACCGACCCGCTCCAAAGCGTCGGCGGCGATGTCGAGATCGTCGGCACCACGCCGTTGGAAGGTCCCCAGATGCGGCGTGCGGCCCAACATGACGGTGTCGGCGACGGTCAACGGCATCTCGCCGCTGCTCTCCTGCACCACGACGGCGAGTAGGCGCGCCAGTTCAGGCCGTTTGAAGCCCGACAGCGGTTGACCGTCGAGGGTGACCGTGCCCCGTGTCGGGGTCAGGGAACCGTACAGCGTCCGCAGTAGCGTCGTCTTGCCGCTTCCGTTGGGGCCGATCAACCCGACGATCTCACTGTCGCCGGCGTGCATCGTGACGTTGTCCAGAACCGGTGTCCGGCCGTAGACGTGCCCGATGCCGTGTCCTTCCAGCATGGTCTATCCCCCCGTGCCGAACCGTTCGACGATGCGTTCGAGCCCGACGACCGACAGTGGGCTGGGCGGTTCGGTGAAGTTGAACAGTTGGATCAACACGTTGTCGTCGGCCAGAGCCCGAAGCGAGTGCGACCCGGGCAGTGACGTGATCTCGTTTTCCAGGCCGGTCACATCACCTTGGCCCAACAGGATCAGGACGTCCGGGTCACGGTCGATGAGCTCCTCGATGCTGACTTCGAACACTCTCTCCGCGGACTCTTCGAAGACGTTGACGAACCCGGCCGCGTCGAGCTGCGGCTGTGCCATGGACGCGCTTCCGTACGTGTACAGCGGCCCGCCTCCGATGGACGGATAGAGGACGGCGGCGGTTCGTTCGGGTGCGTCGGCGGTCGCGTCGGTGACGGCCGAAACGCGGTCCTGTAGCGATGCGATGAGCTCGTCGGCCTCGCGGTGCCGGTCGAAAACCGTGCCGTACATCTGGATCTGCTCGTACAGGGTGTCAAAGGTGGTCGGTTCGACGTCGGGACAGTAGACGCTTTGAACGAGAACGTTCGCACCGGAGTCGGCGAGCCCCTCTCGGGTCATGCCGTCGGGCAGACCCAAGACGAGGTCCGGTTGTTCGGCGATGACGACCTCCTGCGACAGAACCAGATGCCCGCTGGCGTCGATGTCCTCGGACAGGACCGGGATCTCGTCGATTCGGGAGTTGAGGTCGTCGGAGTAGTACTCCGACGTGAAGGTTCCGGCACGTGAGACGACGCGGTCCAACAGGTCCAGTTCGTCGAGAATCGTGATCGGAGCGCTCTCCAGGAGGACGACGCGTTCGGGCGGGCTCTCGAACACGACGTCGGTGCCGCAGTTTTCCACGGTGAGAGGATGAGTCCCGTCGCCGCCGGAGTCGGCGCGGTCGGCGCTCGTGCACCCTGCCGTCATGGTGAGCGCGGTGATGGCGAGGGTGGCGAGTACTCGTCGATGCATGGCGGTCCTTTTCGGGGAAATAGCGGGCATGTCAGTCACCGCGGGCGTACATGCGGCGTACGAGGATCAACAGAAACGGTGCACCGACCATCGCGGTGATAATTCCAATGGGGAGTTCTCGAGGTTGCATCATGGTGCGTGCCAACGCATCGGCCCACACCAGAAAGGTCGCGCCCAGCAGAGCGGCCACGGGGATCATGTGGCTGTGCACGGCTCCCACCAGTCGCCGGGCGACGTGCGGGATGACGAGGCCGACGAACCCGATGGCGCCGCTGGCGGCAACGACCGCGCCGGTGGCCAGCGACACGACGACCAGCAGGATCACTCGCGTCCGGGTCGGGGAGACGCCGAGGGTGAGCGCGGTTTCGTCGCCGATGGCCAGCGCGTCCAGGCGTCGTCCCCATAGGATGAACACGGCCATGGTGAGACCGACGACGGCGAAGACGACACCGAGTAGGAGGTTCCAGCGGGCGAGACTGAGCGACCCCAGCAGCCAGAACATCACGGACCGGGAGCCTTCGGCGGAGTCGGAGGCGAAGATGATGAAGCTGGTGACCGCCGATAGCGCGTACCCGACGGCGACCCCCGACAGTAGGAGTCGCAACGAGGTGATCCGTCCGCCGGCGCGGGCGATAAAGAAGACCAGAAGGGACGCCGCCAGGGCACCGAGAAAAGCGCTGACGGGCAGAGCATTCTGTCCGATTCCGGCGCCCAGTCCGAAGAGGATCGCGCCGGCGGCCCCGGTGGAGGCACCGCCGGAGATACCGAGGATGTACGGGTCGGCGAGCATGTTGCGGACCATCGCCTGCAGCACCGCTCCGCATACCGCCAGGCCCGCGCCCACGGCGACGCCCAACAGAACTCGCGGGATACGCACGTTCCACACGATGGAGTCGTCGGACCGTTCCCACGAGACGTCGGCGGGGATGTCGAGCAGATGGTGTCCTGTCACCGCGAGGACGACGTCGGGGGAGATGCCGACGGGGCCGATGCCTATGGTGACGATCGCGCTGACGATCAACGTCACGGTCAGACCGATGATCCACAGGGCACTGCGGCGTTGTCGTCTGCGGATGCCGAGTCGATCGCCGGGTTCGACTCGCACCGCGAGATCTGCCAACTGTCCACTCCACTTCGTCGGCCCGAAAAACGCCTATTGCAATGTAGTCGCATTAGCAGCCGGTGGCAATAACGCTAATCACGTTCGCCGAAACCACGGTGACGGGCGGGGCACATGCCCGACGAAGACGGTCGCGCGAACATACCCGTTCCGGCGGGATGACGCCGTTGTGATAGCAATGCGCGCAACCGAGGTCAATGCGCCGGGTCCCGGTGGGCCCGGTGACGAAAGGGGCTACCGACATGGCGTTGGAATCGACGATGGTGCCGTTGGGCACACCCGCACCAGATTTCTCCCTGCCCGATCTGCGCGGAAACGTGCGTTCGCTGGCGGAGTTCACGGCGCCGGCGTTGTTGGTGGCGTTCGTGTGCAATCACTGTCCATACGTCAAGCACATCGAGGACCGCTTCGGTGAGTTCGCCGCCGCGGCCGAAAACCTGGACGTGGTCGCCGTATGCGCCAACGACGCCGAGGGGTACCCCGACGACACTCCGGAGAAGCTCGCCGAGCAGGCGGTTCGGGCAAGCTGGGCATTCCCCTACCTGGTGGACGCGGACCAGGCGGTCGCTCGTGCCTACAAAGCCGTCTGTACACCGGACTTCTTCCTGTACGGTCCCGACCGGCTACTGGCGTACCGAGGCGCGTTCGACGGTTCGACGCCCGGTAACGGTGTCCCGGTGACCGGCGACCTCATGCGCGCTGCGGTCGCATCGGTCGTCGTCGGAGAGCCGGTTCCCGAGCCGCATCGCCCCTCCATGGGGTGCAGCATCAAATGGCGTTCCTGAACGCTCGCCGTCGGTCCCGCCGCGCGCGGTGACCGAACGGTTTCGTCACCGGTCCGCGCATGCACGTATGCGCGGACCTTTTTCGTTCGGGGCTTCTAGTGGCTTGACCGGATTGGTTGGCTGGGTAGTTTCGATCTGCTTGTCCGCTTCGGACTGCGGTGGGCCGGCCGATCCTTGAGACCGGGGGCCTCAAGGCCCGACCTCGCCCACTCACGACGGGCAAAGGCCACGTCCCTCAGTTCCTGATCTGGAGTCGACTTCTTCCAGTTGACTCGCTCGCAGAGCGGACACGGCGCAGCTGACCGAGGTTGACAGCGGCTAGGGGCCGGATCGAGGGTATGTGCGGCGAGTGTGACAGGGCCCATCGGGAACTTGACCTCAACTTTGGTTGAGGTGATGGGCTATGCGGTGTTCTGTTCTCCACCAGAGAAAGCAAAGATATGAACGTCACCGTCTCCACCGCCGCTCCTGCTCCGGTCCGGCCATCGCCACTCACGCTGCCGGTCGTACTCATCGGCGTCGTGCTCGTCGCGATGTCGATCTCCGGAACGGCGGTCGCTCTACCGAGCATCGGCCGCGATCTCGACACCTCGGGGTCGCCTCTGCACTGGGTCGTCGCAGGGTACAACCT
>DXGR01000048.1 GCA_019113825.1 Candidatus Stackebrandtia excrementipullorum | reverse complement strand
TACGCCACACAGGACGAAACTGGACCCGCCCCCTCCACCTACACGGCCTCACCAACAAACCAGACAAAACCTAAACACGAACAAGCCCTGGCCCTGGAACGCGCGCATCCGGTTAATGACCAAGTCACCCTTCCGGCAAATCTTGTAGTTAGAGAAGTCGTCGGCCCTGCTCTCATCCTGGATGGCTTCATCACGACGACGTACTCCCCAAGAAATGGAAACTGACATCAACGGCAGATTGTCCGCCTCCGCTCCTGCTCGGCAGTCCAGTTCATCAACGAGCCACTTCATCCGCGTTCCGTTGCCAACTCGACATCCCAGCAGCTCGGAAACGACCGCGCGACGCCTTTCACGGAGCATCTCGATCAGGCCCTGTTGCTCCTCGATGAGCGTATCGATTCGAGCGGTCTCACGATCGAGGTAGTTGGCGATGGCCTGCTGTTCCCCCAAGGGCGGCGCAGGCACTCGAAACGCTCCAACCTTGTCCGCAGTAAAATGCGGGATCGTCGCTGTGAAACAAGCCACTTCAATCTCCCCTGAGGAAAGGGCAGATTGGAGTGCATAGTCAAGGAATCTACCAATCGAATACGACTCTTGTGGACGCACTCGGACAATAGAGTTTTGAAAGCCCCACCCCTCAAGATCGGACCGAAGAACCGCTGATCGTCCATAACCAGCCCCGCCCTCGACCACTACGACATCTCCCGCTCGGAGATCGTGTAGTTTCAGCTCCTTCTCGTTGAACCACATCGTCTTGTCATCAACGTCGATAATTCGACCGTTCGGTTGCACATGCGCGGCACGCAGGTACTGCGCCGCCACATCTGACTCCGATTTTGGCTCCGGCTGAATCATTTTTCCAAGAGAGACGTTGCCCAAACGTTTGATTGGCATTCGGCGCCAAGTCACGACTCCACCTCCCGCAGAAGGTCGAGGATCTTGGCGACCTGTTTCTCTAGGTCGGCGTCGATCTCGGCGAGAGGACGGGGTGGGATGTATTTATAGAAGTGGCGGGTGAAGGGGATTTCGTAGCCGGTTTTGACTTTGGCCCAGTTGATCCAAGCGTCGGGTACGTGTGGTTTCACCTCGGCGTCGAAGTACGCCTGGATCACCTCGGTTTTTCCCGCAGCACCAGTGGTCGAGCCGCCGTAGGTGAACGGGACGTTCTCGGTGTCGCGTTTCTTCGTGTCCGGCTTGGGTTTGCCTTTCCGGTCGACGACAGGGTTGCCGTTCTCGTCGAGGAGTGGGCGTTCGACGGTGATGGTCCAGTATCCGAAGTCGTCGTTGCGTAGCACTTTGGAGTAGTCGGGGTCGGCGTCGGTGAAGTCGGCGTATAGCTTCACGACCGTGGCGCGGTCGGTGTCGCTGATCTCGCGGCCCTTGGAGCCGAGGTTTTTGCGCATCTTGGTCCAGAACGAGGTGCCGTCGATGAGCTGGACGAAGCCCTTGCGATCGGGGTGTTTGGTGTTGTCGAGAATCCAGATATAGGTGGCGATGCCGGTGTTGAAGAACATGTTCGTCGGCAGCGCGACGATCGCATCGACTAGGTCGTTCTCCAACAACCACTTTCGAATGTTGGAGGGTCCAGACTCCGCGGCGCCGTTGAACAACGGCGATCCGTTCATGACGATCCCGACCCGACCGCCGCCATCCTCTGGGGCGCGCATCTTGTGGGCCAAGTGGAGCAGGAACAGCATTTGCCCGTCCGACGTCGACGGGAGACCTGGCGCGAAGCGACCATACGGGCCAGCCTGCTCTCTCTCGTCTTTGACTGCCTTGGCGTATTGCTTCCAGTCGACGCCGTAGGGCGGATTGGACATGCAGAAGTCGAACTGGCGGCCCTTGAACGCGTCATCGGTCAGCGTGTTCCCGAAGGCGATGTTGGTTGCGTCGTGGCCCTTGGCTAGCAGGTCGGATTTGCAGATCGCGTACGACTGCGGGTTGTACTCCTGGCCATACAGATTCAGACGGGCGTCGGGTTTTGTGCGAGTAGGTGCTCCTCGGCCAGGGCGAGCATGCCACCGGTTCCAGCTGTTGGGTCGTACAGCGTGCGGACGATGTCAGCCTCAGACAGATCGGCGTCCTTCTCCGCGAAAAGCAAGTCGACGAGCAGCCGGATCGCGTCACGTGGGGTGTAGTGGTCCCCTGAGGTCTCGTTCGCTGCCTCGTTGAACTTACGGATGATGTACTCAAACGCATCCCCCATGTCAGCGTTGGAGACGACATTCGGATGCAAGTCAACAGCTCGGAAGGATGAGATAACCTCGCGAAGAAGCTCCGCCTTCTCCAGCGCGAGGATCTCCTTCTTGAAGTCGAAGTACTCGAACACATCGACATCCGGTGAAAACCGGTCGATGTAATCGCCCAAGTTGTCCGCCAACCCATCGGCGTCCTCCAACAGGTTCGCGAAAGAGTAGTGCGAGGTGTTGTAAAACGATCTCCCCGTCGCCTTCTTCACCTCGATCCGCAGCCGATTCGGATTATCGAACTTCCCCGCCAGCTCACGCACCGTCTCACGGTCCGACTCGAGGATGCAATCGAGACGACGCAGAATCGTCAATGGGAGAACCACGTTGCCGTACTGGTTGGGACGGTACGGGCCCCGAAGTTGATCCGCGATCGACCATATGAAATTACCGAGGGTACTCACAAAACTCCTTCACGAGGTCACCCGACTACAAGCGGCGTTGAATGTCCCGCCCAGATCCCGTTGGAACAATCCAACCCACTGCGCACCATCGACAGCAACCGGTGCGACACAACAACATCATCACGCATGCGACCCACGCACGCCACGGAGGGGCAGCGACCAATTCAAGTGAATCCGTTCGTGGTCGACCTTCACCGTGATCAGCCCATTGACCAGATCGCCCGCTGCGTCAAGGGGGGCGTATCCACCAGGACTCAGCCGTTCGGATGGATTTGTGTGCCGATCTCTGAGGCTTCAGCACGGAAAATGCCGATCGTTGATGCCACCATCGTGCCACCACGGCCACCCAAAAGACCAAAGTAGACCGGCACTTATGTGCCGGTCTAGCTGGGGTGATACCTGGTACTCCCGAGCGGATTCGAACCGCCGTTACCGCCTTGAGAGGGCGGCGTCCTAGGCCACTAGACGACGGGAGCCTTTGTTGGAACGTCAATAAGAGTACATGAGGTTTCAGCCGAGACACATGCCGGGTCTGCGCCGACCGGGACGGCGTCCTCATACGGCGGGTCGGATTCCCGCGTCGGCGGTCGGCGAAAAGTCCACGTCCAGGTGACGGTGCAGATGGGCCAACGTCGCATCCTGCAGTCCCTGAGGCCACGCCGCACCGGTCTTCTCCGCCAACCGTTTCCCACGCTCGATGAACCTCGCGGTCATGTACCGGTTGGCTTCGATGATCTCGTTGCGGTCGGCGCCCGCCGCCGGGATCGCCTCCAAAACCGCCCTCTGTTCGTGACTCAAAAACGGGTTGAGCCGTTTGACACCACCGACGGCTCGAATACCGCTCTCCGCGTACATGAGCTTGACGAGCTGTCCACGGGACGCGACGATGCCGCTGTGCGCGACCACCAGTTCGTCGCGGCCCAGAACGGTCACCAGTTTGCCGAGGAAGTAAAAGAACAGGTTGACCGCATCGATCGGGAACACGATCGGCTGTCGGACCCGGTCCGGTGCAGTCGTCTCGCGCAGGAGGGAGCCGGTCCGGTCGAACATCGGCGCAACCGCTTCGTATCGAGCGGGGTCGTATTCGGTTTCCGTATGAACCACGAGGTCGATGTGCTGCCAGTCGGCGGAGACGGCAAGCACCCCCGACACCCCGGGGATCGCGTCGACCAGCACCAACGGGCCCGCGATGTCACGCAGCAGACGGTCGGCGTCGGCCAGGAAAGCGTCAACCTCGGCGTCGGCTACAACGCAGTGGACGTCGACGTCGCTGTAGTCGTCGGCGACGCCCGCCGCGTGGCTCCCGATCAAATGGGCCGCCAGGACTCGTGCGTCGGCTTCGAGAACCTCACGGGCGCGCTTGATCAACTCTTGTTGTCGCCTCAACGAATCGCCCATACCACCGAGGGTAGACGACCGCACTTCTTAGACCGTCCACACCGGCCTCCGCCGTGGAAGCAACATCGCCGCCGTGCCGACATCCGCAAGCGCCTTCGACACCGAGGAGCACGTATCCGGGATGCGGTGACGGATGTGTTTGTGAAACGGCCCCTGTCCGTGGTCGGGCCGTACGGGGCCGTCGTCGCCCGTCCGCATCGGGACATCCACTCCGTGGCAAGACACCGCAACGACGAGTGCAACGCCTCTGCGGACGACGTCGTCCTCTCGGCCGTGACCGATACACGACGTCACCCGTCGACGGGCCGACTTTCAACGTCCGCCGACGTTCAACCGACCTTGACGACCATCCTCACCGGGTGGTGGTCACTGTTGCCTTTGGCGAGCCTTTTGATGTTGACGAATTTCACGGTCTTCGCGGCGAAATAGAAGCCGTCGATGCCTTTTCCTCGTGCCTTGAGGCCGGTCTTACCGGTGATGTTCTTCGGGTCGTTGTTGACCTTGAAATTCCAATCGCCTCCGACGAGCACCGGGTGCGGCGATTTCTTGATGAAGTCGACGGTATTGCGCACCATGTTGTCCTGAAGACCGGGATAACGCGCCGGAGGCATATGGAGCGAAGCCAACCGCACCACGGTGCCGTTGACGAGCTTGACGTCGACCCAGTTGATCCACCGCGTCAGCATGTCCTTGCCATGCGGGCGGGTGCCGATATGCAGCCCTCTGTTCACCTGTTTGCTCACGACCGACTTCCGATACACCACGGCGCTGCCGGCTTTGGCCTTACTTGAGGTGTTCTGCAGTACCTTCCAGTTGTCGAGATTGAAAAAATTCTTCAAGTCGACGTTCTTGACCTCTTGAAACAGAATGACATCGGCCTTGGGGCGGTAGCGTTTGATGTCTTCACGAACCTTGGCGGGCCCGTTTCCGAAGTTGACGTTGGCGGTGACGACACGAAGTTTCGCGGCCACCTCGGCACCAACCTCCGCGTGCGCGGACTGACCGAGACCCACCGCCAATCCGAGGGCGGTCAACAGGGCGATCAGCGCGACGACAAACCGGTGAATTTTTCGGGGCATGCGCGGAAGATTACAAGCGGAGACCATAGGCGGGCCATACGTGTACGGACGCGGCACGATCGAGACGGACGGTGTGGGATGGCAGATCATCCCGGCCGAATCGTCACGGCGCTTCCACCGCGGAAATGCGGTACTTCCGAATGTCGGCATCGAGGATTTGGGTCTGTTGCTCCGATTCCGGGCCGGAACCGCGGAAACGTTCCAGGTCCTCGTCGGATTCCCATCGTTCGTAAACGTTGATGCGAGTGCTCTCGGTCACATCCGGCGACAATGCGAAGTCCAGGCATCCGCGCGCCGCGCGCGCCGCATCAACGATCGCAACGCAACCGCGCAGGTACTCCTCCCGATTCGTAACGTGGATACTACCTGCAACGATCACCATGGACGCGTCCCTCCGGGTCGGTGTGTTCCGAACAGCGACCACCCTAGGGCCCGGCTGTGACATACAGTCACCACAACACACCGTGAGCAGCGCCACCCCCGCTCCGGGGCCGGTCGGTGACACCTTGCGCTGCTTCGTCTCTAGGCTTGGCTCGGTGATCTCCTTTGTATCGGTGAGCGACGGCGTCCACGTCCTACGTCACCCCGTGTTGGACGTCAACAGCACGTTGGTCCTCGGAGAGGAGCACGCGTTGCTGGTCGACACCTTGTCGTGTTCGTCGCAGGCCATCGCTCTGGCCGATGCAGTGCGCGCCGTCACCCACCTGCCGGTGATCGTCGTCAACACCCATGTCCACTTCGACCACACCTTCGGCAACGCCGCACTGTCCTGCCGTCTCGGGTTGACCGACTTCTTCGCGCATCCGACGGTGATCGACGAACTGGCTTACCGAGCCGCCGACGTACGGGCCGACGCCTACCGGCTGTGTCTACGGGTCGCCCCCGACATCGCCGACGAGGTCCGTGACACCGAGACGCTCGTGCCGAACCGTCCGGTGGAGACGCAGGTGGACATTCCGTTGGGGGGCCGCGTCGCTCGGGTACGACACCTGGGACCGGCTCACACGCCAGGCGACCTCGTCGTCGTCGCCGACGATGTCGTGCTGGCCGGCGACCTCGTCGAGGAGGGTGCTCCACCCGACACCGCAGGTGCCGACCTAGACGGTTGGGTCAATGCCTTGGACACGTTGCTCCCCGACATGTCCGGGCCGGTCGTCCCCGGGCACGGCGCGGTCGTCGACGCGAACTTCGTGCGACGTCAACGAGACGAACTGTTCGCCATGGCTCGCGGGAAATCCGCCGTGTCGTTACGGGGCGTCCGGACGTTCTCGGTCGTCGGGGGAAGCCAACTTTAGGACAGTGGGCACATCGATGCCCTCGGCCGGCTCCCAGAAGTCGGCGCCGGGTTCGGCAACCAGTTCCGCACGTTCACCGGTGCGCCAGGTCGCGTCCAGTGCAAGCCGCCACGAGTGCAATGCCAACCGGTCGGACGTGTCCGGGTCGAACAACGGGTCGCCGTAAACCGGGTGCCCGATCCAGGCCAGGTGCACGCGAATCTGGTGACGGCGCCCCGACACGGGCTGTACCACCAGCAACGTGAAGTGACGGTTTTGCCATATTTTGCGGAACCGCGTCCGTGACGGGTAAACCCGTCCGTCCCGTATCGCGTCGTCGGGCACGGTCCAGGTGTCGTCGTGTCGGGTGATCGCCTCACGCGGTGCGGCCACCCTCACTCGGTTCTTTCTCCCCTGCGACAACGGCAGATCAACGACACCGCTGTCCGGCAACCCTCGCGTTCGGGTCAACGCCAGATAGGTCTTGTCGACCGTACGACGTTGGAACTGGCGCGTCAGGTCCCCATGAGCGGACAGAACACGCGTGCACAGAACCAAACCGGACGTTGCCTTGTCGATGCGGTGCACCGGATAGAGCTTCTCACCCGCGTCTGCGGCGAGTCTGACCACATCGGTGCCGTGACGTTCCCCGGTCACCGAGATCCCGGCGGGCTTGTTCAAGGCGACCACCGACGGATCGTCGACGACAGCGGTGGATTCAAGCATATCGGCCCAGTTCGTCACCTGCGAAAGCCTAAAGGCCGTCGTACCGCCCGACGCCATCGGGGCACACACCGTGGTGTTCACTCCCGTGATCGCGGGCCCGGTCCGATCTGGATTTCGGCGGCGGGAACACCTGCTCTCACCACGGTCGGCAAGACCTGTGCGTGGTCCGGACGGTCTGCGGGCGTGCTGGGCACCGCGTCGGGGTCCGCGTCCACTATGCGGGGCAGGCGCTGCCACCGCATCAAGGTCCGCAACTGCCCGGCCGCGTGTCCGGCCCCGATGTCGGTTTCCACGACGTCGCGCAGCATCGCCAACTGCTCACGGTCTCGCATACGTCGACCGGCCACGTCGCACAGCTCGACGACGATGACGTCGCCGCTGTGGACGTCCTCGACGCGAAGTACCGGATGCAACGGCACGAAGTATTCGCCGACGCCGATGGACAGGTCACTGTCGACCGGTTTCCTGGGTAGGAGAGGTTCATCGGTGACGTCCGAGCGTTCGCGCACACCGCCGACCAGCTCAACGGTGGCCCTCGAGCCGGCGAGCTCAACCGACCTGATCGGCCGCCCCGACGACGTGAGCACCAGGCGACCCGCGGAAATGGAGAGTACGTAACCGGCGACCCGGTAACGCCGAACGCCGATTATCCACAGTGTCACCGCCATCACGGCGGCGACGCTCACAAGAATGACGAGCACCAGGCCGTGTCGGGTTCGCACCGCGCCGACCGCCATGAGTGCAGCGGATCCGGTGAGCAGCACGAACACGACAAGCGCACCCCACCGGAGAATCCTCCTCAACCGGGCGCCGTTCGGCGCAGCGACACGTGCCGGCATCCCGACACGCAGGGGCCGAACACGAACGGGGTGAGAAGACATGGCGCTCCTTGCTCATGGAAGCAGCCTGCAAGGATACGCCAAACCCACGACAGACGACCGTCCAAAATGATGCAACCACGGCGACTTGCGTCGTGTGATCACATCGCCACGCCGATGGTTTAGGTCACTGTGAAACGCACCCATCGCGCCTTGGCCGCCGCGTCCAGCAGCTCCCGACGCGTCGGTTTGCGGTCCTTCGGCAAGCCCAACATGAGACGGCTCGCCGTCACCGGACCGTACCTGTCACAGAATTCTTCGAGTAGATCCGCCACGGCTTCGAGCTCATCGACCACCTCGGCGGTGGCGGTGCAGGCACGCCCGGCGACCAGCAGTTCCACCCGACGCCCCTTGACGCGGTGGGGCCAGCCGGTTCCACGGCTCATCGCCAGCACCTCACCGTCGTCGACGCCCCACCGGTGATAGGCGATGGGGAACCGATAGCGACGACCGGTCTTTGCCCCGGTGTACTCAAGCAACATGAGCCGTCCACTGAGTACCCGATGGGCCGGCGACCGCAGGACCATGACGACCAAACGGTTTCCAAGACCGATCATGCGTCGGAGGCGGCTGCGTTGGGGATTGACCTTGACCGGTTTGTTCAATCGACTGCTCCGTTACCGATGATGGTGGTGAACCTGTCGCGATGGGTACCGAGATATTGCATGTCGGCGCGGTACAACGCGTCGTGGCCGGCGTCGATGTGACCGGCGAACACGGAGTTGCCATTGGCCGCTTCCTCGTGCATGTGCGTGACGAGCGCGTCGAGCCGCTCGATGGCGGCGTCGATCAAACCGTGTCGTTCCCGGGCGGTCAGTCGATAACCGTCGCACAGGGCACGAGCGTGAACGGCCGCGTCGGGTTGCCGCCAGTCCACGAAACGGTAGACGGCGTAACCGACATCCCAAATCCGCGGTCCCGGCCGAGCCGTGTCGAAATCGATGAACGCGACCGGCGTCCCCTGAAGGAACACCGTGTTGTATGGGGCGATGTCGCCGTGACAGACGACGTCGTGCGGTTCGGGTGGTGGAACGTGCCATGTGTACCACCGGTCGTCGGGACGGGACGGGAAATCGGTTGTCGCATCGTGGTAGTCCCGCAGCAGGCGGCCGAGCGCGTACAGGCCGTCGATGTCGGGCCGATGTTCGGCGCTGGGGACATCACCGGGCACGAAGCTCACCACTTCGTAACCGCCCTCGACTCCGAGAGCCTGCGGTGCCGCCGTGAACCCGTTGGCCCGCAGATGTTTCAACAATCGATGGACCGTGAGCGTCTGCGGGCCGAGCGGGCGGTGGACCGTCTCTCCGATCCGGTACACGGTGTTGATGCCACCGACCATGGCTTCGGCGGACGGATCGATCATGGCGGCAACGGTACCAACGTGGCAAGGGAGCGGAGCGACGCTCCGCCCGGGCCTCAATAGGCGACGACTATGGAACGTTCCACCGAATCGACGGTGATCTGCCCTCCGTAGGGCAGAATCAGCTGAGGGTCGGTATGGCCGATGTCGATGCCGAGCACGACGGGAAGGCCGGGTGCGTATTCGCCGACCGCTCGGAGCACGGCGTCACGCTGCTCGCTCACGAAGGCGTCACGCCCGGCCTCGTCGGTTTGATTGTCGAAGCTCCACGCCTTGGGACGACCGAACAGAAGCGCACCGGCTTCGGCGAGCATGCCGCGTTCGCCGATGCTCCGCAGGATCCGGTACACCTCGGTGGCGGTCGGCATCTCCTCGCTGGTCTCAAAGAACAGAATCGCTCCGGTCACGTCCGCAGGAATACAGCGGTCGGCCATGAGCATCCACGCCATGACTTCGAGACAGCCACCCCAACTCGTTCCGGTGACGACGCGACGGTCTCCGTGCCATTCCCAGCCGGTGCCGGGAAGCATCTGCGGCGCCTCGTCGAACGTCGCGCGATCGGCCCAGTCACGCCCCATGTCGCTGAAGTCGCCGGACTCGCGCAGGCCGTACCGTCCTCCGTCGAACATGGCGGCTCGCAGGGACGCCTCCGTGAGCGGGTGCATCGACACGGGCCGCCCGAAAGCCGTCATCACCGCGCCGCCGTGATATCCCACGATCCCCAGGTCTGCCAGGTACGCCAGCAGACTGGTGCAGTCACTGAAGCCGTAGAACGGTTTCGGGTTGGCGCGCAGCAACTCTGCGTCCAGATGCGGAAGAACCGTAATCTGGTCGTCACCGCCGATGGAACTGATGACCGCCTTGATCGCAGGGTCGGCGAAGGCGGCGTGAATGTCGGCGGCCCGGTCGGTCGGCGACGAGCCCATCCGGCGCGTGGTGGGGTATTCGACCGGTATCAGACCGAAGTCGTCTTTCAGACGCTTCAGCCCCAGTTCGAAGGGCAGCGGCAGAATTTCGGGAAGCCCCGACGACGGCGACACGATCGCCACTCGATCACCCGGCGACAGGCGGGCTGGATACTCCATCGACCTCATGTGGCCACACGCTAGACCAATCGCGCCGTCCCCGACACTCGATATTCGCCCTGTGGAGGTTCCCACCAACGACGATCCTCGGCATAATGCTCGAATTGATGTCTACCGATGGGACGGTCATGGACGGTAATTTTGACGTGATCGTGGTCGGCGGCGGTCACAACGGCCTTGTCGCGGCGGCGTACCTGGCCAAGGCCGGGCTGAAGGTGTGCGTGTGCGAAGCCCGCGAGGTCGTTGGTGGAGCTGCCGTCAGTGAACACCCGTTCGGACCCGCCTACACGGTGACGAGCCTGTCCTACGTGGTGAGTCTGCTCCCGCCCGCGCTGATCGCCGACTTGAACCTCACCGAACACGGCTATCACGTGTACGCGCAGGGCCCGTATTTTGCGCCGCGCGCCGACGGCCGGTACTTGAGCATGCCAAGCGACCCGGCCGAGCGGTTCGAGCAGATTTCCAAGTTTTCGCAACGCGATGCCGAAACCTATGACGACTGGGACGCACGCATGGCGCGTCTGGGCGACATATTGGGGCCGCTTCTGGAACGGATACCGCCCAAGATCGGCTCGAAACGGCCCGGCGACCTGTTGAAACAGGCGGGACTGATCGCGGGATTGCGTGACGTCGACGTACGAACGGCCGGTGAGATCACCCGCCTGTTGACGTCCTCCATGGCCGACGTCATCGAGGACGACTTCGAATCCGACGCGCTGCGGGGGCTGCTGTCCGTCTCGGGTTGCATAGGGACATGGGCCGGGCCGCGTTCGGCCGGTACCGCGTACGTGATGTTGCATCACCACGTCGGCGACCTCGACGGAACGGCCGGCGCGTGGGGGTTCCCGCGTGGCGGCATGGGTGGTGTAACCCAGGCGTTGGCCCGGTCGGCCCGCGCATTCGGGGCGAAGATCCGCACGCTCGCCGACGTGGCGCGCATCAACGTCAAGGACGGTCGCGTCACCGGAGTCAGTCTCGAGAACGGCGACGAACTGCGCGCCCCCAGTGTGATCACCACGGTTCATCCGTCCATTTCGTTTTTGAAGTTGATCGAGGCGACAGAGTTGCCCACGGATTTCCTCACCGACGTCAAACGGTGGAAGTCGCGTAGCGGCACGGTCAAGATCAATCTGGTGGTGGACAGATTGCCCTCGTTCACGGCACACCCGCAGTTCGACCCGCAGATTCACGGCGGCACGATCGTTCTGGCCGAGTCGTTGGACGACCTTGAGAACGCCTATCAGGAAGCCGTGGCCGGTAGAGCCGCCCGGGTGCCTTTCGCCGACGTGTGCATCCCCAGTGTCTTCGACGACACGTTGGCTCCTCCGGGTGAACACGTCGTGTCCATGTTCACCCAATGGGTGCCGCACACGTGGGCCGACGAGCCCGACGCCGAGGAGCTGTCCTCATATGCGGCTCGCGTCATCGCTCGGATGGACGCGGTCGCGCCCGGGTTCACCGACTCCATCCAGCACCAGCAGGTCATCGGACCGCATGAGATGCAACGTGACTACCGTCTGACCGGTGGAAACATATTCCACGGCGAGCTCACTCCCGGTCAAATGTTCCACACCAGACCGGTCGCCGGCTACGCCGACCTGCGAACTCCCATCGCGGGCCTCTATCAAGCCGGGTCGTCCACGCACGGTGGAGGCGGTGTCACCGGGATTCCGGGACGCAACGTGGTGAGCCGTGTGTTGTCCGATCGCAGGTGGTGGCGGAAAGGTTAGATCGCGTGTTCGAGGCCGGGAAACGTCGGTCGCCTCTCTTAAGATGCCGCTGCGACGCCGCAGCGGCTCGACGAGAAAACGACCCCGCATAAAGGTTCTTTGAAACATGCTTCCGATCATGCTGGAACTCCACGGTGAGCACGCGCGCCGCGGAACCGTGTCACACATCCACGCCGGCCTGCGCCGCCTCGGTCCCCGTCGACCGAGACTCGTCGCACAACGATCGCCGTACCGACTTCACGACCATATTCGTGCCGGCCTCAACGACGACGGATCGTTTACCGTGGAGTATCTCCGGCCCGGCCGTCCCGAGATGGGTGCTCTCGTTCCCGACATCGATGGGGCCGCCCGACTGTTCACCGACTGGGCACAGGAGGAGCCCGGCTGGGCGGACGGCCACGAATGGTCCGAGACCGGCTTCGTGCCGGCCGTGCCCGCCCCAGTCTCCCCCGAACAGCTCCCGCTCATGCAGGAGAGGCTGCGCCAAAAGGTGGACGAAGGTTTCCTCACGTTCCCCGAAATCGTCGACCACGTGGCCTATTCGTTCACTTCGCCCTTTCCGGGCATCGCGTCGGTACAGGCGGTGCTGGATCCGATATGGAACAGGCGCGCGGCCGAACAACTGCACTGGCCCGAAGAAACCGACTGCCGGAAACTGACGTCCGTCTTCGAGATGTTGCGCGACTTCGGTGTCATGGCCATGGAAAACTTCACCTGCTGCATGACCTGTGGCACTTCAGAGATTCGTGATCATGCGACGGGCGACCACCACGGTTACGCGTTTTATCACATACAGGACACCGAGGCCGCCGTCTCCAACGGCAATCTCCACATCGCCTTCGGCGCCTTCCGGGACACCGACCCCGTCGAGGTCGGCAATCAGGTCGTCAACGCACTCAACGATCGGGGTCTCTCGGTTGAGTGGAATGGCAAAGCCGGCACCCGCATCCTGGTGACGGGCTTGACCTGGCAACGACGATTGCGCTGACCTATCACCCGTTCCCCGCGACAGCCCCGCCGCCGGTCCCGTCGCAGCGGGCCGGCCACCGCCCACGGTTCACGGTTCGCATAAATCAGGTCACCTCGATGAGCACGTCAAGCCCAACGGAGACGACCGTGGGCGGTGGCGGAGCCCGCCACCGCCCACGGCGGATGTCGCACGGGATCAGTCGGTGGCGACCTGTTCCCTGGCCGAACGCAGACGCGCAAGGGTCACGTCACGGCCGAGCAACTCCATCGACTCGTACAGCGGCGGCGAGACGGTCTTTCCCGAGATCGCGACTCGCACGGGCGCAAAAGCCTTCCGCGGCTTCATCTCCAGCTCGTCGACGAGCTTCGACTTCAGCGCCGTTTCGATGTTGTCGGTCGTCCAGGCATCCAGACCGGACAGCGCGTCGACAGCGGCGTCGAGAACCACACCGGCGTCCTGTTTGAGCGTCTTGCGGGCGCTGGTCTCGTCCAGCTCGAACGCGTCACCGGCAAACAGGAAACGCAGCATTTCGGCACCCTGGACCAGGGTGCCGGTGCGTTCGGCAACCAGCGGCGTGGCCAGGGACAGGATGCGCAACTGTTCGGCGGTCGGCTCCTGCGGCAACAACTCCATGTCCTGCAGGAAGGGCGTGATCATCTTGGCCAAAACCTCGGACGGCAACTGCCGGATGTGCGTGGCGTTGATAGCGTCGAGTTTCTTCTCGTCGAAGCGAGCCGGGTTGGAGTTGACATCGGCGAGGTCGAAGGCTTCGACGAACTCAGCGAGGCTGAAAACATCGCGGTCGGCTGCGATCGACCAGCCCAACGTGCCGACGTAGTTGAGCAACGCCTCGGGAAGGTAGCCCCGGTCGCGGTACGCCATGAGGTTCGACCGCGGGTCGCGTTTCGACATCTTCTTGCCACGCTCGTCCACGATCAACGGCGGGTGGGCGAACTCGGGGACCCGGTCGGCCAGCCCGATGTCGATCAGCGCGCGGTACATCGCGATCTGTCGCGGCGTCGAAGCCATCAGGTCGTCGCCGCGGATCACGTGCGTGATCTTGGTGAAGGCGTCGTCGACCGGGTTGGTCAACGTGTACAGCGGTGAGCCGTCCCCACGCGCGATGACGTAGTCGGGAACGGTCCCGGCCGGATAGGTGATCTCGCCACGCACACCGTCGACAAAGGTGATGTCGGTGTCGGGCATACGCATCCGCAGCACCGGAGTCCGACCTTCGGCACGATAGGCGGCCTTCTGTTCGTCGGTCAGGTCCCGGTCGAAGTTGTCGTATCCGAGTTTGACGTCACGTCCGGCGGCGCGATGGCGCGCCTCGACCTCGTCGGGGGTCGAAAAGGCCTCGTAGACGTGACCGCTGTCAACGAGGCGTCGGATCACGTCGTCGTACACGTCACGACGTTGGCTCTGCCGGTAGGGACCGTGGGGGCCACCGACGTCGATCCCCTCGTCCCAGTCCATGCCCAGCCAGGAGATGGCCTCGACCAACTGGCGAAACGACGCCTCGCTGTCACGGGACGCGTCGGTGTCCTCGATGCGGAACACGAATGTGCCGCCATGATGACGCGCATAGGCCCAGCTGAACAGACAGGTCCGGACCAGACCCACGTGCGGGGTGCCGGTCGGAGACGGACAAAACCGTGTACGTACTTCAGTCAAGAGAAACCACCGGGTTCGTCAAGGTGCCGATCCCCTCCACGGAGACCGAGACGGAGTCGTTGGGCGCTAGAGGTTCCACACCGTCCGGTGTGCCGGTCAAGATGACGTCGCCGGGAAGCAGAGTCATGATGTGGGACACGTAGGACACTATCGCCGCGGGTGAGAAGATCATGTCCTTTGTGCGGCCCAGCTGACGCACCGAATCGTTGACCTCGCACCGAACCTCCACATCGGTGACGTCGAGGTCGGTTTCGATCCAGGGCCCCAGGGGACAGAACGAGTCGAACCCTTTGGCCCGCGTCCACTGGCTGTCCGACCGTTGTAGGTCTCGGGCGGTCACGTCGTTGGCGCACGTGTACCCGAAGATCGCCGCCTGTGCCTGAGCCTTGTCGGTTACCCGACGTGCCCCGCTGACGCCGATGACGATGGCCAGTTCGGCCTCGTGTTCGACCTGGCTCGACTGAGCCGGCAATCGGATGGGGTCACCGAGTCCGATGACGGTCGTCGAAGGTTTCAGGAACAGCAGCGGCTCCGACGGGAGTTCGACTCCCTGTTCGGCCGCGTGCGCGGCGTAGTTGCGACCGACGCACACGACTTTGCTGGGCAACATCGGCGCCATCAGCCGTACGTCGTCGAGGGCCCACCGTTGTCCGGTCGTGGTGATGTCGCCGAACGGGTGCCCTTCGATCTCGGCGACGGTGGCGCCGTCTCCCTCCCCGGAGACGATGCCGAAGGACATGCCCTGGGCGTGGGCCACGCGAGCGATTCGCACTCTCAAGCTCCCCTGTTGATCTGGTCCCGTCGAGCCTAACGACGACGGATGGGGGCACGGCGAGGACCCCCGTCGATCCGCTGCGTAGTTCAGGCCAAGAAGTACACGATCACCAGGAAGATCGTCGACGCCAGGGCGCCGGTCACGGCTCCCCCGCCCAACGCACGCGACGGTTCCTTCAGCATCAGCGCGAACCCGGCGGAGAACACCAACGGTGTCGCTATCAGGCAGGACAGGAGGGTCGCGATGATACGGACGATGAAGATCATGCCGCCGACCAGTACGAATCCCAGAATGATCGCCAACAGGAGCTGCACCGCCGCCCCGAGGGCGACCCCCACTCCGAAACGGCGGCGCGCGTACACCTGGCTCGACGAGGCTGCCGGCACACGCACTCGGGCGGATCCGTAAGTACTCACGTCTCCACCGTATCGGGCCGGTGCCGCGGCCTCGGGTATCCGTCGTGAAAAGACCCGACGGATTGCGGTGCTCGGCGGCCGGTCTCAGCTGTTCGCCATGGCCGCGCCGACATGCGTCAGGTGGTAGCTCAACGCTTCGGCCAAAGCGTGCCAGCTGGCTTCGACGACGTTCTGGTGGACTCCCACGGTCGTCCAGTCCCGGTTGCCTTCGGTGGTGTCGACGAGCACACGTGTGACGGCGTCGGTGCCGGTGCTTCCCGCGAGGATGCGGACCTTGTAGTCGGCCAACGAGACTCTGGCCAGTTGCGGGTAATGCTGCAGAAGAGCTTGGCGTAGCGCCGAGTCGAGAGCGTTGACCGGTCCGTTGCCTTCGGCGGTGGCGATGACCCGACGTCGGCCGACGTTGACCTTGACGGTGGCTTCGCTGACGACGTCGCCGTCGGCTCGGTGTTCCACGATGACCCGATAACTGTCCAAAGTGAAATGGCGGGTGAGGCCGCCGGCCAGTTCGTCCCGAACAAGGAGCTCGAACGACGCGTCGGCCGCTTCGAACGACCACCCACGCGACTCCAGGTCCTTCACGCGTTTGACGACCCGCGTGGTCGTGTCCGGGTGGCCGGCCAGGTCAAGCCCCAGTTCGGCGGCTTTGAGTTCCATGCTGGCCCGACCGGCCATCTCCGTCACGAGAATCCGCATGTCGTTGCCCACGACCGCGGGGTCGATGTGGTTGTACAACTGCGGATCCACTTTGATCGCGCTCGCGTGCAGGCCCGCCTTGTGGGCGAATGCCGCGTGTCCCACGTACGCCTGGTGGTCGTCGGGGGCGAGGTTCGCGATCTCGGCGATGGCGTGGGAGGTCCTTGTGAGCTTCTCCAGGCCACCGTCGGGCAGGACGTTCATTCCCAGCTTGCAGCTGAGATTTCCCAGGCACGCGAACAGGTCGGCATTACCGGGGCGCTCCCCGTAACCGTTCGCTGTGCCCTGGATGTGCATGACACCGGCCTGCACGGCGGTGACGGTGTTGGCCACCGCGCATCCGGTGTCGTTTTGGCAGTGGACACCCAGCCGCGGTTGTCCGCCCAGGCGTTCTCGTAGGGCGGTGACGGTTTCGGTGATGTCGGAGGGCAGCATGCCGCCGTTGGTGTCACACAACACGACGACGTCGGCTCCCGCCTCGAAGGCGGTACGCACCACCGTGGTGGCGTAGTCGGGGTCGGCGGTGAACCCGTCGAAGAAGTGTTCGCAGTCGAGAAAGACTTTGCGACCCTGGGAGACGCCGTAGGCAACCGTGTCGGCCACCATCGCGAGGTTTTCGTCGGGTGTGGTGCGCAGAGCGCGCCGGACGTGCCGGATGTCGGATTTGGCGACCAGGCACCATGCGGGCGCGCGGGAGTCGAGGAGCGCGGCGACCTGCGGGTCGTCTTCGACGGCGACGCCGGCTTTTCGGGTCGCACCGAAGGCGACGAGCACGGCGTGTTTGAGGGTGAGTTCGTCGGCGGCCCTGGCGAAGAATTCGGTGTCGCTGGGGAGGGCCCCGGGCCAGCCGCCTTCGATGTAGTCGACCCCGAGGTCGTCGAGCAGCCGTGCGACGGCGAGCTTGTCGGCTACGGAGTAACTGATGCCTTCACGCTGGGCGCCGTCGCGAAGCGTGGTGTCGTAGACGTGGAAGTCGGCTGACGATGTCACTGGATTTCTCCTGGGAGTGGGATTGATCACGTGCCATGAAAAAGACCTCTCGTGAACACGAGAGGTCTGGCGCGTCGGATCAGGGCCGCTAGCTGGGCTTATCCGCGCGCCTGGCGCTAATAATGAGCGTGAAGGTCACGCAGCGAAGTATGCCAGCAACATCCACATGTTGACGAATGACTCCCGCATGTTGGAACAACGCCCATAAAATGCTGCGAAAACATGACAGTTCGGTACACACGTCCCCACGAAAGGGTGTCAGCTACCTGAAATCCCCTCTCAATCAGGCATGAGAAGATCTAGCCGTTTTCCGCCGGAGCGATGCTGAGGATGAACAGATGCGCGACGACGAACTAGTGGTCATCGGTGGGTCGGCTTCTCCACTGTTGACAAAAGAGATCTGTCAAATACTGAACGTACCCGCAGGCAAGGGCGAGGTGTTGCGCTTCTCCGACGGCAACCTTTTCGTCAAGGTCGGACAAAACGTACGTGGACGTCACGTCTACATCGTACAGTCGACCGTCTTTCCCGCCAACGACAACTTCATGGAACTGCTGTTCTGGGTTGACGCCCTCAAACGGGCCTCCGCGGCCTCGATCACCGTGATCATCCCCTACTTCAGTTACGCCAAGGGCGACAAAAAGGACGAACCGCGCGTGTCCATCCGGGCTCGCGTGTGCGCCCAGTCGCTCGAGGTCGCCGGCGCCGACCGCGTCGTGACCCTCGACCTGCACGCCCCGCAAATCCAGGGATTCTTCGGGGTACCCGTCGACGACCTGTACGCACTCCCCGCGTTGACCGACACGATCGCCGCCGAGGCCTTGGACGAGCTCGTCATCGTCTCCCCCGACGCGGGCTTCGCCAAGAAGGCCAAGCAGTACGCCAAACGCCTCAACGCTCCCCTGGCCATCGCCGACAAGGAGCGGGTGGACCACAGCGAGAACGCCCGGGTCGTCGATCTCATCGGCGAGGTCGAAGGCAAGAACGCCGTCATCGTCGATGACTTCACCATCACCATGGGTACCCTCGCCGAGGTGGCGGACTGCCTGATCGAGCGAGGCGCCCGTTCGGTGCGTGCAGCCGTCACCCACGGCGTGTTCACCGGGAAGGCCATGCAGCGTTTGGACGGCTCCGCCATCGAGACGTTGTATGTCACCGACTCGGTGGAGAACAGCCCCGTAACGATCTCGCCGAGGGTGAAAACGGTGTCGGTCGCGCCGTTGTTCGCGGAGGCGATCAGCCGTATTCACCGTCGGGAAAGCCTGAGCATCCTGTTCGGTTAACGGCACTACGACAGTCGGCACGTCACGTAGGGTCGGCCCCATGCGTGTCATCATCGCCGGGGGCCACGGCAAAATCGCGCTGCGGTTGGAACAACTGTTGTCCGACCGCGGCGACGAACCCGTCGGCCTGATCAGGAACCCACAACACCGTGACGACTTGGAAAAAGTGGGAGCGCGGGCAGTGGTGTGCGACCTCGAAACCGCTTCGGTGGACGAGGTCGTACAGCATGTGACCGGAGCGGACGCGGTCGTGTTCGCTGCCGGGGCCGGCCCCGGCAGCGGGGCCGCACGGAAGGAGACCGTGGACAAGGATGCCGCGATTCTTCTGGCAGATGCGGCCGAGGCCGCGGGTGTTCGCCGCTACGTGATGATCTCGGCCATGGGCGTCGACGCCGAGCCACCCGGCGACGTCGACCCCGTGTTCGCCGCCTATTTGAAGGCCAAGGGCGCGGCCGACGCGAACCTTCGCAGCCGCACCGATCTCGACTGGACGATCATCCGGCCGGGACGTCTGACCGACGATCCGGGCACCGGACGCGTGGCGTTGCACGAGGCCACCGGCTACGGCAAGGTGCCCCGCGACGACGTCGCGGCCGTGATCCTGACGGTCCTGGACTCGCCGGCGTTGGCCGGTAAGACTCTTGAACTGATCAGCGGTATTGACGACGTGATCGAGGCCGTTCAGCAGGCGACGACACGCTAGCCCTCGGTTCGGCGTGAGCCGGGGCACCGGCGCTCGACATCGGCACGGCCAACCGGTCGGCGACGCACGAAAGAGGTTTCTCGTCCAGGGTCGTCGTCGGCTCATCGGGCAGCCCCGCCCCGCGTTTGTGTGGCCACGTTCACGGGACGCGACTCGACAGGACGTACCGCACCGGTAAGGCCGGTGCCCCGGTTCGACCTGGTCGTGGCCGCCAAGGCATCGACTCATCCGAGTTTTCGTCACCGGCTCCGGCCACGTCACCCGACACCCACGGGCTCACCTCCGAACCATCGAACCGGCCGGTCGTGGCTCATCGAGGTCGAACCACGTCGTGGACGTCCGGAACCGCGACGTTCGCCGCGAACCCGAGGGTCCGGCGACCGGATCGGCTCCCGTTTCCGCGGCGATACGACGTGCAAGGGGCTCGAGCCAGGCCGCCTTCCCGGGCAACCGTTACGGAGCGGATGGGCCGCGCCATCGGGGCCATCGGGACCGTCGAGGTCGGACTGGCAGAGCGTCTGGCCGACAGGTCGAGCCGGCTCGACCTTCCCACACTGCGCCGCGACCATGTTGGCACCACGTGGCGTCAACGGTTCAGCCGCCTTGGAGAGGTTTGGCCCATGATTCGGTCGGCCGTACGCACCGCATATGTCCCCGGCATCGGCGAGATCACCGCGACCGAGCCCGAAGAAATCGTGGCGTCGCGCCCGGACGAGGGACCACCGCACCCACCGGAACCACGATCCGGCGCGGAAACCCGTCGCGACCCGATTTCAGGTGCTGCGCTCACTTCGAACAGGGTAAAACGAAGCGGTGTACGCAACGGGTCTCGGAAACATCGGCGATCGTCTGGCCGAGGCACGAGCCCGTCAGCGAGGCCGACACTTCACCTCACGGCGTGGACCGTCACGTCTGCGAGGGCTCCTCGGCCTCTTCACGCAGCGCGGCGCGAAGCGCCAGCCGGTGCCGCCGCCTAATGTCGGCCCGGCGGTGTGCGCGACGGTCCTCGTCGGTGGCTGGAACCAGTTCCGGCACGGGGCGTGGGCGCCCGCCCTCATCCACCGCGACCATGACCAGGTGCGCGGTGACGACGGTCGTGGGCGGTACCGACTCGTTCCAGCGGTCGGCCGTCACCTTGACGGCGACCTCCATGGAGGTGCGGCCGGCCCATGTGACACGCGCGTCGACGTGCACGACGTCACCGACGCGAACGGCCACCAGGAACGCGGTCTCGTCCATCGAGGCGGTAACGGCGGAGCCGCCCGAGTGTCGTGCCGCAACGACGCCGGCGACCGTATCGATCAGTTTGAGTATCACGCCACCGTGGACGGTACCCAGGAGGTTCGTATCGTGCGGGCTCATGATGCTCGACACCGTCAGCGCCGAATCTGCCGGACTCAACGCCTTGTTATCGGTCTCCACGTATCGCCCCTTTTTCGAAGGATCACATCGGTACACCGCGTTCACCGGCGACATTTCGCTACCGGGTTTACGGTGCACGCCACGTTATCGGCCCATGGCCGGGAGCAGTGCCGGACACCGGCAAATGTGATCTTCGTGGACACGATGGACGTTGTCTCGATCGCGCCGCAATCCGATCGCATGTTCACACTCGGAGCGGTGACGCCAAACCATTGAAGGCGGTTCGACCGATTGTCAGATGCACGGATATACGGCACAGTGCAGACATGCAATTGGTGTGTTCGATGTACCCGGTGACAGACCTGGACGCAGCCGTTGACCTGTACCTTTCGGTCGGTTTTCGTAATGTGGCTCGTCCCGACCAAGACACCGTGTTGCTCGCCGGTGTCAATTCCCCCCACGTTTCCATCATGCTTCAGCGGCATCCCGTCGAAGTCCACGCCGGAACAGGTCCGGTGTTTCGTATCGACAATGTCGCCGACTTCCACCGATCCCATCCGGACCTGGACTGGGTGTTTGCGCCGGTACCGTTGCCCACCGGCGACTACGCGCTGTTTCGTGACGGTGAGGGCAATCCCATCCGGATCGTCGACTTCGGAGCCGATGCGGGAAGGTACGCACGGTTGTTTCCGCCGCGCGTGTCGACCGATTGAACCGTCCGCTTCACTCCGCCGGCGGATACCGCATCACACGGTCGTCTCCTCCGTTACTCGTGGTGATCCACAACCAGCCGTCGGGCCCGACCTCGACAGTCCGCAATCGACCGTGTTCGCCGGCGAGGACGGCTTGGGGCTCGCCGCCGTCCAATGGAACGACCCACAGACACGCACCACGTAGAGCCGCCACGAACATCGTGTCGCTGTCGACGGCGGCGCCGCTGGGCGACGCCTCGACCGGCGTCCAGGTGTGCAACGGATCCGTGTAGCCCTCACCGCCGCGGCCCTCGACGATCGGCCATCCGTAATTGGCGCCGGCTTCGATCAGATTGACCTCGTCGTAGGCGTTTTGCCCCAGTTCACTGGCGTAGGCGACACCGTCGTCGGTCCACGCCAGACCTTGCACGTTTCGATGTCCCAACGAGAAAACCGGGGAATCGGGGTCGGGGTTGTCTGCCGGTATGGATCCATCGGGCTCCAGGCGAAGAATCTTTCCACCGAGACTGCCGGGATCCTGCGAGTGATCGGTATCGGCGGCGTCGCCGGTGGTGACGTACAGTTTGCCGTCCGGTCCGAACGCCACTCTTCCGCCGTTGTGAATGTTCGCCTTCGGGATTCCCGTGATGATCGGCCGAGGGGTCGCATCCTCGAGTGTCACGGTCGCGACCCGGTTGTCCTCGTCGGCTGTGTAGTAGACGTAGATCAACCCGTCGGTCACGTAGTCGGGAGACACCGCCAGCCCCAGGAGTCCGCCTTCACCGCCGGGAACCACCTCGTCGATCTGCGAAACCACCTCTACCGACCGGTCGGGCGTCACCCGGAGAATCTCGGCGGTATCGCGTTGGGTCACCAACGCGGAGCCGTCGGGAAGATGGTCCAACCCCCACGGCAGGTCCAGCCCATCGGCCAGGACCTCTCCGTCGTGGAAGTCGAAGCCACCGACGGACGTGGTCTTCTCACCGCCACCGGCGAGAATCGCCATTCCACCGCCCAATAGCACCGCGACCACTGCCACGGCCACCCACCGAAAACGCATCACTGCCTTTCACAACGCCCGGCGTCGTCGAAGGCTTCGAATGTGCTGGTTTTCGTCGAGCTCGGTGCGGCGTGGCGGCAGTCGCAGCAATGGGACGCCTCACGGGCCCCCACGGTGATCACGGCTGCGAATGCGGCGGCGGTTCTGCCGGCGGGTCGGTGTTCGGCGGATGCACCGGCGGCAGCGGTGTACCCGGCTGCATGGGTCCCGGTGGTGGCTGCTGCGGCCCGTGAAGATAGTGCGGCGGGTGCGTGTTCTGTGTCGGCTGTCCGGAATTCTGCTTACGCAGGACCAGCACAAGGGCGACGATTGCGCCGGCCACCAACAGCAGACAACATCCACCGGCCAACAGGACCATCAACGGGGTAACCCTACCCATGGTTAACTCTTTCACTTCACGACGACCGGAATCGCCTCGATAAACAAACGTGTCGGCCCCGGCAAAACCGAGGCCGACACGTCTTAAAAAACCAGACGGGCGCTTACCTAGCCTTGCCCGGTGGCTTCATCATATGCCTTCAATGCATCATCGAGGTCCTGCAGCGCTTGGCCTTGCGCCGCCAGGTCGCCTTCGGCCATGGCGTCCTTGAGGTCCTGAATCGCCGAATCGATGGCGTCCAGGGCCTGTTGTACCTCGGGTGAGACCTCTTCTCCCGAGTCCGGCTCCTCCCCCTCATCGGGTTCCTCGCCTTCGTCGGGGTCGGGGGCGGTCGCGTTGTCGTCGCCGGTGTACTGCGCCACCACCGACTCCAGCGCCGCGTCGAACGACTCCTCGTATCCGATGTAGTCGCCGTAGGCGATCAACACACGACGCAACAGCGGAAGCGAGACGCCTTCATTGGACCCTTGTCGCTGCAGGTACATCGGTTCGACATACATGATGCCGTTGCCGACCGGAAGGCTCAACAGGTTGCCCCATTGGACGGTAGTCCCCTGCTGCTCGAACAGCTTCAGGTCTGCCGCGACCTCCGGGGTGGACGTCATGTCCTGGTGCTTCTGCCCGGTGGACTCAACCTGTCCACTGGGTAGACCGTACAAAGTCAACACCGGACGGTTGTCCTCGTCGTATCTGCCCGTCATGATCGCCGACAGTACGTTGCCACGGTCACGCGGAGAGAAGTTCGACGTCAACTGATACTGCGGATCCGTCTGTCCCGGATAGGTCGCCAAAACGTAGTACGGAGGCAGTTTCGCGTTCTCGATACGCGGGTCGTCCGGGGTCTCCCAAACCTCACTCGAGTCGATGAAGACGCGAGCGTTGTCGACGTGGAAACGCTCCAGCAGGGTCCGCTGAACCTTGAACTGGTCGACCGGGTAACGCAGGTGCCGCATGAGCTCGTCCGGAATCTCCGACTCCGGCTTCACGATGTCGCCGAAGGCGGCGTTCCACGTGTGTAGCACCGGGTCCGGCTCGCCGAACTCGTACAGCGTCACGGTTCCGTCATACGCATCGACGGTGGCCTTGACCGAGTTGCGCATGTAGTTGATGGACTGCTGCTCCTGTTGGGTCGCGCCCTGACCGGTGTAGGAGTCCATCGTGGCCGACTGCAGGTCGAGCCTGTCGGAATACGGGTACGAGTTCGACGTCGTGTACCCGTCCAACACCCATACGATCCTGCCGTCCACAACCGTCGGGTACGGGTCACCGTCGACGGTCAGGAACGGAGCGATCCGCTCCACACGCTCGCGTGGCGTCCGGTGGTACAGCAGCTTCGAGTTGTCGTTGAAGCGGTCGGACAGGAGGAAGTTGGTCTCGCCGAACTCCCACGCGTACCACAGACGGTGAAAGAACCCGCCGACGTCGACGCCTCCCTCACCTTCGTAGGTCACGTAGGCGTCGCCTTGAGCGTCGACCTCCTCGTCACCGGTCTGTGCGGTGTCCTCCGTGGTCAGACCACCGGAGGGCCGGTCGTACTCGCGCGGCGACTCGCCTTCGGGGACGCCCACGATCGCGTAATCGTCGTTCAGCTCACCGAAGTAGATCTGTGGGTGAGTGATGTCGATGAAGTCCTCGGACGAACGGCACGCCGAGCTGGTGTCGGAGTCCTGTGTCGGGTCCTCACCGTCCTCGACGGCGGATTCGTCGGTGTCTTCCAGTTCGAGCAGCGAACCGGACTCGAAGTACGGCCCCGAGTCACACACCCGGTTGGTCGGTGCGGCAACCAGGCCGTACCCGTGGGTGTAGATCGTGTGCCGAACCGTCCAGTCCTGGTTGGCAAGCTGAGCCGGGTTCAGTTCCCGAACGCCGACCACATAGTCCTGGATTTCTCCGTCGGCGTTGACGTAACGGTCGACGTCGAGCTTGTCGTTGAAGTCGTGGAAGCCTCGTGCCTGCTGCTTTTGCGTAAAGGCGTCCGACACGATCGAGGGGTCAAGCAGACGAGTGAACGGGACGGTGCCGGTATCGGCCGCGAGAGCGGCCGCGTTCGGTGACCCGTCGACGCTCAGATCTTCACGGACCATCTCGTCCATGCCATAGGCGAACATTGTCCCGTCGATGGTGTAACCGACGTATTCGGCTTCCTTCTGCGGGGCGTTCGGGGCGACCTCAAGCTGCTGAATAGCGAACGGGTAGACGCCGCCGATGGCGATCGCGGAGATCAGGACCAGTCCCAGCGCCATCCCCGGGCCCAGGAGACTACGTGCCCAGAAGTTGGAGAAGACGACCACCGCGACGGCTGCCAGAACGCAGACGAAGATCAGGATCTCTTTGGCACCGAGCAGAGCGGTGATCGCGGTGTAACCGCCACCGGTGACGCTCGGGTCGGTGACCTGGCTCTCCTCCAGGGTGAGGGCGTAACGGTCGAAGTAGTAGGCAACCGCCTTCATGACCACAAAAAGCGCAATCAGTATGGACAGGTGCCACCGGGCGACCGTGGTGATGCGGTCGCCGTGACCGGACAACCGCACCGCGCCGTACAGGTAGTGGGTACCGAGCGCGGCGAGAATTCCGAGAACGATCATCGTGAAACCGACGCCGATCAGGTACTCGTAGAACGGCAGGTCGAACACATAGAAACCTGCGTCGACCTGGAACACCGGGTCGGTCCTACCGAATTCTCGGGAGTTGCTGAACAGAAGCCACAATTGCCAACGGTCTTGTGCCGCCACACCGGCAAAAACGCCGATCAGGGCCCCGACGCCTGCGATCCACCAGCCGATCTTGGGGTCCAGTATGGAGCGGTATCGCTCCATACTACGTTGCTCGGGGGTGTCGGGGACCGCGTCGGGACGGAACCGCCAGGCCACGTACAGGTTCGCAGCCGTCCATACGCCCACGACGACGGCGAACACCAGGAACATGAGGACCTTGGTCCAGATTTGCGTGCTGAAGACGCCGGTGTATCCGACGGAGTCGTACCAGAGGTACTCGGTGTAGAGGTTGACTACCCAGCCGGCGACCGTCAGCAACGCGATCACCCCGACCAGCAGCCCGAGGATGTAACGACCTCGGCGGTTGATTCGTGGCATTGGTGTCCGTGTCGCCACGGCGGCTCCCTTGGTTAATCCATGTGCAATTGGCGGTAGCCCTACTGCGAATCACCCTACGGGCGATTCGCACCAGGCTACGAGACGTCTATTGGCAACCGTGACGGTGTCCGGCTCGCTTGTAATCCTCATGTCTAGCAGGTCGACGGCGTCCCGCCCGACCGCAGGGCGCTCAACGATTCGAGCGCATCGTCCAGAGTGTCCACTTTCACGAGTGTCAATCCTTCAGGCGCGTTCGCCTTGGCGGTTTCACAGTTCGCCGCCGGCGTCAAGAACACGGTCGCACCATCGGATTTGGCCCCCACGACCTTCTGCGCGACGCCACCGATCGGGCCGACGTTGCCGTCTTCGTCGATCTCACCGGTGCCCGCGATGATCAAACCGCCCGTCAGGTCTTCGGGAGTCACCCTGTCGACCATCGCCAATGCGAATATCAGCCCCGCCGACGGGCCACCGATGTTCAACCCCTCCGTTGTGACCGTGAGGTCGTACGGATCCTCCTGCACCGGCTCCACCATGACGCCGGGAAGAACAGCGGTCCCGTCCTCGTGCTCCTGCGGTTCGACGTCGGCGGTAACGACCGTGTCCTCACGCGCCAGGGACAGTTCCACCGTTTCTCCCGGGGCGGCCGCCAGCGCCTGGGTCAGCAACTCGGCGAGCCGTTCCTGCGACGTGACCGGCTCACCGGCGACCTGGGTGATGACGTCCCCGGTGACGAGCTCTCCGTTGCTGGGAGAATCGTCGGCGACGTCGGTCACGGTCACCTCGACCTCTTCGCCCAGGGCCCGCAGCGCGGCCGTCTCGGCTGCGCTTTGCGAGTTCACCCACATCTCGGCCTGCTCGGCGGCGATCTCGTCCTTGGACTTGTCGTCGGGATACTGAAATTCGCGCGGAACGACCGCATAGTCGTCGGACATCCAGTAGTACAGGGCGCGAAGCAGGTCGACGTTGTCGTGAATGCGCACCGTGACCAGGCGAAGCTGACCTGCCGACTCCGAGGATGCGGCCTCGTCGGCGGTGATCAGAGACATCGACTGGACCTGATCGTTGTCGTCGGTGTACTCGTATTCCCCCAACGCGTCCACGGTCGGCCCCGGCCCCAGGGCGACGTAGGCGACACGCATGGACAGGCCCTGCCAGGTCAGCAAAGAGACCAACACCGCGCCCAAGAGAACCGTCACACCACGCCGCATCATGCGCCGAAGCTTAATGTGTCCGTCACGTACCGCCGAGTCCGCGCCCTCGCCATCACTATCAGTGCCCACCCCGTTGCTCTGCATTGCCGTGGCCTTCAGGCCCCGCTCAGGTGTTTGACGTACCGTTGGATACGTGAGTCCTGATACGCCTTTTGGTTTCGGTGGGCTTCCGGGTATGCCGGACCCCAACGACCCGCGCGTCCAACAGATGATGGCCCAGTTGCAGCAAATGATGTCGCAGTCGGCATCACAGGGGCCGGTCAACTGGGATCTGGCCCGCCAGATCGCCCAGTCGCAGTTGAGTAACGATCCCGCGCCCAGTTCTCCGGACACTCAGGCCGTGATCGACGCACTCCGGCTGGCCGACCTCTGGCTGGAGGACGCCACATCCCTACCGTCGGGCATGACGAAGGCCACCGCGTGGAACCGCGGACAGTGGGTGGCGAATTCGGCCGACGCCTGGAAGGAACTCGCCGAACCGCTAGCCGACAAGATGACCGAAGCCCTGAACGGGCTCATGCCCGACGACATCAAGGGCATGCTCGGCCCCATGGCCGGCCTGATGAAGGGCATCGGGTCGTCATTGTTCGGTGCCCAGGTGGGCCAGGCTATGGCGGAGCTCGCCAAGGAGGTGCTGAGCTCGACCGAGATCGGCCTGCCGCTGGGTCCGGCGGGCACGGCGGCACTTCTGCCCGGCAACATCAAACCGTATGCCGAAGGCATGACCGACGTCGAAGACGGCGAGGTGCGGTTGTACCTGGCGTTGCGTGAAACCGCGCACCATCGCCTGTACGGTCATGTGCCCTGGCTGCGCGCCCATGTGATCGGCGCCGTGGAGGCGTACGCAAGTGGGATACACATCGACGAGGAGGCCATCGAGTCGCTCGCCGCCGACCTGGACTTCAGCGACTCGGAGTCGATGCGACAGATCGATCTGAGCGAGCTTTTCCGGCCGGAGGACACGCCCGCCCAACAGGCCGCACTCGCCCGCCTGGAACACATCCTCGCGCTGATCGGCGGCTGGGTCTCACACGTGGCGGGCAAAGCCGCCGACAACCGGTTGGCGTCACTGGGCAAGCTGACCGAGTCCGCGCGGAGACGCCGCGCCACCGGAGGCCCTTCGGAACGTACCTTCGCCACTCTCGTCGGTTTGAATCTCAGTCCCAAACGGTTGAGGGAGGCCACCGCACTGTGGGAGGCCGTGACTGCCGCTCGAGGTGTCGAGGAACGCGACCAGGTGTGGTCTCACCCCGACCTCATCCCCACTCCCGACGACTTGGCCGACCCCGACGGCTTCGCGCAACGCGACTCGGCACTGTCGGACCTGGATATGTCGATTTTCGATCAGTTGTCGGTGAACGATCCCCGCGAGGACAAGGACGAGGACGACGGCTCCGACGGCAAGTCGCCCGCTTGACGACCGTTCTCGGTCAGCTCGCGCGTTCGGCCGTGTTGTCGATACCGGCGTCGGCGACACCTTCGAGGTAGCCACGAGCCCGCTCGGTCTTGGGGTAACGCTCCAGCAACTGCCAGAAGTCACGGCCGTGGCGGGGAATAACGAGGTGTGCGAGTTCGTGCAGAAGGACGTAATCGATCACCCAACCCGGCATCGCAGCCAGCCTTGATGAGAGGCGGATGGTCCCGTCGTCGGGTGTACACGAGCCCCATCGGCTGGTTTGGTTGTGCACCCACTTGACGCTCGTCGGTTCGGCGGTCTGCGGATGGTCGGGGAAGTACCGGTTCGCCAACCGCACCGCGCGGTTGTACAGCGCGGCGTCCCCGCCTCGACCTGCCCGCTTGTCCCGCTCGGTGAGTCGACCGAGCATTCGATCGACCCATTCGGCTTCCTCGGCGCGTGTGAACACGTCCGGGATCAGCACCACGACGCGTTCACCATCGCGGTAGGCCGAGACTGTGCGGCGACGGCGGGTGCTTCGCCGCACGTCAACGGGGGGAGATGCTTTCCGGGCCATAATGCGTACGCTATCCAGCCTGCGCCACCGAGTACAGACCGTGGCGATTCAATCTGTCCCGTTTCATGTGGATTGATCCACAAAAATCCCCGCCGTCATCCCAATATATGGGATGTCGACGGGGTAAGTACGGATCAGTCGTTCTTCCCGAGGATGCGATTCATCTTCGTGCCGCATACGGGGCACGTTCCCTTGGCCATGCGACGACCGGAGGCCGTCTCCTCCACGGTCCCTTCGAAGTCCCGCTTCTCCCGACACTTCACGCAATAGCCGTTGTATTCCGCCATTAAGGCCCCCCTCGTTCGTTCAGGCGTGGTAGTGCCACGCACCTGGCGCACAGAATGCCATGAATACGACGTATCGGACGCCTGGCGCGCCGCATAGTGCACGCTCGGTCACGCCTGGACTAACGCTGCGGACCACCCGAGGACGCGGGGTCGAACACGGTATTCACCCAATGGTGCGTATTACGCGAGCGTCGGGCGGGAGCGAATTCGTCGGCGCGTGGCACGATGGAGTCGTGACCGACATTCCACGCGGCACCGTTTCGCGCACTGTTCGCTTGGCCAGCCTCCCACTCGGCTTCGCGGGTCGGGCAGCACTCGGGCTCGGCAAGAAGGTGACGGGCCTGGCCACGGACGTGGTCAGCGACAAGGTGCAACAACGCACCGCCGAACAGCTCTTCAGCGTTTTGGGGCAGCTCAAAGGCGGCGCGATGAAGCTCGGCCAGGCACTGTCGGTGTTCGAGGCGGCACTGCCGGAACACCTTGCCGCCCCATACCGTGCCGCATTGACGCGACTGCAGGACGCGGCACCACCGCTGCCCGCGGCCTCGGTCCACCGAGTGCTGGCGGCCGAGCTCGGCGAGAACTGGCGTGAACAGTTCAGCGAGTTCAACGACACCCCCGCCGCCTCGGCCAGCATCGGACAGGTGCACAAGGCCGTGTGGAAGGACGGACGAGAGGTCGCCGTCAAGGTCCAGTACCCCGGGGCGGGACAGGCATTGGTGTCCGATCTCAAACAGCTTGGACGCATGTCGTCGCTGTTCCGAGTCCTCCAGCCCGGTATCGACATCCGCCCCCTGATCGAGGAACTGCGTGACCGCGTCGTCGAAGAACTCGACTACCAACTTGAAGCGGAGTCCCAACGCGCTTTCGCCGAGGCATACGCCGGCGACCCCGAGATCCTGGTGCCACACGTCGTCGCCGCCGCCGACAAGGTCATCGTCACCGAATGGGCGGAGGGCACGCCACTGGCGCACATCATCGCCGATGGAACCCAGGACGAACGGGACAGGGCGGGACACCTGATGTCCACCCTGCATTTCTCGGGCCCCCAACGCGCAGGCATGCTGCACGCCGACCCGCATCCGGGCAACTTTCGCATCAGCGACGACGGACGGCTCGTCGTCCTGGACTTCGGCGCGGTGGCGCGGCTCCCCGACGGTCTCCCCGCGCCCATCGGCGCTCTGGTGACGCTCGCGCTCAAGGGCGAAGCGGAGCAGGTCCTCGAAGGTCTCCGCGGAGAAGGTTTCATCCCCGACAACGGTGACGTCGACGCCCAGGAGGTCCTGGACTTCCTGCTACCCATGCTCGCCCCGATCGCGAAAGACGAATTCCAGTTCAGCCGAGAATGGCTACGCGCCGAGGCCACCCGCATCGCCAACCCCAAAGGGCCGGCCTACAAGCTGAGCAAACAACTCAACCTGCCACCGTCCTACCTGCTCATTCATCGCGTCACCATGGGTTCGATCGGCGTGTTGTGTCAGCTGGAGGCGCAGGCCTCCTGGCGCGACGTTCTGCTCGACTGGCTGCCCGGTTTTGAGGCCGAGTAACGCCTGCTCGGTGGCGGGAAGCCTTATCGGTGCCTCCTCTGACGCGGGACCCTATGTCCGGCTTTCGCCGGTTCGGCCTCCCCTCGGGGTTGGTCGGCGCGCCCGTAGGAAACCGACCCGGCCCCTCACAACGACAACAGCGGACGACAACGGCCAGGCCATCGGCCGGTGCCGTCCCCGATAGATGACGGCACTCGCCCTTTCGCCTTGTCTTCATCGTCTTGTCGCGCCGAATTCGAGGAGACGCCTCGCAGCATTGTCGACGGTTGTGCGCGCAACAACCGGCATCCGCCGGGTTTGTCCACCGTGCGACGTGTCCGCCCGAGCGGAGCTCGCGACGAATCGAAGACGGCTTCAAACAGCCGGTCGGGCCGCCCGGGCGGCCCGACCGATGTATCGCGTCAGTACCGGCCCCGCTCGGCACGGCGGGTGGAGATGATGATCTGGCGGGCGCTTCTGCGCCTGTGCCGGTGCTCTCCGCGCCATATCTCACGCATTCGTGCACGCGCAAGGGCTTCGTGGATGAGATTCATTCGCTTGGATCCGTTCATGGTGAGCTGCTTGATGATTGTGGTGACGTGTGTGTCGTTGTCGGCGACTGGAATCACGCTGGCAATTCCGTGAGGAGCATCGTGGCGGTACATCAGGCCGCCCCCAGAGCAGCCATGGCACCGGCCGTGCGCTCGGCGAGCGCAGCCTGCGCCGCGGCCTCGATCTGAGCCGCGTCCTTCCGGGGACGACCCCGCGGACGCTTGCGGGCCACCACAGCACCCGCCTCGAATATCTCGCCGCCCCATACTCCCCAGGGCTCTTCGCGATCGATGGCGCCCGCCAAGCATTCAATCTTGACAGGACAGTCCACACACAGCGATTTCGCGTATTCCAGTTCGGTGGGCGTGTCCGCAAACCACAGGTCCGCGTCGTACTCCCGGCAGGGAAGGTCCCTGCCTTTTTCAATGGCCTGCTCGCGCAGACCCGGGCCGAGGGTCAACACCTCGGACTCCTCTCTTTCGATTCCTGTTTCACCGACGCGGCGGCACCGCGTCGGGCTGGTCGTGTCGGGTGATCGGTCGTCATGAGCACATAAAAAAGGCCGCGATCCCGGTGGTCGGGTTCGCGGCCTCGAAGTCGAGCCGGTGGGCATATGCCCTTATACCGGTCTCCCTCGAGGCGGAATCCCGCCCACGATGGCTGCCAGATCGCCCGACGGCATATCGGAACGACGCTTGGCAGCGCCAACGGCGGTAACCTCGGTGCACTTGTGTCCACGAGCAACACCAGCGAGGCCGCCCTGACGGGCGCCATCGGTCTGGTAGCCGGCAGCGGACACACTGCTCCCCTGAACTGCAGAATTAGACGAGAGCAACGGGTTCACCACGGAGATGACCCGGGTGTCTTCAAACAGTCCGATACCCATGTGTTCCGGAGAGCACTGAGGCAGCACGAATCCGCGCTGTTTCGTCTCAACTGTTGCTATAACCACTGTGGCCACCTCCTTAAAGGTCTCTCGTCATCGATGTCATCGTGACGGCGATAGTCAGGCTATGTCGACGCCTGAAGCATCCGCAACCGAATTAACGGCGAGTTTGGAACTTTTTCTTAATATCGACCGTTCGTATGAACATTGTGCAACCGAATAGACGATAAATCCCTGTTCGCAGGCGTTTCGACTTCTTCGCCCGCCACTATCGCCAACACGTCCGTGCCGTAAGTCTCCAGTTTACGCTTCCCGATCCCCGGGATCGCCACGAGCTCGGAGACGTTTTGTGGAACCTGCTCGGCTATCGCGATCAGTGTGACGTCGGTAAATACGACGTAGGCCGGGACGCCGGCTGCCGCGGCCGTCTCCTTGCGCCACTGCCTCAGCCGTTCGAACAGGCCCTCGTCCATCGTTGACGGGCAGTCCTCGCACCGGCCCAGTTTGCGTGATCGCCCGTCGGTCAACGACGTACCGCACTGCCTACACAGGACCGGGCCGGCCGACCGGCGTTTCGACTTCGGCTTCGGTTTCCCTTCGGACGTCACCGGCGCGCCGAACCCGTGCCCGACCAGGAAGGACGTTGCCTCCCGGTTACGCCCCGACCCCGAACGGGTCAACGCGTACGAGAGGAAAAGACGCGTCTTGGCGCGGGTGATTCCGACGTACAACAGGCGTCGCTCCTCCTCCAGTCGCGCATCGGTACGTGCTCGACTGGTGGGCAGAGTCCCCTCGGCCAACCCCACCAGAAATACCGCGTCCCACTCCAGGCCTTTGGCCGAGTGAAGCGAGGCCAGAGTAACGCCCTCGATCGTCGGTGCATGTTGTGCGGCGGCCCGCCGTCCGAGCTCGGCCACGAATTCCTCGAGACTTGAGTCCTCGTGTTCGTGAGCCAACCGCACCAATGCGGCAACCGCCTCATGCCGTTCTCGGGCGGCGCTGCCCTCGGGAAGGTCGTGCGGTCGCCAACCGACCGCCTCCAACGCGGTGACAACCGTGGAGGCCAGTGGCTCGGTACCGGTGTCGGTGTGAATCGCCTGGCGCATCGCGACGATCGCGGCGCGTACCTCGGCCCGTTGGAAAAACCGTTCGGCTCCCGACACCACCGTGGCTATACCCGCCTCGGCCATGGCCGTCTCGTACGCCTCCGACTGAGCGTTGGTGCGATACAGGACCGCGATCTCCCTGGCCGGCATTCCTTGGGCCAACAAGGTCGCGCAACGGTCCGCCACGGCGTTGGCCTCGGCGATCTCGTCGGGATAGGTATCAAAACGCGGCTCCGGCCCGGGCGGACGTTGCCCCACCAGCTCCAACCGCAACGCCGCCTCTGCGCTACGCGCCTGGCCGATGACCCCGTTGGCCAGGGACACCACCTGCGGCGTGGAGCGATAGTCGCGCACCAGACGCACCACCCGGGCGTCGGGGAAACGGCGCGTGAACCCGATGAGGTAATTCGACGTGGCGCCGTTGAACGAGTAAATCGTCTGACTCGCGTCACCGACGACGGTCAGGTCGTCCCGGTCTCCCAGCCAGGCGTCGAGAAGTCGTTGCTGCAGCGGGTTGACGTCCTGGTACTCGTCCACGACGAAGAGTCGGTACTGGGCACGAATCTGGTCGGCGACGTCGGGGTGCTCCTCCAATGCCGCCGCCGTGCGTCCCAGGAGGTCGGCGAAGTCCATGACACCGGCTCGTTCCTTCGCCTCGATGTAGGCGGCATAGGCCTTGGCGACGTCGGCGGTGTCCATCGGCGGTATCCGGTCGATCTTGGCAACCGCAGCCGGGTATTCGTCCGGACTGATCCGCATCGCCTGCGCCCAATCGAGTTCGGCGGCGAGATCTCGGTTCTTGGTCTTGTCCATCCGGCGCAGTCCCGCCCGTGCCGCTGCGATACTGACGAACTTCCACGTCGTGTCCAGCAGCTCCGGGAGGTCTCCCCGGTACAGACGCGGCGCGAAAAATCTCAGCTGTCGCAGTGCCGCGGCGTGGAAAGTACGGGCGTTGACACCCGTCACTCCCAGACCGCGCAGGCGGTCGCGTAGTTCTCCGGCGGCGCGGGAGGTGAAGGTGACGGCCATGACGTGCTGGCCACGGAGGTCTCCGCGCCGCACGCGGTAGGCGATGCGGTGGGTGACGGCGCGGGTTTTTCCGGTACCGGCGCCGGCAAGGATGCATACCGGTCCGGCGTCGGCCGACACCGCGGCGGCCTGCTCCTCGTCCAGGCCGGCCAGGATCGTGCGCAAGGCTTCGGACGTCATGGTGGTTCATGCTCTCATCGCCCTGCGACACGTTTCCCCCGCACTCGACGTCATCGCCGACCGGAGGCGGAATCTTCCCGTCGTGGCCGCTGTTAACGTTGATGACCGTTCCACTTCATTTGAGAGGATCCCCTCATGATCACGATGTATTCGACACCGTGGTGCGGATACTGCCGCCGGCTCCAGAGTCAGATGGATCGCGAGGGCATCGAGTACGAAGTCGTCGACATCGAAAAAAATCCGGACTCGGCCGAGTTCGTGATGAGCGTCAACGGCGGGAACCAGACCGTGCCGACCGTGAAGTTCCCCGATGGGTCCGCGTTGACCAACCCGACGATCGTCCAGGTCAAGCAGAAGCTGGCCACGGCCTGATGTTGCTTGCGGCGCATCGGTTCACCACGGCGGCCTAACCGTTGAGGACCTTGGTGTAGCGATGCGCCGGTATCACCGTCGTTCCCGTGCCGACCTGAGCCGTGTAGTCGAACGGGCCCTTGTCCGTCCAACCGCATCGCCGGTAGAAGCGTCGTGCACGTTCGTTTCCGGGCACGACCGCGAGCCAGGCGATGTCGTGTCCGGACTTTCCGACTTGTGCTTCCGCTGCGGAGAGCAGCCGCGGCGACACGTCGGTGCCGCGGTGGGGCCGACCCACATAAACCTGTTCGACTTCGTCGGCGACGACCATGACGAAACCGGCGACCTTTTCGCCGACGGTGATCACGAGGGTGTCGTCGACTCGGGCGGCGGCCCGCTCATGGAACGACTCAGGGGTGCGAACACGAACCAGTTCCTCGTCGACGTTGCCGAGATGTCCGTCGCGCCAGCCTTCGTACCAGATCTTTGCCACCGCGGTGACGTCGTCGGTTCTCGCGCGGCGCACCACGGTGGAATCGGGCATCCCGCGACATTATCAAAACCGTCGATATCCACTTCTCGGCGTCGGCCACCGGCCGAGCCTGTCCGGGACTCCGACATACGTGTCCACGGCGTCGAACCGGCACACAAAGCCCCCGCTCCGGGAGTGACGGCTCCGCCACCGAAACCAACGAGCCTGTGACCTAGATCGGTCACAGGCTCGTTGACTTTCACCGTTACCTCAACGTGCCGGATGTCGACGGCGTGTACGCCCGAGTCGAGGTCCGCAGGTTTCAGCCCACCAGGTTCTTCCAGGTGATCGGCCCGACAAGACCGTCCACCACCAGGGACCTGCCCCGCTGGAAGGTCCGCACACTGCCGTCGGTCCCGGGACCGAACTCTCCGTCGACGACCGTCGTGATGCCGTGGGTGTGGTTCAACTGCCGTTGGACCGCCGAGACAGCGTCCCCGTTGGCGCCCTGTGAGACGTCGACGATCAGCTCGGGCCACGTCTTCGGTCCGACGACACCGTCGACGACCAGACCGTTGGCCTCCTGGAACCGACGGACGTTGGCGTCGGTCGCCGGGCCGAAGTCGCCGTCGACGATCGTGTCGATGTCGTGTTCGTTCAACAGGTATTGGATGCTGCGCGGACGCTCTCCGGCGTGGCCGCGTTCAACGGACGGCCATTCCGCCGAGGGCGGGTCCTCACCGAGCAGCGCCGCGACGTCGGCACGCAGCTGTGGGAGCCGGGCGTAGAGCTGGTCTCCGGGGCATTGAGTGGCCATGAAGTCCCGGTGACCGAAAATCTGGGAGGCGGCGATTCCGTACTGGGTGCAAATGTAGGCGCAGAACTCGACGAGACTGTCGTACAGGGCCTCGGTCGGCTGCACCGACGTGTAGGTTCCCTCGTTTTCGATGCCGATGGACTCGGCGTTTGCGGGGCTACCCGCGTGGATACCGCGCACGAAGCTCGATCCGTTGCGGATGCGCTCGAGGCTGCCCTGGCGTCCTTCGAGGACGTAACCGCCACGGCTGATGGTGAACTGCTGACCGGAGTCGTTCCACTGGTTTTCGTCCATGTGCCATCCCTGGATGGCACGGGCGATGGAGAAGGCGTCGGCCTGAGTATTGCCGACGTTGTTGGAGCTGGCCGTGTGGTGGACCACGATGTACTTCGGCCGGGTATTCATGATCTGGGAGGGCGACGACGGCGGGCGCGCACCCCACTCCGAAGCACTGTGGATTGACGGTTCGGTCACGTCGGCTTCGGCCTGACCGATACCGACCAGCATCGTCGTACCGGCTGCGGCCCCGGCCACGACCGTGCCTCGAATCAGGTTTCGGCGGGACAGGGAGTAATCGGTGGAGGGCATGAGCGGGCTCCTTGGGGTCGAGCGCGACATGAGGGGCATCTCACACACGAAGCGCCTTGGGCATGTGCGCACCGCACAATACATCGATCGATGTGAAATTTCAGTTAAGCCTTTCCGGTCGAAACCGGTCGCGAACTTAACAAATACGGGCCCCTACAGGCCCTCCTCGGCAGCGACCGTCACGACGGCACCCCACTCGCCGCCCATTCGGTCCACACCGGATCACTTCCCGTGTGCCCGATCTCCAACCTTCCGAAAATGCCTCGACCACACCGACGAAGGCGGCCGGGCGCCTGGGACGCCCGGCCGCACATCGATTGTGATTTACCAGGAGGACAAGCGGCTGGCGAACACGTAACGCTTGCCCGCGTACTCCGTCGACCCCCACAACTGCCCCTTCTGTCCCCAGTAGGACAGGTCTTCGGGGCCTATGGGGACGGCGCCGGTGTGGATGTCGGCGAGCTGACCGGGAACCCATGTCATGACATCGCCTTTGGTGGAAGAACCGTTGCTGCGGTTGAGATAGAACACACCGTCAACGGATACCGCGCCCTGCATGGATCGGATCGAGACCGTATAACTCCAATCGGCCTTGGCGTAACCGTCGGAGTCCTCGGCGATGAGGTTGCTGCTTTCATCCAGATCCCACCTGACCATGCGGGTTCCGTCACCATTGGAGTCGTACTCCGATACGAGCAGGCTGTCGGGGCTGGTGGTCCGATCCAAAGACATCTGCGAGTAACGCACCCGAGGCTCGCCCCCGGTGGTACTCGGCGTGTAATGGCCTGCCTGAGGCAGGATGTAACGGTAGTTGTGGGCCATGTATCCGCCGTCGGCCTGGCGTCCGATCGCGTTGCTGTCGCCCGTGGCGACCTGCATCAGGTCGTCCATGTCGAACACTCTTACACCTGCGTAGGTGTTGGTCACGTACAGCTTGTCGCCGTACCAGACGATGCCACCGGCGTGGGCGTTGACCGCCTTGAAGTCCACTTGGGAGCCATTGCGGTACGGCTCGACCAACAGGATATGACGGTAAGCCGGGGTGGAGGTATTACTCATGTCCACGAAGCTGAGCCTCACACCGCGGTTGATACCCGAACTTCCGGTGTCGTACCAACTGGTCACCAGGGCCTCATGCCCTTCGACCGTACCGCTCGCATCGGCATCCGATGTTGATGTGATGCCCTGCGGCATCCAGTACTGCACCCCACTGTCGCCGCTGTCCCAGCAGAACGAGGCGGCTCGGTGACTGACCGGGGCACTACATGAGCGGGCTGTCCGGTTGGCCGACTCAACCACATCGGACACCGTGACGGTGCCGAGTTCGTCACGCAGGCCGGCCAAGAGGTCGGGGTCGGTTTCGCCCAGCTGTAGACGAAGATCGGATGCGGCGTTCGGCGAGACGTCTTCGGCATAGGCGAAGTTGGAGACGACCACCCCGGACGCGACGACCGCCGCGGCGACGATCGCGACACGCAACCGCTTGAACATTTTTCCTCTGGGTTTCACAAGGCCCTCCAAAAGGTGCGGAGACAACACATTGCACCACGATAGAGGAGCATCGAAACGTTTCAATAGGCGGATACCCGAATGAAGCCGATATTAGAGACAAAACGGCCGCAGAAATCGGTAAATTGCGGACTTTTCATGGACCTGCTCCCGGCTCGAGACACCTGCGACGGCGTTCGTGCGCAGCCGATCAGCTGACACCACTCGACAGCCGACCACCCAGTCGAATCCCGACATCGGACGGGCCGGGTCCTCCGCCGGGCCGATCGTCTTCCCGTCGGACAATACGGAAACCCATCCCACGAAGCGTCGACGTGCCCGCAACCCGGGACCATCGAACAACCGCAGGTCACGAGGGAAGGCGATGCCGGAGCCCGACGGGAAGGCCGACGCCACAGGCGATGTCACACAACGGTGAACCGACCGATCGACGTATCGACGACGGCCGTCCGTCGTCTCCAAACCCGCCGATACGGCCTCACCCGACTCGAACGCGAACACACCGCCAGGGAGCCCGCCGTCACGTGCACGCGATCGGACCTCACGCCGCCTTCTCAATCGTTCTGTCCGGCGCGGAATACACACGTCCGTTGTAGAGATACCATCCGCCGGTCATCATGATCAGCGCCATCCCCACCAGGACGAGTCGATAGTCGACAACGGTCACGAGCCCGGCCCCCATCGCGATCGAAAACACCTGAGGAACCGCAAAAGACTGGTCCACGGCGGACGACACACGCCCGATGACATCGTTCGGCGATTCGCGTTGCGCCAGCGTGTTGGCCGCCACCATCACCAGCGGCAACGCGAATCCCAGCAGCGGAGCAACCGCGAGAACGGTCACGGTCGACGGTATCGTCCAGACCGCCAGGCTCAGGGCGATGGCAACGAGGCCCCCGGCGCACGTGGCCAGCTCACCGACGCGTCTCACCAGCGGCGCGGCGGACAGGCCGCCGACAAGGCCACCGATGCCCATGAAGGACACGATGACGGACACGAACTCCGGCCCCCGACCGAGACCCGTGTCGGTTATGGCGAAGGCGACCGATTCGATCGCGCCCAGCGATACTCCCGCAATCATGAGACCGACGACGGCTCGGCGCAGGCTCGCGGTTCGCCGTACGAAGGCAAATCCGGCGACAAGTTCGTTTCGGGTGCCGTTGTGTGTGGGAGTGGGCCGTTCCTCGGCCAGTCGGACACAACCGATCAGGGCTGCCGCCAACAGGAGGAACCCCATGGCCGTGATCGCGACCACGGTGCCACCGCCGACCAGATACAGTCCGGCGCCCGCCAGCGGTCCGCCAAGCCTCATGCCCTGGCGAACGGTTTGACTCAATCCGTTGGCGTCGACCAGGAATCGCTCGGGAAGCAGCTTCTTGCGCAGTCCGTTCAAGGCCGGGCCGTCCACGGTCGAGCCGATGCCGAGCAGAAACGCCGTCAGATAGACCAACCACACGTCGGCGGCGTCGTCTACGAAAAGCAGCGGAAGCAGAAACATCGCGTTGAGAACGTTGGCCACCACCAGAAACGGACGGTGTGGGAAACGATCGACGACGACGGCGAACAACGGCGCGACGAGCATGGGGGTGCCAAGACAGAACATGACGAGACCGGCGGCACCGTCCAACCCGGTGAGGTCTTTGACCCAGATGGCCAGGACCAGCAGCATGAGCCAGTCCCCGACCGTCGCGCTGGCCGTTCCGGCGAACAGCGCCGGGAATCCACGTTGGGTGAAAAGCGCACGCATCAGTCGGTGTCCGTTACGTCGGAGGCGTTTTCGGCGGTCGACGGGTCTTCAAGGGAACGCGCAGGGATGCCGGTCGCGTAGATACGCACCGGCCGGGACCCCGGAGGCCGGGATGTGCGGTCGGTGAACCGGTCGGCGTGGCGTAGGACGAGCTCGGTTATCTCGGCGGACAGTTCCTCAAGTTCGTCGGCTGTAAGCCAAGCCAACGAGTGGTTGCCGAAACTGGCTTCGCGCCACCGCGGCGACTCCGCCGTGCGGTCCACACGCCACTGCCGCAGTTCGGCGACGACGTACTCGAGCATCGCCTCTCCGCCGGCACGTCCGGCGGCGGCGAGATGAGGGTCGTCGGTCACGTCGCTGAAGTGGGTGCTTTCGGGGACGAAACGCCAGTAGCGTTGCCGTCCCTTCCCCTCCCCGGTGTCCTCGATGAACCCGTGGGCGGCCAGTTGTCGCAGGTGCCAGGAACAGTTTGCGGGGCTCTCACCGACTCGCGCCGCCAGATCGGTGGCCGTTGCCGGACCCTGCGCCCCCAACAGTTCGAGAAGTCGAAGACGCAACGGGTGGGCCATTGCCTTGATGGCGCCCGCGTCGCGCAACGACCGGGACGGCCACGGGGCCCGAGTGTCATTCGGTACCGCATCATCCGATTGAGTCATACGTCGAAAGATATCTTTCGAAAGGGTCCTTTTCAAGCTTTTCGGCTTCCGAAAAGAAATATCCCCACGCCAAGCGACGTGGGGATGAGAACGCTTTCGATCAGCCGTCCGGATACAGCCAACGTTCCATCAGGAACCGAGATATCGAAATCGACGACGGCACACGCAACGGCGCGTCCCGCCCCGCCAGTGCATCGGCGAGATCTTCGCGCGCGAACCAGCGGGCGTGGGCTATCTCCTCGTCCTGTACGACGATGGGGTCCTTCGGGTCGGCAACACCCTGGTAGGCCAACATGAGCGAACGGGGAAACGGCCACGGCTGGCTGGCCACATACACGAGATCGGTCAACGTCACACCGACCTCCTCGGCAACCTCACGATGAGCCGCCGCCTCCGCCGACTCGCCCGGCTCCACGAATCCGGCGATACACGAATACCGGTCGTCGGGCCAGCCCACTCCGTTGGCCAACAGGCATCGGTCGGCACCGTCGGTGATCAGGACCATGATCGCCGGATCGGTCCGAGGCCACACGACGCGCTCCCCGCTACGTCGCTCCCAACCGCCGGAGTCGGGCACCGTGGGGGAACCGTCGAACGGATCGAAACGATGATCGACGTGCCACCGCACCAACGCCAAGGCCTCGGTGAACAACCCGGCGTCGAACTCCGACAGGGCCGGGCCCACCACACGCAGGCCGACCCCGTCGGCCACAGGTGCGGCCACCGCGAAGTAGGGCTCGTCCTCACCGCCCAGATACAGGCGGTCTCCATCGGGAGCGTCCTCCGGCCGCAACAACCGCAGCGACGGCGGATCCCCGGTGACCGCCGCGAAGCCCGACTCGGGATCGATCACGAGTACGCGCGACCGATCCCACGCCTCCGCTAGCCATTGTGGATCATTACGGCGATGGGCGGCACGGTCGAGTGCCACCCCGGACAGACGAGGCCTCATCGCGTGACCGGCGTCAGGGCCCGCAACGATCGGTCGATCTTCTCCACATCGCCAAGGACCACGGTCACCGCGTTCGCCGGAGCCAACAACTCTTGGGAAACCCGGGCGACGTCCTCAACACTCACCGACGCCAGCCGCTGCGCATGCTCCAACAGCCACTCCAGCCGAAGGCCCGAGCCGGCGAAGGCCGACACCAACGAAGCCAGGCCGGACTGCGTCGCCGTCCCCAGTCGCAAGGTACCCAGCGCATACCTACGCGCCTGATCCAACTCTTCTTCGGACACCATCGTCGAAACCATTCGTCCCAGCTCGTACCGGGTTTCCCACAGTGCCGCCGCTGTCACCTCGGTGGCGACCTCGGCAGAGACGATGATCAACGAATCGGCCAAAGCGTGGTCCACCGCCGAACGCGGTGAATAGGTGTATCCCTTGTCCTCCCGAATGTTGGCCACAAGCCGCGAGGAGAAGTAACCACCGAATACCAGGTTCGCCAGGTGCTGCGCCGCGTTGTCGGGATGCCTGCGCGGCACTCCCTTCATCACCATGCGCAGCGACGACTGCACCGACTCGGGACGGTCCACCAGCAGCAGCGGCCCCGTTTCCAACGGCGGCGCCGCCTCCATCATCGACTGCTCACCGGCACCGTCCCATCCGACCAGGGCCGTTTCTGCGGCGTCCAAGGCCTGCTCGGTGGGGAGGTCCCCCACGATCACCAGGGTGGCTCCTGTCGGGTGCAGCCGCTGTGAGTGAAGCCGCCGCACGGCGTCGGCATCGACGCGGGCGACCTCCTCGGGCTCGGGGCTTTGAATCGAATACGGATGGCCTGCGTAAACGCGCTTCAACATCGCCACCTGGACTTGGTGAGCCGCCTGTTCACGTGCCACGTTGAGACGGTCGACGAGCCGTTCCCGCTCGGACCGAACCTGGTCCTCCGGGTAGGTGGCGCCCTCGAGGACCTCGGCCAACGTTCCGAGCATGGTCGAGAGCCCCCCGACCAGGCTGTTTCCGGCGATCATGAGTCGGTCGGCGTCCGCTCCCGCCGAGAGCGCCCCTCCGACGCTTTGCAGCTGTGCCGCAATTCGGACGATGTCCTTGTCCGCCGTACCCGAGAAAAGGGTCTGCGACATGACGGCGGAGGTGGCCACGTCCGCGTGCGCGAACGGAATGCGCAACCGCAGCTCGACCAACGGCACGGACGGTCGCCGAACCGCGAGAACGGTCAGACCGTTGGCCAACACGCGCTCATCGCACGTCGGCAACGTGAACTCGGTGGCCGGAGCCAGATCCGGCACGGTCAGCGTCGACATCACTGGGCTCCTTTGGCGATGACTTCAACGGTTGCGCGGCGTTGGGGTGTCATGGTGGCGGCTGCCGCCGTAACCTGGTCGGCGGTAACCTCACCGAGTCGTCGTGCAAGCTGACGGGCGATGCGCGCGTCACCGTGCAGCGCCTCTCCGGTGCCCAGGCGCAACGCCCGGTTGATGATCGAATCGTCTTCACGCAGCATGTGGAGACCGATACGCGCCTGCACTCGTTCCAGCTCTCCGGGCGCCAGACCGTCGTCGGCCACGCGAATCAGTTCCTCGTCGACCGTGGACAACAGCTTGTCGACATCGCCGCCTACCGGCAGGTGCGCCTGGAAAACCATCGCCGTGGGGTCGCGGACGGCGAACGGCTCGCCCATGAACCCCAGATAGGCCGACAGCGACGTGGCCGAGCGGTCCTTTTGCATCAGGCGTTCCACCAACCGTGATGCGTCGCCGTCGGTCAGCAGTTCCGCGAGCACCACGTACGGCAGGTAGCCGTCGAGGTCGGCGACGGGATCGGGGACGCGCCAGGCCGCCGCGACCGCAGGCAACGGCGCCCGCGGATCGGCGTAGGACGTGCGTCGTTCGGTGACGAGGTCGGGTTCGGAGATGTCGGGATGTACCGGCGCACCACGCGCGGGCACGTTACCGAAGTGACGTTCGATCAACATCACGGCTTCGGCGACGTCGAAGTCGCCGGCGACGGTCAACACCGCGTTACCGGCCGCGTAATAGGTGTCGAAGAAAGCCTGTGCATCATGGACGGTTGCGGCCTCGAGATCTTCAAACGAGCCGTAACCGTCGTGTGCGTTGGGAAAGGTGTCGAACATGACCGGCGGCAGTTTCAGCCACGGGAAACCGCCGTACGGCCGGTTGAGCACGTTGACGCGGATCTCCTCTTTGACCACATCGATCTGATTGGCCAGGTTCTCCTCGGTGATGGCGGGCCCGCGCATGCGGTCGGCTTCAAGGAAGAGAGCACGCTCCAACGCGTTGGAGGGCAGCATTTCGTAGTAGTCGGTGTAGTCCAGGTGTGTGGAACCGTTCAGTGTTCCACCGGAGCCCTGCACGTAACTCATGTGCTCCAACTTGGCCACATTGGCCGACCCCTGGAACATGAGGTGCTCGAACAGGTGCGCAAATCCTGTGCGCCCCTGCGGTTCCATTCGGATTCCTATGTCGTAGACGACCGCCACGCCGACCACGGGCACGCCACGGTCGGGGCTGAGCACGACGCGCAAGCCGTTGGGCAGCCGGTACTGCTCGATGGGGAAGGCGGTATCACGAATATCCACCTGTTCGGGAGTTGTCACGCTGCGAACCCTATCTCGCCGCGACTCTCCAGCCGGTCCACCATACCCCCGGGGGGTGTCGTGATGTCGCCTCGCGCCCCGGAGTGTCCGCCACTCGGCGTGCACGGCGGGAGCATGCGGGACGATCGAGATCGTCACCGTGCCGCCTCCGCGGTTTGCCCGATGGCAGCGCAGACCTGCACCGGAGTCGGCACACGGCCGACAGGGACGTGCCTCACAAAAGCTTGTCGTCGCGACGGTGCCGTGCCTAGCATTCGGCTCGTGACAGCCTCTTCGTTCGCCCCTCATCGCCTGCCGGCCTTCGGCGCCGCGATGATGTCGTGCTGCGTGGGCTGTCGAATGTGTGCCTGCTGAGGGCCCCCTTCAGCCATGATGCGCCGCGCCCCGAAGCGGCCGTTTCGATCAATTCCTGCGACAGGCACACCATGATCACCGTCACCGACGTCACCAAACGTTTCGGTTCCGTCACCGCAGTGGACGACGTGAACCTCCACATCGAGGCCGGCAGCATTCACGGCGTCCTCGGCCGGTCCGGCGCCGGCAAATCGACCCTGCTGAGACTGGTCAATCTGCTTGAACGGCCCGACCACGGACACATCACCGTCGACGGGACCGAGCTGACCACCTTGGACCACAACACCCTGCGACGAGAACGCACACGCATGGGCATGGTCTTTCAACATTTTCGACTCCTGGCCAACCAGACCGTCGCGGCCAATGTGGAACTCCCGCTGAAGCTGCACGGCGTGCGCGCGACTCGACGCCGCGCCCGAGTGGCCGAACTTCTGGACCTGGTGGGGCTCCCCGACAAGGCCGCGGCATATCCGGCTCAACTGTCCGGTGGGCAGCGGCAGCGCGTCGCCATCGCGCGGGCGCTGGCCCCCGAGCCTCGGATACTCCTGTCGGACGAAGCGACCAGCGCGCTGGATCCGCAAACCACCGTCGAGATTCTCGATCTGTTGACGCGGCTGCGGTCCGAACTCGACGTGACGATTCTTCTCATCACCCACGAACTCGACGTGGTCACCCGGATCTGCGATTCGGCGTCGGTCATGGCCGACGGCGCGGTGGTCGAGTCGGGCCCGGTGACCGATCTGCTCGCCTCTCCGGATTCGCACCTGGGCGCCCAGGCTTTCCGGCTCCCGGCCCCACCGGAGGGCGACGGCGCGACCCTGGACATCACGTTCACCGGTTCATCGGTGGGCGACCCGGTGGTCGCGCAGCTGGTCACCAAGTTCGGTCTCGAACCGTCCATCACCGATGCCGCGGTTCACACCACCGCCTCGGGAACCGTCGGGCGGGTTCGACTGCGTCTGCCGTCGACCGGGGACCTCGGTGAGGTCACGTCGTGGCTGACGGCACAGGGATACGGGGTGAACCCGTCGTGATCGACAAACTCGTCGAAGCCTGCCTCGAAACACTCCACATGGTCGGGCTGTCCGGTTTGTGGACGGTCGTTTTCGGTGTCCCGCTGGGGGTGTTGCTGTACGCGACCTCGGCCGACGGACCGGCCCGCAACGCCACGGCGCATCGGGTCCTCGGCATCACCGTCAACCTCGGCCGCTCGGCCCCGTTCGTGATTTTGATGGTCGCCATCATGCCGTTGACGAGACTTATCGCAGGCACCTCGATCGGCAGTGGCGCCGCGGTGGTTCCGTTGGCGGTGGCGGCCGTCCCGTTCTTCGCCCGCCTCGTCGAAGCAGCTCTCCTCGACGTTGACCCGGGGCTTTTGGAGGCTGCCGATTCGATGGGCGCCACCCGCAGTGGAACCGTCTGGCACGTGCTGCTGCCCGAAGCACTACCGGGCCTACTTCGCGGCTTGACCGTGACACTCGTGGCGATCACGGGGTATTCGGCCATTGCCGGCGCGATAGGCGGCGGTGGGCTCGGAGACCTGGCCATTCGCTACGGATACCAGCGTTACGAAACCGACTACATGGTCGCCACCGTCGTCGCGCTCGTCGCGCTCGTCCAAGTGATCCAATTCTGCGGCGACTTCACGGCCCGCCGCCTCGACCACCGCTGATCGGCCGCGACCACCACGGTCGTTCCACGCGTCGGTCACGAAGTCCCATTATTCCGATTGTTTTAGAAGGAGAAGCAGATGAAACGCCATATTTTCACCGTTGGTGTCACCGCCCTACTTGCTGTAACCACTCTGTCGGCGTGCGGAAACGATTCCGACGCCCTGGTCGTGGGGGCTTCACCCACACCACACGGAGACATTCTGGAGTACATTTCGGACAATCTCGCCGAGGATGCGGGGTTGACCATCGAGATCCAGGAGTTCTCCGACTACGTCCAACCGAACCCGGCACTGACCAATGGAGACATCGACGCGAACTTTTTCCAGCACCAGCCGTACCTGGACGAGTACAACGCCGCCGAAGGCGGAGACCTGGTGCCGGTCGTGGAGGTGTTGATCGAACCGTTGGGCGCCTACTCCTCGACGCTGGACTCCATAGATCAGCTACCCGATAACGCCCAGGTCTCCATCCCGTCCGACGCGACCAACGGCGGACGCGCCCTGGATCTCCTCGCCGACCACGGGCTCATCACCGTCGACGCCGATCTCGACACCCTGGCCACCGAGGCCGACATCGTCGACAACCCCAAGAATCTGGAGATCATTCCGCTGGAGGCGGCACAACTACCCCGATCGCTCGACGACGTCGACCTGGCCGTCATCAACGGAAACTACGCATTGGAGGCCGACCTCACCCCCAAGGAGGACGCTCTCATTCTGGAAAGCGGTGAGAACAACCCGTTCGCCAATGTCCTGGTGGTCCGTGAAGCCGATCTCGACAGTGAACCGATCAAGATACTCGCCGAACTGTTGACCTCCGACGAGGTACGCACCTACATCGAGGAGAACTTCCCCAACAGCATCCCCACCTTCTAATCGTTCACCGGTGCAGCCACCCGGCCGCCGCCGCCGACGCCGACCGGCAACACCGCGGCGGTCCCGTGTCGTACCAGCGTGGTTTCATGACCGGGTGACTGCACCGGCCTTTCGCTTCGTAAGCCGACCGGCTCACGAGATCGCTCCCCGCATCCGGCTCGACCGGGTGCAACAACGAGTCGTCGAACACATCGGCGGTCCCCTGTTGGTGCACGGTGGACCCGGCACGGGGAAGACCACGGTGCTTATCGAGTCGGTCGCCGCACGAGTGGCGGCCGGTACCGCCCCGGATCGCATACTCGTGCTGGGATTCGGGAGACGCGGTGCCTCACGTCTTCGGCATCGCATCACACGCCGCCTCGATCGGACCGGCCCCGAAGTCGCCGTCCACAGTTTCCCGGCGTTGGCGTTCGCGATACTGCGACTGGCCGCCGCTCACCGTGATGCCCCCGCTCCTCGGTTGCTCACCGGCCCCGAGCAGGATCTGATGATTCGGGAGCTGTTGGCGACCGCCGACGTGACATGGCCCGATTCGGTCAAGCCCGCGTTGGCGACACAGTCGTTCGTGGAACAGCTTCGTGACCTACTGCAACGCGCCACAGAACGTGGACTGTCGCCCAAACGCCTCATCGACCTGGGCCACCGCTTCGATCGTCCCGAATGGGTGGCCGCAGCGGACTTTCTCAGCCGCTATGTGGATGTTTTGGCCGTCTCGTCGGTGTCGGAGGGCGCCGCCTACGACTCGGCGGAGATCATTCGTGCTGCCGCCCACGAACTGTCGACGGAACCGAGCCTTCTACCCCGGTTCG
>DXGR01000047.1 GCA_019113825.1 Candidatus Stackebrandtia excrementipullorum | reverse complement strand
ACCGAGCGACTCCTTCCCCGGATCCATAAAACCATCCATAATTGTGGAATGGCGGGCCTCATTTCCCTCTCTGTGTATTGCACATTGCCGTGCAATCGCTATCCCTCGGCCGAGTTCGTGCGAGCTGATGTCGGTTAAGGGCGGATATGCCCAATTTCATTTGCCCGGTTCGTGTGGTTTATGGAGCATTTCGGCTGCATTACCGCCCGTTGTGGCCGACTTGTTATCTGACCGTTGGTTTTTCGGTGCCGTGCTCACGGGGCTGCGGAGTACGGTGAGCGGCAAGCACGTTGTCATGGGAATCACTGATGAGTGTGCTCACTGACATGCAACTTGAATCGAATCCAGCGTGAGCAGAAGGGTGGGCCGATGAGCGACGTCGACCAGCGCTCGAAAACGTCACACACCAGTGACGTGCCAGGTGAATCGCCTGGTGCACTGGCCGTGGTGGACGACGAGCCCGCTGCCGAGGTCGACAAGGAGATCGTCGGGCGTTCGCCGATGCAGCTGGCCTTGCTGCGGTTGCGGCGTGACCGCACCGCGAAGGTCACCGGCAGCCTGATCATCCTGCTCCTGGTCTTGTCGTACGGTGCCCCCCTGTGGGCAAAACTGTACGGCTACGGCGCCTACGACCAGAATCCAGACAAACTAGACGGCAGCGCCATTCCGTTGGGCGTCCTGGGGGGCGTCAGCTGGGAGCACTGGCTCGGCGTTGTGCCCGGTAACGGGCAGGACGTGTTCATCACGCTCCTCTACGGGATCCGGACCTCGGTCTCCATCGCCATCGTCGCCGCGATCGTGGTCGTCGCGATAGGGGCGGTCGTCGGAGCGGTCGCCGGATATGTGGGTGGATGGGTCGACGCACTCATCTCCTGGTTCATCGACGTGATGCTCAGCCTCCCGTTCCTCGTCGTGGCTTTGGCCATCGTCCCGATCATCACCAACCTGGTACTGGGCGGTCACGGGGCGAGACCACTGTGGTTGTCGGCGACGATGTTGATCGTCACCTTCATGACCTTCTTCTGGATGAATACCGCACGACTGGTACGAGGACAGGTCCTGTCACTACGCGAACGCGAGTTCGTGGAAGCGGCTCGAGCCTGCGGTGCCGGGATGGGCCACATCGTCTTCAAACAGCTGCTGCCCAACGTCTGGGCGCCGATCCTCGTGTCGTTCTCCCTGCTGGTGCCGGCCCTCGTCTCGATGGCCGCATACCTCGCCTTTTTGGGAATCGGTGTCGGTGAACCCCACCCCGACCTCGGCCGTCTCGTTGCCAAGGCCGTCAACGGTGTGAAGGCACAACAGACCGGAGCCTGGTTCTTGATGATGCTCAGCGGCGGCACGATCTTGATGCTCGTGCTGACGTTCAACATGTTCGGCGACGCGGTCCGCGACGCTCTGAACCCGAAATCCAACAAGTAGTGCCTGGCACGCCCGCCCCTGGCGTTGTGGCTGGGACGAGTGAATGAGGAGTAAAAGTTGAAACGACAGGCAAGATTCGTTGCCGCCGGTGGTGTCGCCTTGGCGATGCTGGTCACCGGCTGTGCTGAAAACACCGGTGAGACCGACGGGAACTCACAGTCCCACGAGCAGCGTTCGATGGACATCATCGGTACCGCCGAGGAATCGCAAGGGCCGGCCACGCCGATGCCCGACGGTGTTTCCGGTGGAACCATCGAGGTCATCCAGAACGCCGACATGGCCCACTTGGACCCGGCACGTAACTACGTGTCCACCTCGATGATGGTCGGTAACGGCCTCATCTACCGTTCCCTCAACGGGTACCGCGAAGACGACACCGTGGGTCGTAAGGTCGTCGGCGACCTTGCCACCGATCCCGGCACCGACGTCAACGGCGACTGCACCGTGTGGGAATGGACGCTCAAGGAAGGCCTGAAGTACGAGGACGGCAGTGAGATCACCGCCGACCACATCGGCTACGCCGTTTCCCGTTCCATGGCCCAGGACGAAGACGGCAACCTCATGTACCCCGAGGGCGCCCAGTTCCTTCGTCAGTGGATTGACCCCGCCGGCGACTACGTAGGCCCCTACGACGGCGACCCGCTCGCCCCCGGCATCGAGGTCGACGGCAACAAAATCACCTTTACCTTCGACCAGCCCCGGTGCGAAGCCCCGTTCGCGATGGCCATGCCCACGACCGCGCCGATCCCGCCGGAGGAGGACACGAAGGACAAGTTCGACGTCCACCCGTTCTCCTCGGGCCCGTACAAGATCGAGAAGCGGGTCGTCAGCGAGGAAACCATCCTGGTGCGCAACGAGCACTGGGACCCCGAGACGGACCCGATCCGTCTGGCCTACCCGGACTCCTGGGTCATGACCTACGGCACGCAGCCCGAGGACATCACGACGCGTCTGGAGGCCAACGCCGACGGCGACGAGAACCTGATGAGCTTCGCCAACACTCACGCCGACCAGCTCAGCGCGATCGTCGGAGCCAAGGAGGACTACGAAGGTCGTTACCTCGAAGGCCCCCGCAAGTACACCCAGTACCTGAGCATCAACACCAACCGGGTGACCGAGTTGGAGGTGCGCCAGGCACTGAACCACGCGTTCAACCGTGAACGTTGGATTCAGGTCAACGGCGGTGAGTACTCCGCATTGCCGAACACCACGTTGATGGGGCCGACGGTGCCCGGGTACGTCGACTACGACGTCTACCCGTACGACGTCGAGAAGGCGAAGGAACTGTTGGGAGGCGAAACGGTCAAGATCCGTTACGCCCACCAGGACACCTCGAAGAACGGTGAGATCGCGGCGGCCATGGCCGACGAGTTCGCCAAGGCCGGCATCGAGATCGAAGCCGTCCCGATCGACCCGATGGACTGGTACGGCCAGATCGCCGACCCGGACAACGACTTCGACATTTACTGGAACGGTTGGGGTGAGGACTGGCCGTCGGGTTCGACCGTGTTCCCGCCGCTGTTCCACTCCAGCTCCATCGCCGGTGAGACCAACTACCCGTTCCTCGAGGAGCCGGAGCTGGACGCCAAGATGGACGAGCTCATGACCAGCCCCGACGGCTTCGAGGCCATCGCCGAGGAGTGGGGCAAGCTGGGCCAGGAGATCATGGAGAAGTATGCTCCGTCGATCCCGACCGACCTCAGCTTCGGAGTGTGGCTCACCGGTTCCAACATCGGTGGTCAGTACCTCCAGGAGAACATCTCCTTGATCGACGCCACCAAACTGTTCGTTCGTGAGCCGTAGGCCACCAGCGACGGTGTGACACGTCATCAGCGATGTGGTCGCCGCTCACGGCGGCGGCCACATCGCCCACCAGGTAAACCTTTTCCTCTTTAGATGGGCATCCTTCGATGTTGCGGTTCATCATTCGCCGTGTGCTGTTGGCAACCTTGACGCTCAGCATGGTCAGCGTGATCACCTTCGGGTTGTTCTTCGCGATCCCGGCCGATCCCGCCCGCCTTCAGTGCGGTGAACGGTGCACCGCCGAGCAGGTCGAGGCGGTCCGCCACAACCTTGGACTCAACGACCCGATCCACGAGCAGTACGTTGCTTTTGCCAAAGGGATTTTCGTCGGTCGTTCCTACGAGAACGGCACCGAGTGCGCGGCTCCCTGTCTGGGGCTGATGAACCTCGGAGGACGTGAGGTGACCGAGGTCGTCAAGGACGCGTTCCCGATCACCGCATCCCTCGCAGTGGGAGCGTGGATACTCCAGTTGACGCTCGGTATCGGATTGGGAATGATCGCCGCGGTCAAACGCGGCAAACTCATCGACAAGTTCGCCGTGGGAGTGGCACTGGTCGGTGCCGCGACACCCATCTACTTCTTCGGCGCGATGCTGCTGGTCATTTTCAGATACGAGACCAGTTGGCTGCCGCAGCCGTCATACACGTCCCCCTTTGAGAGCCTTAGCGCATGGTTCGTGGGCATGTTGTTGCCCTGGCTTACCATCGCTCTCATCGGTTTTGCCTTTGAAACCCGAATGACCAGATCCCAAATGTTGGAGACTCTGGACGAAGACTTCATCCGAACATCGCGCGCCAAAGGGCTTCGAGAACGGGCCGTCTTCGGTAGACACGCGCTCCGTGCCTCGGTCACCCCGGTGGCGACGTCGGCCGGACTCAGTCTGGCGGGCCTGTTGGGTGGTGCGGTCGTCACCGAAACCATTTTCGGCCTCAACGGTTTGGGTAAACGAGCCGTCGACGCCGTACGAGCGCTTGAACTGTCCATGGTGATGGCCACGGTCCTCATCGCGGCCCTGTTCGTGGTGGTGTCGACATTGTTGGTCGATTTGTTGTACGCGGCCATCGATCCACGGGTCCGCCTGAGTTAACGCCGCATCGACCACTGAAGGGATGAACCGGTGAGTACCGTGACCGCAACGCAGCCGGCCGACGGCGAGATCGTCGACGAAGCCCCATACCTGGAAGTCGAAGACCTGAAGGTCCACTTCTCCACCGAGGACGGAACCGTCAAGGCGGTCGACGGCCTCAGTTTCTCCGTCAAGCGCGGTGTCACACTGGGCATCGTCGGTGAATCGGGCTCCGGCAAGAGCGTTACCAGCCTGACCGTGCTGGGCCTGCACAACCCGGGCAATACGACGATCTCGGGTTCGATCAAGGTGGGTGGCACCGACATCGTCACCGCTTCTGCGGAGACGGTGCGTCGGATGCGCGGCAAAGACATGTCCATGATCTTTCAGGACCCGTTGACGGCGCTGCACCCGTATTACACGATCGGGCGCCAAATCGTCGAGGGCTACCGGATCCACCACGACGTGTCGAAGAAGCAGGCTTGGAAACGCGCCGTTGAGATGCTCGACCGGGTAGGTATTCCACAGCCCGACAAGCGGGCGAAGCAGTACCCGCACGAGTTCTCCGGTGGTATGCGGCAGCGCGCGATGATCGCCATGTCGCTGGTCAACAATCCGAACCTCATCATCGCCGACGAACCGACGACGGCTTTGGACGTGACCGTTCAAGCCCAGATTCTCGACCTTTTGGAAGACCTCCAAAAGGAGTTTCATTCCGCGATCATTCTGATCACGCACGACTTGGGTGTGGTCAGCCAGTTCGTCGACGACGTCCTGGTCATGTACGGCGGGCGGTGTGTCGAGCACGGCACGGCGCAACAGGTGTTGCGGCAAAGCGAACACCCCTACACGTGGGGCCTGTTGAATTCGGTGCCCACATTGCATGGTGACGCCGAGGACGATCTGCGTCCGATCGCGGGGAACCCGCCCAGTCTGCTCAATGTTCCGCAAGGTTGTGCGTTCCACCCGCGTTGTGAATATGCGATGAAGGACGGCGGCCCCTGCGACACCGAACGGCCGGACCTGCTGCCGGTGGTCGGCGCGGCACCGCACATGGCGGCGTGTCACCTTCCACAGGACAAGCGCAAGGAGATCCGCCAAACCGACGTGAAGGACGGTTCATGATGGCTCAGTTGGAAGCCGCCGCCGGTACCGACTCCACACCGGATACCGATTCCCCGATTCTACGAGTTCGGGGCCTGACGAAGCACTTCATCGTGCGTAGCGGTCTGTTGGGTAACAAGCAGAAGGTGCAGGCCGTCGACGGGCTCGACTTCGACGTCGCACAGGGCGAGTCGCTCGGTCTGGTGGGGGAGTCCGGTTGTGGCAAGACCACGACGGGACGCATGTTGGTGAGGCTTCTCGAAGCCACGGCCGGAACGGTCGAGTTCGAGGGTGTCGACATCACCAACCTCAAAGGGCAGCGGCTTCGCAAGCTGCGGCAGGATCTGCAGATCATCTTCCAGGACCCGTACTCGTCGCTGAATCCGCGGCACACCGTCGGGAAGATCATCGCCACACCCCTGCTGGTGAACAAGGTCGAGCCTCCCGGTGGTGTCATCGCACGGGTGAAGGAGCTTCTGGAGATCGTCGGGTTGAACCCGGAGCATTACAACCGGTTCCCGCACGAATTTTCCGGGGGCCAACGCCAGCGCATCGGTATCGCCCGCTCGTTGGCGCTGCGTCCGAAGATGATCGTCGCCGACGAGCCGGTCTCCGCGTTGGACGTGTCGATTCAGGCGCAGGTCATCAACCTGCTGCGGAATCTTCAGCGGGAGTTCAACCTGTCGTTCGTCTTCATCGCACACGACCTGTCGGTGGTGCGTCACTTCTGCGATCGCGTCGCCGTCATGTATCTGGGCAAGATCGTGGAGGTGGGCGACCGTACGCAGATTTACGAGCGACCGGCCCACCCTTACACGAAGGCGTTGTTGTCTGCGGTACCCGATGTCACACGGCTGGGACGCGACGACAGCCAGCGCATCAAGCTGGAAGGCGACGTCCCGACACCGTTGAACCCGCCGTCGGGTTGCCGTTTCAGAACCCGTTGTTGGAAGGCACAGGACATCTG
>DXGR01000002.1 GCA_019113825.1 Candidatus Stackebrandtia excrementipullorum | reverse complement strand
GTACCCGATGTCACACGGCTGGGACGCGACGACAGCCAGCGCATCAAGCTGGAAGGCGACGTCCCGACACCGTTGAACCCGCCGTCGGGTTGCCGTTTCAGAACCCGTTGTTGGAAGGCACAGGACATCTGCGCCACGAAGGAACCGGTATTGGAACTCATGCCGACCGGTTCGACGGCGGCGTGCCACTTCCCCGAGAACGACGGGACTTAAGAAACACGGGTTTTCGGACGGTGGACGTCTCGCTGCGTTTACCCCCGAACAAACGCTTGCGACGGACAACGTTCCCCCACGCCGGCATCGAGGCCACCCTGCTCGATGCCGGTGTCGTCGTTTCCGGCGAGACGGCGGGTTACCGTTGGCCGGTGACCGATATAGACGCCCGCCACCGCGCGGTGTTTGTGCACGCGCATCCCGACGACGAGACCGTCAGTACCGGCGCAACGCTCGCCTACTACGCGGCCCGACCCGACACACACGTCACACTGGTGACCTGCACACTTGGCGAGGAGGGTGAGATCCACGTCGATGCGTTGGCGAAGTTCGCGGCGAATCGGTCGGACCAGCTGGGCGGGTACCGCTACGCCGAATGGCTTCGAGCCTGTGATGCGCTCGGGGTCGTCGATCGACGCATGCTGGGTGGAGCGGGGACGTGGCGTGACAGCGGAATGATGGGCACCGCCTCCAACGATCATCCGCGTGCGTTTTGGCGCGCCGACGTCGACGCCGCCGCCGTACCGCTGGTGGAGGTACTGCGTGAGATACGTCCGCAGGTCCTCGTCACTTACGACCCCAACGGCTTTTACGGCCACCCCGACCACATCCAGGCCCACCGGGTAAGTGTCGCAGCGGCGCGTCTGGCCGCCGACTCCGCTTTCCGGCCCGACCTGGGCCCGGCTCACCACGTGGCGAAGTTTTACTGGACCACGGTTCCCAAGAGCGCGTTGGCCGACGGCTTCGAGGCCCTGAGCCGATCCAGCGACAACCCGTTCGAGGGCGCCGCCCACATCGACGACCTTCCCTTCGGCGTCTCCGACGACGAGGTGACCACTCGCATCGTGGCGACCGGGTACGGGCGGCACAAACTCGACGCGTTGGCCGCTCACGAGACCCAGGTGCCACCCGACAACTGGGTCTACGTGTTGGCCGCCGAGTTGGGGGCGGACGCCGTGACCACGGAGCACTACATCCTGGCCGACGGCGAGAGGGGCCCCGGCGACGGGCCGTGGATGTGGGAGGACGACCTTTTCGCAGGCGTGACCGACTGAGGACGCGGCCGAGCCCAAGATCGACTGCACGCCCGTTCCGGTGTCGACCACTGTCAACGCATACACTCGCCCGGTGAGCCAGGACCCCGATAAACCCCCGCAGACGCACCCGGATTCACGCTCACCGCATGTCGCCGAGTACACGGTGAGGATCGCCGGCGCCGTCGTCGTGGTGGCGGCGTCCCTGTTGGCGGCGGTGGTGGGCGCCTTCCTGGTGCCGTTGAAGGTCGCGGGGTCGTACCTGCCGGTGGCGACGGTCATCGGAGTGGGAGGCAACGTCGTGTTGCCGCTGTTGGCTATGTGGTGGGTGCGTTCACGTGTCGTTGCGCTGGTGCCGGGGCTTATCTGGTTCGTCGTCATCCTGTTGGCCACACAACCCGACTCCGCGGGCAGCGTTGTCATCGCCAACATGTGGCCGTCCACGTTGTATCTGCTCACCGGGGCCGCAACGATCGCGGTCATGGGGTACCTCACGATCACCGGGGCGTTGCGCCGTTACGCGGGAGCACCTGTCCGTGACACCTCGCCCAAATCGTGACCTCGAATAGGTTGCGATCGGCCCGGTAAGTCTTGTATTCAGTATCACTGATGCACAAAGAGCTGGAGAAGACATGAAGCGCATGATCCCGGCCGCCCTGGTGGCGTTGGGCCTGGTCGTCCTCAACATCGCCGCACGAGTGATCGTGGAGGTGACCGGCCAAGCCGACGACCCCGACGCTCAGTTCACCATTGGACTGTACGCGACGGTGGGAATGGCCCTGGTCACTCTCGCCGTGACCGCGGTGTGGGGTACTCGCAGGCCGGTCGACCGGTTGGTGTCCGAGCTGGGCGCAGCGGTGTTGGCTGCGGTGCTGGTGTCGGTTTTCGTGGCCCCGCTGGTCGTGGGCGGCAATCCGTTCAGCGGCGGCGCGAGCTGGATATTCATTCAGCTGCTGTTCTTCGGTGGTGTGTGCGGAGCGGGAGCTCTGCTCGGTTACCTCATTATCACGATCGTGGCTTTGGACTACCGCAGTCAGAACCTGCGGCAGGTCGAGCGGCATTACGGAGCGCGTGCCGCGGCTCGCGCGGCCGGTAAGACCGGTAAGACCGGTAAGCAGAACAAGGCCGGTGGTAAGCCCCGGCAGCAGGGTGGGAAGAAGAAGTCGCCCGCCAAGAAGACCGAGGCGACGCCGGTCGAGGACGCCAAGGCGACCGACGCCGATACCGACGCCGAGGCGGAGTCGATCGAGACCACCGCCGAGACCACCGCCGAGACCGAAACGAGCGGGTCGGCCAAGGCTTAGTGTGACACCGCCGGTGCCCAGCGGTAATGGTAGGTGTGGTGGGTCGTGAAGCCCAGCCGCTCGTACAGCGCTCGCGCACCGGCGTTGTCTTCCTCTACCTGTACGCAGGCGTGCGCCGCTCGGTGGCTCGCCGCCCAGGCGGCCAGTCCTGCGACGATGTCGGCGGCCAACCCGTGACGTCGATGCTTCGGATCGACTTTTACCGACGAGATCACCGCAACCGTCCCTTCGAGGGCGACTCGGCCCACGGCGACCACCGTGCCGTCCACCGTGATCGACGCGAATCCGCGTCGTGGACCCCACCCGAGGATCGAGGTGGCGGCCTCCGGTAGCGAGGTGTCCTCGTAGGCGAGCCGAAGCCAGTCGTGGTCGGGCGCGGTCGCGATGGCGGCTGTCGACGGTGCCACGATGTTTTTGATCTCGGTCGTCTGGACGAGCGCCGCCCCGTCCTTGTGCCACCCGTCGGCGGCCAGTGCCCGATCGAGGCGTCGAGTCAACGGTTGCGCCAGGCTGAAGCCGGCGGGCCGGTTTCTGGCGGCGTAGAAGTCGCGGACGCGAAGGACGGCGCTGTCGACGTCGATGCCGGGGTCTCCGAGGACCAGGACCGAGTTGGCGCGTCGGGTGAAGCCGTCGGCGCTGCGTAGCCGCCACCGTCCGAGCCACGCGGTGTCCGATGCGGGCCAGGCCGCATCGCAGATTTCCTGGTAGTCGGCGACTGCGGTGTGTGACGCTCGTTTAGGGGGGATCACCTTGGACGCCACGACCGTTTCCTGCGGGATGTCGACGGACGAGCCGTCGTCGCGTCCCACACGCAGCAATTTGTCGGTGACGGCGTCGAGTCTGCCCGTGACGTCGGTGAAGCGGGCACCGCCGACGGGAACATCCAGACGGTGGCGGACGACGACGCGCCGCCCGATGTCACGTTCTTGAACCATGGGACCTCCCCGCAGCGAGCCGGACCGCGTACAGATTAGGCTTGGCCCGGAAATGGAGTCCAGCTGTTGACGTTGTGAGACGTGCGACGTCACGGTCCGCCGCCCGGGCATACGCGATACCGTCCGACGACAGCTGATTTCACATATCGTCCGTTCGCCAAACCTGTGGTCCGACTAAACATCGGACCTTCCGAAGGGAGTCTCGTGACCTACATCATCGCCGAGCCCTGCGTAGACCTGCTCGACAAGTCGTGCATCGAGGAATGCCCGGTCGACTGTATCTATGAGGGTAACCGGATGTTGTACATCCACCCGGACGAGTGCGTGGACTGTGGGGCATGTGAACCTGTGTGCCCGGTCGAGGCCATCTTCTACGAGGACGACGTGCCGGAGGAATGGAACGACTACACCGGCGCGAACTACGAGTTCTTCGAGGAGCTCGGCTCGCCTGGAGGCGCCTCCAAGCTTGGCAAGATCGACAAGGACGCCACGTTCATTGCCGGGTTGCCTAAAAAAGAATCCGAATGAGGCCTCTACCCGACTACCCCTGGGACCGGTTGACGCCGTACCGGGAGATCGCGGGGCGCCACCCCGACGGAGTGGTGGATCTTTCCATCGGCACACCGGTTGATCCGGTGCCCGATGTCGTGCGTGACGCCTTGGCGGAATCGTCGGACATGCCCGGTTACCCGACCACCGCCGGTACACCTGCGCTGAGGGACGCCGTCGTGAACTGGCTGACGCGTCGATGCGGCGCTCCCGCCGGGATCGGGGTGCTTCCCACGATCGGCTCGAAGGAGTTGGTGGCCTGGTTGCCGACTCTACTGGGAGTTGCCGAAGGCGATCTGGTCGCGATACCCCGGTTGTCGTATCCGACGTATGAGATCGGTGCGTTGTTGGCCGGTGCCGAGGTGGTGCGCACCGACGAGCCCGAGGACATTGACGATTCGCGCCTGAAACTGGTGTGGCTGAACTCGCCGAGCAACCCGACCGGGGCGGTTCTTTCCCAAAACCGCCTGCGCGACCTGGTCTCTTGGGCTCGGGAGCGTGGCGTCGTCGTCGTCAACGACGAGTGTTACGTGACGCTGGGGTGGGATGTCGCTCCGACGTCGATCCTGGACGTGGCGGTGGCCGGCGACGGCGGCGAGGGTGTGCTCGCGGTGCACTCGCTGTCGAAACGCTCGAACCTGGCCGGGTACCGAGCAGGTTTCGTGGCCGGTGACGAAGCGTTGGTCGATCGCCTGCTCAAGGTGCGTAAGCATGCGGGAATGATCGTCCCGTTTCCCGTCCAGGGTGCGATGGTGGCGGCATTGTCCGACGAGACGCACGCCGACGGCCAACGACGCCGCTATGGAGACCGTCGTCGGCGGTTGGCCGAGGCGCTCCATGCCGGTGGCTGGCGTATCGATCATTCCGAAGCCGGGCTGTACCTGTGGGCTACCAGGGGACGCGACACGTGGGACACGGTCGCCGAGCTGGCGGAGAAGGGCATTCTGGCCGGTCCCGGCGAGTTCTACGGCCCGGACGGTTCCGAGCACGTTCGGCTGGCACTGACCGCCCCAGACGAACGCGTCGAGGCCGCGGCAGCCAGACTGACCGCGGCCTGAACCGCGTCTCAGTTTTTGTGAAGGTCCTTGTTCAGTTCTCCCCATGCACCGCTGCGCTGCTTGGCCTCCAGGACGCCCGTGGTGGAGTCGACCCAGAACATGAGGTTGTCCGCTCCCGACAACTCGCGTGCCTTGACGGTACGCCCGTCGGGCAGGCTGACCTTGGAGCCCGCGGTCACGTAGCAGCCCGCGGCCACGACACAGTCGTCGCCCAGCGAGATACCGATCCCGGCGTTGGCTCCCAGCAGACACCGTTGTCCGATCGACACGACTTCGGTGCCGCCGCCCGACAAGGTGCCCATGATGGAGGCCCCGCCGCCGATGTCACTGCCGTCACCGACGACGACACCGGCCGAGATACGCCCTTCGACCATGGAGGCACCGAGAGTGCCGGCGTTGTAGTTGACGAAGCCCTCGTGCATGACCGTGGTCCCGGCTGCCAGGTGGGCCCCGAGCCGTACCCGTGGGGCGTCGCCGATGCGCACGCCTTCGGGAACGACGTAGTCGGTCATCCGCGGGAACTTGTCGACGGAGTCGACCCTCAACCGGTGGCCCTTCGCCTGGGCTCGGGCCCGAACCTCGTTGAGGTCTCCCACGGCGACCGGCCCCAGGTCGGTCCATGCGTTGTTCGACAGCAGGCCGAAGACCCCGGTCAGATTGACTCGGTGCGGTGCAACGTGGCGTCCCGACAACAGATGCAGCCGCAGGTACACGTCGGCCGCATCCACCGGGTCCGACGCCAGCGACGGTATGCGTACGTCGATCGGGCGTATCTCGACGTCGCGCAACTCGTCGCGCGTGGCGGGCATCCGGCTCGGACCATCGGGTTCACCGAGCCCGTAACCGTGGAACCAGGCGTCCAGAAGCGTCCCGTCGGACGAATATGTGGCGGATCCACTGCCCCATGCGCTGCTCGTGACGTATGCGTTCACTGTGTTTCCCCATCCTCGGCTGATCTCTGCTGACGACGTTACGGTAATGACCACCGCGTATCGTGGCTGACCGTGGTGGCGATTTCTTCTGAACAGCTGGCGGACCCGGTCGAGTTGACGCGGGCGCTGGTCGATATCGAGTCGGTCTCGGGTGACGAGGGCGACATAGCCGACGCGGTCGAGCGGGCTCTGCGACCGATACCCCATCTGTTGACCGAACGCAGCGGCAACGTGGTGTTCGCTCGTACGGATCTGGGGCGGGAGCACAGAGTCGTGCTGGCGGGTCACCTGGACACGGTCCCGCTCCACGACAACTTCCCGTCCCGGCAGGAGGGCGACCTCATGTACGGGTGTGGGACCAGCGATATGAAATCGGGGACCGCGGTGGCACTGCACCTGGCGGCCACCGTCGCCGAGCCGGTCCACGACGTCTCCTACATTTTCTACGACTGTGAGGAGATCGAGAGCGAGCGCAACGGTCTGGGCATCGTCGCGCGTTCACATCCCGAATGGTTCGAAGCCGACCTGGCGTTCCTTCTGGAGCCGACCCACGGCGAGGTGGAGGCCGGTTGCCAGGGGACGATGCGTGCTCAGATCAAGGCAACCGGAGTACGGGCACATTCGGCGCGGAGCTGGTTGGGCGACAACGCGATTCATCATGCCGGCGCGATCCTGGAGCGGCTGCGTGACTACCGCGCCCGTGAGGTGGTCATCGACGGATGCACCTATCGTGAAGGCCTTAACGCGGTGGGTGTTACCGGAGGAGTGGCCGGCAACGTCATACCCGACGAGTGCATGGTGACCGTGAACTTTCGCTTTGCCCCCGACCGCACCACGCAACAGGCTGCCGATCATGTGCGTGCTCTGTTCGACGATTTCGAGGTGACGGTCACCGACATGGCCGCCGCGGCACCCCCGGGACTGTCGGCACCGGTGGTACGCGAGTTCTTGGGCCGAGTGGGCCGCCCGGCCGTCGCCAAACTGGGATGGACCGATGTGTCCCGGTTCGCGGAAATGGGTGTCCCGGCCCTCAATTTCGGCCCCGGTGACCCTAACCTCGCACACACCAAGAACGAGCACGTGTCGTGCGCTCTGATCAACTCCTGTGCCGACACGATGCGCGAATACCTGACCGGAAAGAGCGTATGAAGCCGAACATCACCAAAGACACACAACTACTCGACTCCGCTTACCGTGAAGAATGGAAGCACCGGGACTCGTGGCGGGCCTTGCGGATCCTTTCGGAGTTCGTGGAGGGCTTCGACACCTTGGCCGACCTGGAGCCGGCGGTCTCGGTCTTCGGGTCGGCGCGAACCAAGCCCGGTACTCCCGATTACCTGTTGGGTGAACGGCTGGGCGCGGCCTTGGCTAAAGCCGGGTTGGGCGTCATCACCGGCGGCGGCCCCGGTGCCATGGAGGCGGCCAACCGTGGTGCTCAGGACGCGGGTGGTGTATCCATCGGGTTGGGCATCGAACTTCCGTTTGAGCAGAAACTCAACGACTACATCGACATCGCCTTGGATTTTCGGTACTTCTTCGTGAGGAAGACGATGTTCGTGAAGTATTCGCAGGCGTTCTGTGTGCTTCCCGGCGGCTATGGAACGATGGACGAACTGTTCGAGGCCCTGACCCTGGTGCAAACCAAAAAGGTCACCAGGTTCCCGGTGGTGCTTCTGGGCGTTGACTTCTGGAGTGGACTGGTTGATTGGTTGCGGGATCGGATGCTGTCCACGACCAAGATCGCCGAGGCCGACCTCGACATGTTGCTGTTGACCGACGATGTGGACGAGGCCGTCGCCCACGTGGTCAAGGAGTGCGCGTTCATTCGCGATGAGGACAGCGGTAAACACGACGTGTAACGCACGGTCTTAAGGAGGGTGGGGTTCGCTCCACCCTCCTTTTTGCTGCGCTCTATGGACTCTTATGGATGTTTTAGGGCGATGTGTATTGGTCTGGACCGTCTGTTCCATTAGGTTGACGCCAAGGAACGCGTGGACCCTCGCGTTCACACCCTCAAGGAGTCACTTTTGCGAACAATCACGAGCAGACTGATTGCGGTCGCTTCGGCCGTGTTCATCGGTGTCCTGAGCGTCGGTGTGTCGTCCGTCCCGGCATCGGCCGACGACACCGACGGTCCGGGCACGAACATCGTCGGTGGTGAAACCGCCGACGAGGGCGAATACCCGTGGATGGTGCGCCTTTCCATGGGCTGCGGCGGTTCCCTGTTGACCGACCAGATCGTCTTGACCGCCGCCCACTGTGTCGACTCGACCGGGCCGGACACCTCCATCACCGCCTCGTACGGCTCGGTGGATCTGGACGCCCCCGAGATCGTCGACTACCAGTCCGAGTACGTCCACCGCAGTCCGGCTTACGGAACGGACGGTGTCGAGGACTGGGCACTCATCCTGTTGTCCGAGCCCGTCGCCGACGCGCACCTGCTGGCGATCGCCGAGTCCGATGTCAACGACAGCGGCGACTTCGAGATCATGGGCTGGGGCGCAGACAGCGAAGGCGGCCCGCAACAGAGCCTCATGCTGAAGGCGACCGTTCCGTTTGTCGACGACGTTGAGTGCGGCGACGCCTACGGATCCAGCTTCGACGGTCCTGCGGAGATCTGTGCCGGACTGCCCGAGGGCGGCGTCGACGCCTGCCAGGGCGACTCCGGTGGTCCGATGATCGCCCGCGACGCCTCAGGCGAAGCGGTGCAGGTCGGTATCGTCAGCTGGGGTTATGGATGTGCCCGTGCGGGATACCCCGGTGTCTACGCGCAGGTCAGTTACTCCGCTGCCGACATTCTCGCGGCCGCCGACGAGCTGGCCGCCGTGTGACCGATAACGGTCGAGTGGTTTGACGGCGGTGGCGAATCGTGGTTTCACGGTTCGCCACCGCCACTCGTATTCGGGCGCAATAAGCACACCATGTAGCTGCTTTGTATCCACCTAATAGGTGGTCTTGGCGCGTTGGCGCTTTTGTGCCACGTCCCAGCCACCAGGACAGGCCGGCCAACGTGGCCAGACTCACGATCAAGGTTTGGTTTTCCGCGAGTGGGTACAGTGCGGACTGCGGTCCGGTGGTCACCGACACCGATCGTCCACACGAGATTTCTGCGGGGCCTTCAAACCATGGTGTGATGCGGAGGCCGCCGTCGGATCCGGGAATGTCGACATGCCGTGGTCGGCCGTCCCCAGGGGTGATGTTGCAGGTCGTATATGTTCCCTGCGTGGTGCTTCCGGCGATGAAGGCGGCGCCGCCCTCCCACGAGAACGGGTTGTCTACAGAGGCTTGGGCTCCGCCTAGTCTGGCGTAACCGGCCAAGCTCAAAGCCACGGCGAGGGCTGTGGCGCACACCGGAAAAACGAGGCGGCGCATCAGTCGCGCACCCCGGGGTGACTTGAGGAACGAGACGAAATTTTTGCCAACGGCGGCGAAACGACCGGTAACCAAAGCAGTCCAAACGGTGGGGCGTCGCGGATAAGTCGCACTCAACGTAGTGAATCGGGCGCATGGTGTGCGGAATGGACACGCGGCGAGTATCAATCCGGCAACGGTGGCGCCCGGTGGCACGTTCTCGGGGGTCCACGCTTGGCCACCTCAGGCTAGGCTTAAGCAACCACTCAAGGTCCGATTTTGCGCTGCGCGGGTGGTCCACGCGGCGCATACCCCATCATTTGGAGTGCCAGACATGGGTTACCCAGAGGAGTATTACCCGTACGACGTGCCGCCCAACATGAATGACGAGCTCGGTTACGGCGAGGGAGGAACGCAGCGGGTCGACATCGATGTCGACACGGTGTACGGCTTGGGACTTTCCATGTCCCAGGAGAGCGAAATATTCGCCCCCCAAGCAGAAGCCATCTCCGCTCAGTTCGATGTAGATTCCAACGGCATGAGGAACGCCTCATATCCCATGGCCGCGGGACTTGCGCGAATCAGCCCGGCGGTTCGCTCTGCCCTCGACCGGCAAGACTTCATCATGCGGTACGGGGCCGAGCTGGTCCGTGATCAGGCCGCAGGCACCAAGGCGTTGGCGAACATTTCGATGAGAATCGTCTCCGAGTTCGCAGATACCGACGATTTGAACGCGGCGGACGTCGAGCGCATTCGGGAGATCACCGGCTTTGAGGAGCCGCCACCCCCGTATTCGCCGCCGGCCCACCATCGGCCGATGCCGATCTGAGAATTCTTAGCCAAGAAAGGAGGTGTAGGCATGGGAGATGATGCTCCCCTCGAAGAGTTTTCGGCGATGACCGTCGACGACCTTTTCAACGTGGTCATTGCCGACGGCCAAGGTATCGAGACGCGCACCGCACCGATCGACCAGTCCAATTATCCAGACTTCAACTATGAAGGCATGGAGAAGCAGGAGGCCGGTTGGTACGGCATGGCGCGAGCAGTAGGCGACCAGATGTGGACGTTGGACACCAACATCCGCGGCGCCCGCGGTTCGTGGCACAGCACGGCTGGTGAGGTCTACTTCGAAAAGACCGAGGAAGTGCGCGACTCCATGGAGAAGGCGCGCGACAATGCCTACGACAACGCCACCGCCTGGAGCTCCATGGCTTCAGCCGCGGCACAGGGTTACTACGGCGTTATCTTCGCAAAAACGGACTGGGACCAGAAGAAGAAAGAACTTCGGCAACAGTACGAAGAAGACAAAAAGGACGACAACTGGGCCAAGGGCCTCATCGGCCAAAACGCCGAGGAACCCGATTACGAGGCCGCACGTCGACCGTACGATGAGCGTGCCCGTCAAGCGGTGAGCCAAGCCAGTCGCACGATCCAACAGATCAACCGCGAACAGGTTGTCTTCCCCGGCGTTTACACCCCACCAGAAGACCCCGGCCCCACACCCGACCCCGGCGGATGGGGCGGCCCCGGCGGCCCCGCAGCGCCCGGTGCGCCCGGTGGACCGGGTGGACCCGGTGCGCCGGCTCATCCGGGATCACCCGGCCCCGGGCCCGACCTACAGGGACCCGGAGCGCCGCCGATCGCGCCGCCACCACCTGCTCCCGGACCGGTGGCTCCGGCACCACCCGGACCTGGTCCGGGAACACCGCCGATGCCGCTTCCGAGAGCGCCGATGCCACCAACTCCACCGCCGCCTCGCATGCCGGCTCCGCCGCCACGGCCTCCCGGGCCGTCGCCGCGGCCCCCCGGGCCTGCGCCACGGCCACCGGCACCTCCGCCGCGGCCGCCCGGCCCGACACCACGGCCACCGGCACCCCCGCCGCGGACACCGATGCCACCACCGCGCAGCCCCGGGCTGCCCGGTCCCGGCCAACCTCCGCCCGGCAGGACGCCCATGCCGCCTCCAGGCGGCCGGACGCCTACGCCTCCACCGACGAGCCCGCGCCCTCCCGGCCCCACGACCAAGCCGATTATCGGTGGTCGGCCCGGAGGACCGGGCAACTTCGGTCGCTCGCGGACCGCGCCACCGGTGCGTGGCATCCAGCCACCCGTCATCGGTGGTCGACCCGGCGCAACACCGGGCGCGACGCCTCCGCGTGCCGGCATGCCCGGTGGGGCCCCCCGCGGCGGTATGCCGCGTACGGCCCCCGGTGTGCCTTCGGCGTTCGGACGACAGAACGCGGCACCCACCTCGGGTGGTCGCGCACCGTCGGGTGCACCGGGCGTGCGTGGAATGACCCCGCCGTCGCGAGCGATCGCGAACAACGGTGTCATCGGCAGCCGTCAATCCCAAGCAGCCGCACGAAGCGGCGCCGGCGGTACCCAACCGCAGGCGCCCGGTGTGCGTGCTGCGAAGGTGAAGTCGGGTGGCGAACACCTCAACCGCGGCGTCATCCGGGGTGCCAAGCACGGTGTCGCACCGGCGAAGGCACACGGCGACACCGCCTACGGCCAACGCCCCGGCCGTGGCGGAGTACTCAAGGTCGAGGACGAAGACGGTGTCGAGTCGACCTATGAGGAAGAGGTGTTCACCGTCGACCAGAAGGTCGTACCGGGTGTCATTCGAGGCCACAAGGCACCGAAGGCGGCTGCGGATGGACGCGATCGTCGTCCGGCGTTTGACGACGACGACTGGTAACAACCGGTCAGGGCTCTTGGAAGCTGTTTTACGAACTCCGTGCAACGGAATGGCGGGTCTAAACAGTTCTTAACAAGAGTCCGGCGAGAACGACGATGCGGCGTTGGAATCGGAACTCGGTTCCAACGCCGCATCGTCTATACCCGAAGAAACGAGAAGGTCCTCAGATGCGATTGTTGCCCCTGACCGCTGTGGCGGTGTGCGCCGCCGTTGTCCTGGCCGTACCGGGCTCGGCTGGTGCAGACGAGATACGCGACGCCCAGTGGCACCTTCCATGGCTCGATCTCCCCGCCGCTCACGACATCTCCACAGGCGAGGGGACGAGCATCGGCATCATCGACTCGGGGGTCCTGGCCGAGCACCCCGATCTCTCCGGCGCGGTGCAACCGGGCTTGGCGTTGAGCGGTTCCATCGACCCGCTGGCCGACCCGACCGGTACGGGGACCGCTGTGGCGTCCATTGCCGTCGGTCGGGGAGTGGGCACCGCCGGAAGCACGGGTGTCAGCGGCGGCGACGGGATTCTCGGTGTCGCACCGGCGGCTCAAGTGGTCTCCGTCAGTATCGGAGACCCGGAGATCGGTGATGGCGCCTACGTGGCCGAGGCGGTGGACGAACTGGTCCGTATCGGCGTCGACGTGATCCTTTTGAGCATCCAGCACCCGAGTAACACTGCGACAGGCCACAGCGTGACCGCGGCTCTCGACGCCGACATTCCGGTGGTGACCGTCGGTGGCGACGGCGGAGTAAGTTATCCCGACGCGGTGCATGCGGTGGCGGTGGATCGTGACGGGCAGCTGATCGGTCCCGGCGCCGAGCAGGAGACCGGTTTGACCGTTGCCGCACCCGGCGAAGACATCCCGGTCGCCACACCCGACGGTGGATACACGACATCCGTTGGCGGAGCGCCGGCGGCGGCGATCGTTGCGGGGACCATGGCATTGGTCAAGGCCCACCAGCCGGGGCTCGGCGGTCGCGCGCTGATTCAACACGTTCTGTCCCACGGAGTCTCCGGCCCCACCGACGAGGCGGCCGGTTCGATGGGGGCGGGCGTCATCGACCCCCTCGCCGCATTGACCGGTGGGGGTAACGACGTTCCGGACTCCTCACAGGAGGCGACGGCGGAGGACACCCCCGCCGAAGTGGTCGCCACCGACAACACACTCCTGGTGACTTCGATAGCCGTTGGCGGCCTTCTGGTTCAGGTGGCACTGTTGGCATACGCTCGCCTAGTCGGCCGTAAACATCCGGCTTGACCCTTTGGCGGGCAATCGTTTCACGATCGTGCCCGTTCACCTTCGGCCTGAAAACGGGCCAGTATTTTGGAGTGGACATGATCGATGAACGTGTCGCGGTGCCCCAAACCGCCGGTTCGGGGACGGTCGGCACGTTGTCGCCCCGCCGACGGCTCTCCCTGTCCCTGTATGCGGTGTCGGCACTGTTGCTGATCGATGCCGTCATAGCGTTCTTGTGGCACCGTCCGGCCGTCGCACTGTCCGCGTCGCCCGAGGTCGCCGAGTACGTGTATCCCTTCGCCGTGAGCGAAGCGATGTGGTCCGGTGGCGGCAACCTCGTGGCCGCTGTGGCCGCCGCCATTGCGGCTCGCCTGTGGGACATCGACAACCAGTGGGGCCGTACCGTAACGCTGATCCTGGTCACCGGTTTCGGATTCCACCGATTTCTTGTCCTGTTCGACATGCTGGGTGATGTGGTGGCGGGGACATCCGCCACGGCGCCGTCGGCGGCGATCAGGCTCCTGCTGGGGCTGGTGATATTGCCGGTACTGGTGGTAACGATGTTTCTGGCGATGAACCGGACGCTGACACGCACCGAACGTCACCGGGCGTTGACCGGCGCCGACGCTCACGTCCAACCGCCCCAGGTGCGCGAACTCGCGCTGTTGTGCCTCTGGTACGGAATCGCCTGGGTGGTGACACTGGTGCTCGGGTTCCTGTCGATCCTCATGTGGTCCGAATACGGGGGCAACGGTATGGCGATGCCTTACCCGTCGACGTTGTTGGCCGCAGGTTTCGGCTGTATCGGAGGGCTCGCGCTGGGAGGTTGCGGCCTGACGATGTGGCTCGGGCAGGTCCCTCGGGGCTTGTGGTACGTCGCCGGCGCGGTCGCAGGCATGCAACTCAGCGTGAGTATCGGAGTCTTTCTGTGGGAATCGGTTCCTCGGTTTTCGACGGTTCCTTCCGGCGACAACACCTGGTGGATACATCAGCTGACCGACGTGATCACCGTTATGCACGTGGTGTTCGTCGTTCTGATCTGCCTGGTGCTGTGGAGCCCGCAGGTGCGCCGTTACTTCCGGTCTCAACGATGACCTCCCCTCTTACCTCGCGAGGACGACGCAGGTATATCCCAACCATGAAACCCACGCTGGCGTTGCCGGATACATCCGCATACGATGAGTCCGACACCCCGCATGGCATCTTCCGAAAGGTCACACCCTGATGACGATGGTGCAGGCGCCCGCCGCGCGCGGGACCGCTGTGGTGGCCGAAAAACGGCAGCGCATCGAGCAGGCCGCCTCCATCACCACCCGCAACAACGGCCAATTGGGACCGTTCCGGCTCATTCACCTGTTCGCCGCCGAAGTGGTCGTCGGTATGGCCGCCGGTATTTACACGATCGCGCGGGACTTGCCGGGCACGACCGCCGCCTTCTGGTACGGCGGCGGAGCCGTTGTGGCGATCCTGATCCTGGTTCCCGTGTTCGCGCGCAGCGGTGGAGTGTGGCTATACCAGGCACTCCCGCGGCGCCACCGCCTCAAAGCCCGACAACGGCAGCTGGGGCTGTCCCCCGAACCGCTGCACGGGTTGGCGCCCGATCTGGGCATCGTCGGTATCACCGAACGTGACACCGATATCGGCATCGGCCACGACGAAGGCGGCTGGTTCGCTGCTTTGGCAATGGGTGGTGTCGACGGAGTGACCGAGGCGGTCCCGTTGGACCGGCTGGCCCGACTGTTCACCGAATCCGGGGTCCCGGTTTCGGCGATCCAAGTCGTCGGTCACACCGTTCCTATCGGTATGGCCGGCCACGACGGCAGTGCGGCAGCCGCCTCCTACCAGGAACTTCTCGGCGGGATGCCCGCGGTGGTACACCACACGAGCTGGCTCGCCGTACGCATGAACACCGAGGACGCCATGGACGCGGCCGCCGACCGCGGAGGCGAGGTCGAAGGTGTCCACAAGGCCCTGGCCGTGACCGTCAGTCGGGTCGGGAAGCTGTTGCGCAACGCCGGCGTGCAAAACCGGGTGCTCGATGCCGAAGGGCTACGCGACACGTTGCGCGAGTCCATCGGACTGGCCACCGACGCACCGTCCGGGCAGCAGCGCACCAACGAGAGCTGGGACCGGTGGCAGGGCGACAGCCTTCACCACGTCGCCTACCGCATCTCCCGGTGGCCCACCAGTGAGACGACGTTGCCGCAGCTTATCGACCTGCTCGCCGCAGTGCCGGCGGTCTTCACGTCGGTTTCGGTCACCCTGCGCCCGGGGTCCGTCGACACGCGCGACATCGACGGACGGTCGACCGGACGGCGGGTACAGGTCGACTGCCTGATTCGCATCGCGACCGATTCTTTGACCTTTGATGCCGGGCAACAGCGGCTACAGGATGCCGCGGCCGCATTGGGCGCGCGACTGACTCGCCTCGACGGCGAGCAGGGACCGGCCGTCTATGCCACGGCACCCACCGGAGGAGGCGCCTGATGAGCCAGCAGGACGGGCATCGGCAACCCGAAGACAACCGACCTCGTGGGCGGCACTATGCCGCCGACGACGAGCCCGAGACCCCTGAACAGACCCCCAAGACGCCCCCGGGGCCGTTCCCGCCGCGGGGCCCTCGCCCGCCGCACGGCTACCGCAGTAGTGCGTCGGTGCCGCCTCCGAGTCGTGGGTCGGCGTCGGTTCCTTCTCCGCCGGAGGGACAGGGGAATCCGTACGGTGCGCAGTCGTACCGCAGCAGTGCTTCCGTGCCACCACCCAACCGCGGGCAGGCTCCCTCCCGGCCCCAACCCGGTTACGTGGGGCAAGGACAACAGCCATCCCAGCCTCCGATAGACCCGCGGTCCACCGGGGGAACGGCAGGGCAGCGGCCACCGCAGCAGCAGGGGCAGCCGGGGTACGCCCAGCACCAGGCACCGCCGCCCCAGCACCAGGCAGGTTCGGCGGCACCGCCCCCACAAGGTCCACCTGCGGGTCGACAGCCGTCGGCCAACGTGCCGGGTGCGCAGACCCGAAAGATCGGCGGCGCCAACCCGCGCGCGGGCTCCCGCCCCGCACAACAGTCGTCCGGTCGACATGCGCCCGAATCCACCCCTGGAAACCGTCACGGCCAACAGCAAGCGCCCCAGCCGCCGCATCCGGCGTCGGGCCCACCTGCGCCACAGGGGCCGTCGGCTTCACGGTCGGCGCAGGCTCCGGCGTCCGGCCCACCGTCTGCGTCCCCGCAACAGCAGAACCCGCCGCCCGGATATCAGCCCCCGGGAGCCC
>DXGR01000046.1 GCA_019113825.1 Candidatus Stackebrandtia excrementipullorum | reverse complement strand
GTTTCGTGTTGATCGGGCAGCGAGGATCTGGGATGGCCCCGACGCGGTGGCGGTGCCGCCCGGGTGTCGGCTGAGCGGCGTTGCCGTCCCGGCGTGCTCGCGTGTGGCCCGGACCGGCGTGGTGGGGTGGCGGCCCGGCTGAGCCGTGACAGTGCGGGTTTCCTGCTGTTCGTCACCTGGCTCGGGGCTCGGCTGGACGCGGTTGGCTGACCGCCGGACGTACGGGGGCGCATAGAGATGCGGCACCGCGTCAAAATCGGAAAGCCACGATCTACACGGTCCGGGCGAAGCGGCGACAGATGTGGACGCGGGCGAACCGTTCGCGAACGGACGCCTCCTGCTCCAGCCGTGCGTGCAGAAACATCTTGACGGGCAGCATCTCGGGGTGTCGTTCGACGACGGCGCGTTTCGGTTCGTCCTCATCCATGTAGGCGTCGGCGTAAACGTGTAGGTAATGGTCGCTTTCGGTGAACCCGTTCGACCGATACCAACGCAATGTTCCCGGATCGTCGCGTGTCCACGCGTCCAAGGTCGCGACCCCGGCGGACCGCAACCGGTGAAGCGTTTCGTTCAAAAGTGCCCGACCGATGCCCCGCGCCACATGGTCGGGGTGGACCGCGATCGTGTCGACGGTGGCCTCGCCTTGTTCGACCTCGACGTCGATCAAGCCCACGAGTTCACCGGCCGGGTCGACGGCGACCAGTTCGAACCCCGGTTCGGCTATCGAGGTCTTGCGTTGCTTGACGTCGTCGAAGTAGGAGGTTTCCAGAAACGCGAGGAGGCGGCAACGCACCCACGCGGTCTCGTCGGTATGGCGGTATGGACGGACGGTGTAGTCCACATAAGGTCCTTGTCGGCAGGTTGAGCGTGCTTCCGAGCTCCAGGGTCGGCCCCGGCACTCGTCTCGGCAAGAGAGTTTCGGGGCGCCGGGGCCGCTCCGTTTCTCACAGGTCCGAACCTGAAGCCCCGCTGAAATCCTGTTGACGTGCGTCAACGGACCATGGAAAGGTTGCCAGGACGGTCCAGGGTGGTTTGCCCCCTGGTAGGGCGGGACGTTGACGTTCGGTGAAAAGCACACCCCTCCCCGTGCACCACGGCCTCGCGGCTTCGCCGTCATGCGGCATGATGGCCGGTGATGACCGCCATCGAACCGCAGGAAAACACCGGCACATCTTTTCGTCCCGGCGTCGTCGAACCGTCGGCCGTCGACCCGGTCGTCCGGTCGGCGTCACAGGCCGTGGGCGGACCGCTCGGTCGCCACGCGATCAGGCCTCCACGGAGGCGTTTTTGGACGCCGTTGCGTGTCGTCCTGTTGTCGGCGATCGTGATGGCCGGTTTGTCGTGGTTGCAGAAGTACCCGTGTGCCGACGGAGGTTGGGAGAACTTCCAGCAGTACACCCAGTACTGCTACAGCGACATTCGTGCGTTGTGGGGTGCGGAGCGGCTTGACCAGGGCGCTGTGCCGTACCTGGACCATCCGGTGGAGTACCCGGTGTTGACGGGCTACTTCATGGGCGTGTTCGGGCTGCTGTCGCACGCTCTTTTGGGGGCAGCCGGCGGGACGCTCTATTTTCACCTGTCGGCGATCGTCCTGTTGGTGATGGGTGTTGCGGCGGTCGCGGGCCTGATGAAGCTGCGTCCGAGCCGTCCGTGGGACGCGATGATGCTGGCGGCGGCACCGACGGTGTTGTTCACCGCGATGGTCAACTGGGACTGGCTCCCGGTGATGTTGACGGTCTTTTTCCTGTTGATGTTCGCGCGTGGCCGTCCTGTGTGGGCCGGCGTTCTGTGGGGCCTGGCCGTTGCCGCGAAGTTTTACCCGCTGCTCATCGCGGGGCCGTTGTTGTTGTTGGCGTGGCGTTATCGGCGTTTCCGTGCGGCGCTCATCGCGGTTTCGGTGGCGGCGGTGACGTGGCTGGTGGTCAATCTCCCGCCGATGATCTGGGCGACGGACGGTTGGTTGCGGTTCTTCGAACTGAACTCGGAACGTGTCATCGACTGGGGAACCTCCTGGTATGTGTTGCGGCACTTCACCGAGCCGGGTGAGCCGCTCAACGAGATGCTGAACGACGTCCCGCTCGTGAACTGGTTTTATCTGGTGGCGTTCGTGGTCGCCTGTGCCGCAATCGCTTGGCTGACGCTGATGTCGCCGACGCCTCCGCGGCTGGCTCAGGTTGCCTTCCTCGTGGTGGCGGCGTTCCTGTTGACCGGGAAGGTTTGGTCGCAGCAGTACGTCATGTGGTTGATCCCGTTGGCGATCCTGGCACGGCCGCAGTGGCGGGTGTTTCTCGTCTGGCAGGCCGGGGAGCTGTTCTATTTCTTCGGGTTCTATTCACAGCTGTTGACGGTGTCGTCGTCCGACGAGAACCCGGCACCGGCCTGGGGGCTGGTCATCCCGGAGTGGGTGTTCATCGTGGCGGCGTTGGCGCGATTGGTGACGTTGACGATCCTGGTCGTGGCGGTGGTGCGGGATGTGCGGAACCCGTCGCGGGACGTTGTCCGTGCCACGTATGGGACGGACCCGGACGCGGGACCGTTGTTGCCGTCGACAGGCCCCCCGACGGTTCGCGCGCTGTAGTCGCCTGTGGGGTCCGTTTCCGCATCGGGATCGTGTGGACGGCGGGTTTCCCAACAGAATATGGCCCGACCACGATGAGGAAACGGTGTGCCCGGAGGGTATCCGGGAAGACCCTCTCCGGGTCGACGCTCGAGGAGGTGTCGCGGCTTTCTCGGTTGCACCTCGCCGGGTCGAACGCGGCTACAGGTGGAAGATCACCGCCGGTCCGGTGTCGACGACGGTGATCGAGGCGTTTTGCGTCGGGTTGTTCAGGACGTTCTCCCATGGGGTGCCCTCGATATGGTCGCGCACGACCACGACGGTCTTTATCCCCGCTTCCCGCAACGCGTCGGCGCTGGGGGCCGACGGGAAGGCAAGAGCCCGGTCACGAATGTCCTCTTGGGCGGTCGGTACGAAACCGGCGGTGCCGTTGACGACGTCGACGAAGCCGTCGACGGTCCAGTATTGAACGAGCGTGTCGTGTGCACCGTCGGACGGCAACACCAGGAGCGGCCCTTCGATGTCGGACATGGCGACCGGAGGTGGCGGCGGTTCGGGAGTCTCGGCGACGCTGATGCCTTCGATCAGGATCATGAGCATCGGCAGAAACAGCGCAAGCCGCATCGGCAGGGGCGTCGATACCTTCCACCGGGGGTCGACGCGGTCGGCGTCGGCGTAACCGTCGAGCCGGTCCGCCAGGTGGGTGAGGGTCCCGGCCGCGAGTACGGCAAGGAACAGTGTCGCGTACAGGACGAGTCGTCCGGGGGTTCGCAGTCCGTCGAACCCGGGGAGATATTCGAACAACAGGGCGTACGCCCACGCACCGTCGTCGATGAAGTTGGTCCCCATGGCCAGCGCGACCGAGACGAACACGCCAAGGGCGAGGAAAAGTCGTTGCCTTAGGCTCCACACCGACCAGATGAGACCGACGAAGGCGAGCGCCAACAGGGTGAAGCCGACGAGCAGCGTCGTCTCCTGGTGCCAGACCATTTGATCCCGGGCGGGTTCGTGGGCGTCGCCCCACAGGGCCGATTCCGGTGGACTCACCAGGAAACTGGACCAACTTGGGGAGAAGAAGTCCACATAGTCCAGAGTGCGTTCCGCTTCGGGGTGGTTGGCGATGACCCGGAAGTACGGGATGGCCAGCAAAATACCGACGGCGGCGAAGACGAAGATCCCGCCGACGTTGGCCGCGACGATGCGCCACGGGATGCGCGGAAATCGGGAGATCGCCCAGGCGACGGCGGCGACGAGGCAAATACCGGCCAGGAAGTAGGCGAACGGAACACCCATACCGAAACCGATGGAGACCTGCCATGTGGCTACGAGCCACCCGGCCACGACCCAACCCCATCGGGTGTGTTGAGGGCGGTATCCCCGGCGCAGGCTGTAACCGTGGCCGCGGGCAAGCATCGCCAACGCCAGGACCATGCCTCCGACGGACAACACCTGTAGGTGTCCGGCTTGAGCGAGTTTCCACGGTGCGTATGCGAAGGCGGCGGCGGCCACCGCCGACCCGGCGGTGCGTGCCCCCAGCTGCCGAAACAGTACGTACGCCCCGAAGAACGCGAGCGCGAACGAGAAGACGTACAGGAGGTTGTAACGCAGGAGGGCGGCTTCGTGGCCGGAACCGATGAGCGCCAACGGCGCGTATCCAAGGAAGGTGTCGGTGAACGCGTAGCTGTCGGCGATGGGGTAGAACGCCGAGGTGTCCCACAGACCCGCAGGATTGTTCCACAGTGCATGGCCGGTCCATGCGAGGACATACGTGATGAGCAGCGGATCGCCGATGTCGTGCGGAATGGTGTGCAGTGGGTCTCGCATGACCGGCCACGTCATGGTCACGGCGAGGAGCACGGCGGTCAGCGCCGCGAGCGTCCATTCGTGGGTGGTGATCAACTGCACGCGGCGACGAGCTCGTGTGAGGAACCCGGCCGGCGGGGGCTCCTCGGCTTCCGGTTCGTCCGAAGCGAATCGTTGCCATCGGTGATCGTCGTCGCCGGTGGTCTCGTCGGCTTCGGACTCGGTCGGGTCCGTGGACTCGGCCGGTTCCGTGGAGTCGGTGTCGGCCGTTGCGGATGAGGTCATCTGGTGGTCAGCTTCCGGATCAACGCGATGTCGGCGGCCTGTGCGGTGGCGTCGCCGGGGGTTTCGACGACGGCGGGGCTGCCCGCAGCCGAGATGATATCGGCAATGGTGCCTGGATCGATATTCCCGGCTCCGAGGTTGGCGTGGCGGTCGCGCCCCGAGTTGAACGCGTCACGAGAGTCGTTGGCGTGCACGAGGTCGATCTTCCCGGTGATCGCCTTGACACGGTCGACGACGGTGTCGAGAACCTCACCGCCGGCGTGAGCGTGACAGGTGTCCAGACAGAACCCCGGCTCGTATTCTCCGACCGCGTCCCACAATCGGGCGAGATTGTCGAGGTGGCGCGCGCATGCGAAGTTCCCGCCGGCGGTGTTTTCGATGAGAACGGGCAGCCCGAACCCGCCCTGTTCGGCCGCGTAGGCGAACGCCTTGCGCCAGTTCTCGAACCCGACACTCATGTCGGTGTCCTTGGTGACGTGACCGCCGTGGACGATGAGCCCGTCCGCGCCGATGGCGGCAGCCGCCTGTGCCTGTTGCAGCAGGAGACGCCTGCTGGGCACTCGGATGCGATTGTTGGGAGACGCGACGTTGATGACATACGGCGCGTGAATGAAGATCTGCACCTTCGAGCCCCGAAGGATCTCGGCGTCGTCGCGTGGCGCCGGTTTCTTCCAGCCCTGAGGGTCGCCAAGGAAAAATTGGACGACGTCGGCCTGCCTGGCTTCGGCTTCGGCGAGCGGGTCGTCCTGGTCGACGTGGGAACCTATGCGCATCCACCGAGGATAGGCCGTCTGTCACATGGCGAACGGTCTCGGTGGTCGGTTGCGGACGCGATCGCCGACGCGCACGGACGTGCGGGGGCGCGCCCGATGCAGCGGTCACCCGCTCACAACGGACTAACCCACCGTGTTCTCACCGGAACAGGCATTTTGGGACAAAGGCCGTTACCCCCATCGAACCGGGTCGTTAGGCGTAGGGACCACAACTCAATTTCGATTCGCCACCGAGCGATATTGACCGGGGCCGGCACCGGCCGGCGTGACCAGCCACGCAACGAAACGCCGCCACCCCGAGAGCCGGAAGCGCAATCCCCGGTAGTCGTGGCACAACCGTAGGTAGGAGAACCATTCATGCGTGAAACCGGCGGCAAAGGCCGGCGACCCAGCCCGTATCCGCGACCGGTTGAAGAACCGTCGTCGCGCACGGTCATGCGTCGTAGCGGCGGCAACCGTAAGCGGTACATCGCGGGTCTATCGGTAGCGGCCGTGGTCGCAGCGGCGACCGCGGGCATGATGACCACCGGAAACGCCTACGCCGAAGGCGGAGACGACACGGTGGTCTTCAACGGGCACTGTGGCTTGATCGGCCTGGGCCAGGCATCCGAACCCGACAAGGAATCCATGTCGGTGACCGACGAGGACAAGGTCACCTTCGTCAACAACCTCGGTACCCATGCGACGCTGCTGGTCGGCCAGGAGCAGGTCCAGGTGCCCGAAGGCGGCGAGTACACGACCGTGTTGGGCTCCTCGACAGAGGCCGTGATGGCACCCGACTGCGTGACGAACCTGACGGAGCGGGCCAACGTTGTGACGGTGACGGTGACGGAAGCTCCCGAAGAGGAGCCCGCCGTCGACGACCACACCGGAAACGACACCGCGACCGGCGACAACGGCGGCTCGGCCACCGACAACCAGCAGCCCACGGGTGACGGCAATGTCGGCTCCAACGGCGGACACCAGCCGCCGATGAACGACAACGACCCCGCCGCCGAGGACACGGTTCCCGAGACCGACGCCGACGCCGACATCGACGAAGACACGGTCACCAAGGACGACGAAACCGAAACCAGCAGCACCACGAACACGAAGCCGACCACCGGTGACACCGAACAGGTCGAGGCCGTCGACGTGGGCACCATCGAAGAAACCGGTTCCTCCGGGCTGCTCGCGATACTCGCAACCATCAGCCTGGTGGGAGTGGCGGTAGCGGCCATCCGCACCATTCGCACACAACAACGCACCACCTAGAGACAACGGAACCTCCACGCCGCCCGGGCATCCGCCTCGCTGCGTTGCTCGCGGCCTTGCCTACCCACTTCGTAGGCGGCGGCCGCGTGCGCCTTGCGACGCGGGGCCCGGGCGGCGTGGTTTTGTGTTGTGCGGGCGTCCGGCTCGCTGCGTTGCTCGCGGCCTTGCCTACCTACTTCGTAGGCGGCGGCCGCGTGCGCCTTGCGACGCGGGGCCCGGGCGGTGTGGTTTTGTGTTGTGCGGGCGTCCGGCTCGCTGTGTTGCAGTCCGGCTTGCCTACCCAGTTCGTAGGCGGCGCGGTTCTGCGCCTTGTCATGAACGTGCCCGGGCGGCGTGGTTTTGGGGCCCGGACGGTGCGTCCTCCGCGCTGCCCGAGTGTTCGTCTGGCGGTGTTGCGTCTCCGTTTGTCTACCCATTTCGTAGGCGGTGCGGTTTGTTGCCCAACGGCCGGTGGCGGCGTCGCATTCGGGGCGCCGCCAGGGGGCCGTGCTCACTTGTGGGCGCCCGTGGCACGGCCTCACCGTAGACGGTTTCCGATCGCTCGCTGTGAGCTCCCTGTCTGCCGGGTTTCGTCGTGGGGCCACGTGTGGGCTGGTCTTTTTGCCCGCTTTGTCCCTCTGCTCGCTTGGGGTCTCACATTCACACGCCGACTTGGATAAGATGCTGCGGTGATCTACCCTTAACGCACGTTAAGGTTTGCGGTAGGAATCGGAGCCGGTGTGAACACCAAAGATCTGAGTGAACGAATCCACAAGGGCGGCGCAGCCAAGTACCACGAGGCCAACGCGGCCAAGGGCAAGCTTTTTGCCAGGGAGCGGATTGCGCGGCTGGTCGATAAGGATTCGTTCATCGAGGACGGTCATTTCGCCAACGCGTCCGCCCCCGACCTTCCGTCGGACGGCGTGGTGACGGGACGCGCTCGTATCGACGGCCGTCCAGTGTGTTTGCTGGCCAACGACTCGACGGTCAAGGCCGGATCGTGGGGAGCGCGCACGGTCGAGAAGATGATCCGCATCACCGACGACGCCTATAACACGGGCGTTCCGATGATCTACCTCGTGGACTCCGCGGGTGCCCGGATCACCGACCAGGTCGAGTTGTTCCCCGGTCGCCGGGGCGCCGGCCGGATCTTCTACAACCAGGTTCGCAACTCCGGCTCCATCCCTCAGGTGTGTGCGCTGTTCGGTCCCAGCGCCGCAGGCGGTGCCTACATTCCCGCGTTCTGCGACGTGGTCGCCATGGTCGACAAGAACGCGTCGATGTATCTGGGCTCGGACCGCATGGTCGAGATGGTGACGGGGGAGAAGACGACCCTGGAGGCCATGGGCGGGGCGAAGGTGCACTGCACCGAGTCCGGTGTGGGGCATTTCCTGTGTTCGGACGAGGACGAGGCGCTGAACGTGGTGAAGCGTTATCTGTCGTTCCTGCCGGACAACTGGACGAAGGAGCCTCCGGCGGTGGAGGCCGGTGCCGCGCCGGAAGTTGATCTGCGGGCGCTGGTGCCGGAGAACGAACGTCAGGCCTTCGACATGCGTAAGTACATCAAGGGCATTGTCGACGACGGCGACTTTTTCGAGGTTCACGCGAGGTGGGCCAAGGAGCTGGTGACCGGTTTCGGTCGTTTGAACGGCCGTCCGATCGGGGTTGTCGGTAACAACTCGATGTTCAAGGGCGGTGTCCTGTTCGTCGACTCCAGCGACAAGGCGGCGCGGTTTGTGCAACTGTGCGACGCCTTCAACATTCCGTTGCTGTTCTTGGCGGATGTTCCCGGCTTCATGGTCGGTAGCGCGGTGGAGAAGCAGGGCATTATCCGGCACGGCGCGAAGATGGTGTCGGCGATTTCGGAGGCGACGGTCCCGAAGATCTGTGTCGTGGTGCGTAAGGCGTATGGCGCCGGTCTGTACGCGATGGCGGGCCCGAGTTTCGGTTCCGATGCGACGTTGGCGTTGCCGACCGCGAAGATAGCCGTCATGGGCGCCGATGCCGCGGTGAACGCCGTGTATGCCCGCAAGATCGCCGCGATCGAGGACGAGGCGGAGCGTGAGGAGTTCGTCCGCGCGAAGCGTGAAGAGTACGAGGCGGATATCGACGTCGTTCGGTTGGCGAGCGAGCTGGTCATCGACGGGATCGTGCAGCCGGAGAGCCTGCGTGACGAACTGATCGGCCGGTACGCGGCGGCCGAGGGCAAGGATCGCTCGTTTTCGCGGCGCCGTCACGGTGTTACGCCCGTATAGCCGTCTGTTAAGACCTTAAGGATGTTTCCATGGATTTTCGGTTGACGGAGGACGAGCAGGCGCTGCGTGACGCGGTTGCCGAGTTCGCCTCGAAAAAAGTTGCTCCGGTTATCGGTGACTATTACGAGCGGGGCGCGTTCCCGTACGATCTCGTCGCCGAGCTGGGCCGGATGGGTATTTTCGGTGCCCCGTTCGATGAGAAGTATGACGGCGCCGGTGGCGATTACTTCATGTTGTGTCTGGCGCTTGAGGAGCTGGCTCGCGTCGATTCGTCGGTGGCGATCACGGTTGAGGCGGCGGTATCGCTGGGCGCCATGCCGATTTACCGGTTTGGGACCGATGAGCAGAAGGCGAAGTGGCTTCCGCGGTTGTGCCGTGGTGAGGCGTTGGCGGCGTTCGGGTTGACCGAGCCGGGTGGCGGGTCGGATGCTTCGGCGACGAAGACGACGGCCGTCGTCGACGGTGACGAGTGGGTCATCAACGGTGCGAAGTGCTTCATCACGAACGCCGGTACCGATATCACGGATCTGGTGACGGTTACGGCTGTAACGGGACGGAAACCGGATGGCAAACCGGAGATTTCCAGCATCATCGTTCCCAGTGGCACCCCGGGGTTCACGGTGGGGCAGCAGTATTCGAAGGTCGGTTGGCGTGCGTCGGACACGCGTGAACTGTTCTTTGACGACTGTCGTGTCCCGGTGTCGAACCTGTTGGGTGCGCGGGGCCGTGGCTATGCCCAGTTCCTTCAGATTCTCGACGAGGGCCGGATCGCGATCGCGGCGTTGTCGACGGGGTTGGCGCAGGGCTGTATCGACGAGTCGATTCGTTATTCCGGTGAGCGTGAGGCGTTCGGGCGTCCGATCGGCAGTAACCAGGCCATTCAGTTCATGATCGCCGACATGGAGGTGCGGGCGCACACGTCGCGGTTGGCCTATTACGATGCGGCGGCTCGTATGCGTGCGGAGGAGCCGTTCAAGCGGCAGGCGTCGATCGCCAAGTTGCACGCTTCGAACACGGCTGTGGACAACGCGCGAGCGGCGACGCAGATTTTCGGTGGCTACGGCTTCATGAACGAGACGCCGGTGGCCCGTATGTGGCGTGACACGAAGATCCTCGAGATCGGTGAGGGCACCAGCGAGATTCAGCGCATGTTGATTGCGCGGGATCTGGGTGTTGACGCGTAAGCGTTCAGGCCCGGGCGTTCACCGTGATATCGAGGCGGTGTCGTCCGGGTCTCTTCGTGTCAATCGGACCAGTTGTCCACGATGTCCATGACCGCTTCGCTGTTGGGCATGGACGGGTAGGGGCCTGCGATCTGCAGGTTGTACTCGGTGAGCCGGTCGGTGAAACCGTTGGTCAGTAGTGACGACCGGAAGGCTTCGACGCCTCGCTGTAGGGCACCGGACTGGTAGCTCCAGGCGATGTAGGGGTATTCGAAGGAGGGCGGCGACGGTTGAGGGCTGACGAATGTCAGCGGGTCGTCGTCGGTGGTTCTGTTGTGGGCGGTCACGGAGGCGGCGGACATGGGGGGTACCCCGTCGGGGGCGGTGTCGATGTCGACCTCGTGCTGTCGGGCGGTCAGCAGGAGGGCCAGTGACGCCACGTCCGTGCGGGGGTCTTTGAGCGCGACGGGTGCGTCTTGGATGGTGATGCCTTCGAACGCGGTGTTGGACTGGTTGTGTTGGACGCCGAAGCCCAGGGGGCTGGCGGCGACGGGGTCCATGCGGTCGCTGAGTTGTCCGTTCATGTCGCCGCCGAGGCGCGCCGGCCACAGGAGCGATTCGGGGATCCAGACGTCGGGGACGGCGACGGGTTCGGTGTCGATGTCGCCGACGTCGATGTCGATGCCGCCTGCTTCGGCGTAGGCGACGGCCATGTGGGCGGAGTCGACGGCCGAGACGGTCACGGTGACGCATGTGCCCTGTGTGGGGCGTGATCGGGTGGACCAGTCGGTGGCGTGTTCGGTGAGGACGGGCGCGATGTCGGGTGCTGCGGCGATGTTGACGGCCACCGTTTCGCGGCATTGGTTGACGTCGCCGATGGCGGATCCGAGGGCAACACCGGCTACGGGGGCAAGGACCGCGATCATCGCGGCGCCCAGTAGAGTGCGGCGGGCCCGAGGGGAAAGTCGGGCGGGCCGTCGGTGTTTGCTCACAGGTGTGAGTCTAGTGGAAAGGCCCCGCCACAGGGCCTGTCCAGTAAGGACTCTCTAGGAGGCTGCGTTCGTCTCGTTCGATGCCGGTGGGACGGCACGCGATGCGTCGGTGGGTTCGCTGTCGGGTCATGACAGTGGCGTGCGAAGGTGATGTCAGCTACGGCGGCGGCGGCGTTTCGGCGGTGTCAGCAGGTCGGCCACCGCATTCAGTGTTTCGGGAACGATGCGGAAGTAGGCCCACACGCCCCGCTTGTCACGTTCGACCAGACCGGCTTCGGTCAGGATGCGCAGGTGGTGACTGATGGTCGGCTGGGACAGGCCCAGTGGTTCGGTCAGCTCGCACACGCAGGCCTCGCCGCCTTCGGTGGACTGGATCAGGCTGATCAACCTCAACCGGTTGGGGTCGGCCAGCGCCTTGAGCACTCCGGCGATCCGCTCGGCATCTTTGCGCGGCAGCGGTTCGCCACCGACGGGAGATGCCGGGGTAGTGGTATCAGCGATTACGCGGACCACGATTCATCCTCTCACCAAGACTATCGATTAGTATTTATATCACTACAGACTGTATGTACTTCTAGTGAGGGGCGAGATTACGAGGAGATCGGGGAGCCCTCGATTGTTTTACAATTTTAGATCCTTGCTGCCGAATGCGGCGCGATATCGGAAACCGGCATCGCGTACCGCTGTGGCAGCACCCCGATCGACAATCACCGCGACGCCTACCGGTTGCGCACCCGCCGCGCGCAGCGCATCGACGGCTGTCAACACACTACCTCCGGTTGTCGAGGTGTCTTCCACGGCCAACACGCGTTTTCCGGCCACATCCGGGCCTTCGACGCGGCGTTGTAGGCCGTGGGCCTTGTCGGCTTTTCGGACCACGAAGGCGTCGAGTGGGCGCTGTGACTGGTGCATCATGGCGGTCGCGACGGGGTCGGCGCCCAGCGTCAGTCCCCCCACTGCCGTGTAGTCCCAATCCGCGGTCAGATCGGCCATCACGCGTCCTACCAGCGGCGCTGCACGATGGTGCAGGGTTATGCGGCGCAGGTCGACGTAATAGTCGGCCTCTTTTCCGCTGGACAGCGTGACACGGCCACGCACGACGGCGAGTTCATTGATGAGTGCAAGCAATTCGTCCCGGTCGGACACCCGAAGAGCGTACGACACTCGAAACGTTCCGCCGCCCCCGGAGTGTCAGGTTGTGGTTACGCCCATGTGGGGGAGGCCACATCTAATCGAAAGGTGCGAATATTATGTCTAATCAGCGGATCTTGCCGCGGTCCGCGATTCCCGGTAGGCGGGACGTGATGCGTCCCAGGAAACCCAATGGCATGTGCCGGATTGCCGATACGATGAACTTGTACCTGATGGACGGAACGCTGATCAGTTTTCCGCGGGCCAGGTCTCGCATCCCCGCCTCCACCACCACGTCGGCGTTCAGCCACATCCATTCCGGAATGTCCTCGGTCGCGATGTCGGCACTCTCGTGGAATTCCGTGCGCACGAAACCCGGACACAAGGCCATGACCCGGACGTTCTCCGACCAACCGAGCATCCCGATGGATTCGCTGAACGCCGTGACCCACGCCTTCGAGGCGTTGTAGGTCGACCCGGGCATCGTCGGCCCGAACCCGGCCACGGACGACACGTTGACGACGGTGCCGCCGCCACGCTCCCGCATCGACACGAAAGCGTTGTGTGACAGCCGCAGGACCGACCTGACGTTGAGGTTCAACAGGCGTTCCTCCGCGTCCAGCCCAGCGGCGGAAAACCCCTTGCCCAAGCCGATGCCGGCGTTGTTGACCAACACGTCGACACCGTCCAACAGGGCGCTGACTTCGGCGCAACCGTCGTCGGTCGTCAGGTCGGCGGGGACACCGGAGACGTTCACGCCGTAGGCGTTCTTCAACTCGGCGCCGAAGCGTTCCAGCCGCTCCTGGTTACGTGCGACGAGGATCAGGTCGTAGCCTTCTGCGGCGAAGTACCGGGCGAACGCTGCGCCCAGGCCCGCCGTGCCGCCGGTGATCAATGCGGTGCTCATGTCGGTTCCTCAAAAATAATCGCCCGGGGACTCGCCCCGGGCGATGTGAAGCGATCAAGGTGAGGTCGGGTTTAGCCGAAATGGGACGGCGGCTGTCCACCCGGGAGCTTGCGGAAGTAGTCGTTGGAGGCCGGCACGGCCAGCAGGACGATCACCAACAGGTACAGGATGGTGCTCACAACCAACAGGAGAATGCTGGTGGTGTTCTGCCACGCCGGGACCTGGACGGCGGCCATCGCGTCGTTGATCTGCTGCGTCATTTCATCGCCGCTCACGGTGACGTCGGCGTTGGAGAACGGTGCCGCGAAGCCGCTGCACACGCCGCACGCCAGGCCGATACCCGCCAGGACCCACGTCGTGATGCGTGCGCCGTTGCGGCCCTTCAGGTTGAAGTAACCGAGGATGCCGATGGCGACCGCAAACAACAGTCCGACCACGGCGGCGCCGATCGCCATCATCTGAGTCAGACTCATCAGCGTGTCGAGTTCGGCCGGTGACATGGCGTTTGTGCTGGAAAGCGCCTCTCGCATCTTGGAGACCAGGTCGATTGTCGACACGATCGTGAGGATCGTCGAAAGTACCGCCAGCGCGAGGATGGCGTACTGCGACCACGCTGCGTAAAGGACCGTTTTGGGTGGCACCTTTTCCTGTGGCCGGTTGTACGGATCGTGTTCGAAGGGGACCGGGTTAATCGGATCGCTGGACATGGCAGGCACGCTACCGGATCAGCGCGAATCGCGTTATATCCGCGGGGGGAAACCGGTGATCTGGGCGGTGTCGAACCGTCGTGGGGTTCCGTGCGTCCTGAACGGTGAGCATCACCTCTCAGACGCGTGTGGGCGCGGCTTTTACAGGGCTCCCGCACGGCGGGCTCGGCTCATGGCCGTGAACCAGCGGGAGGAGTCTCCCATGCACAGAGTGATGATGACGGCCAGGTCGATGAACAGTAGGGCGAACTGGGCGACGGTGAACGTGACCGCCTGCCATGGGAGCTCTTGGGCATCGCCGACGGCGAGCATGATCCCGCCCAGGCACAGGTTGAACAGCATGGCGAAGCCGAAGACGACGAAGGACGTGATGCGTGCGCCGTTTCGCCCGCGCAGCACTCCCAGCGCGAGGGCGATGAAACCGAGAGCGGTGATGATGTTCGCGACACCGAAGACGGCCATGCCGAACCGGCTGCTGTCGTCGAGGTGTCTCGACGCTTCCGGAATGAGGAGCATGGCGCCGGCGGTCAGGGCGAGGCCGACGGCGGTGAGGATCAGCGCACCGGCGGCGCCGGCCGACGCGGGACGTTCCCCGGGTGGTGCGGGCGGCGCAGGCATCGTCGGGGACTGGTTCATCGGGTGTTGGGGTGACATCGGGTGATGCGGCGACACGGGGTGATGCGGTGACACGGGGACCGCGGAGTAGGGCGGTTGGTGCGTTGGTTGCTGGAGCGGGTACTCCTGGCCGGGGGGCCTTTGGTCGGGATACGTCACATTCTATCCAAAATGGACTCGGGTGCGTCCGCGCATCGCGGACGCACCCGAATTCCGTTAGGCGATACCTGCGGCGCGTGCCTGGCCGCTGGCTTTGAACCACTGGCTCGACTCGCGGCTGGCCAGCATGATGATCGCCAGGATCGGCAGGACCATCAGGATGATCGAGATGATGGACATCGACGGGATGTACCAGCCGGGAACCAGCTCGACGCTACCGGTGTATCCGGCGGACGCCATGCTTTGTTCGGCGGCGGCCACGATGGCCGACATACCGAGGGCAGCGATCAGGGCGAAACCGGCGCATGCGATGTTGAGCCCGTGAACGACGAACCCGGTGATGCGGGCGCCGTTGTATCCACGCAGCACGAACAACGCGATGACGGTGAAACCGATCATCCACACGATGTTCATGATGCCGTTGACGAGGTAGGACCCGCCCAAATCGGCGGTCGCCGACGAGTAGCTGAGCCCCGCATCGCGGTACATACGCTCGATGTTCGACTCGATGGCGCCCATCGCGACGAAGCCGATGATGGAGCTCAGGAGCGCGAACCCACCGGTTGCCAGCGTGAACGCGGCGCCCAGAGTGACCTTCTGCGGGCGTTCTCCCGCAGGCTGGACCTGTCCCCCACCCATGTGCGGCGGCGACCCGTAGGCCGGTTGTCCGTAGGCGGGGGAGGCGGGAGCGCCCGTGACGGGCTGGGCGTACGGGTCGGACTGTTGCCCGTACAACGGAGGTGACTGTGTCGGGTCGTAGCCCGGCTGCTGGCCGTAGCCGGGTTGCTGGCCGTAACCGGGCTGTTGTCCGTAGCCGGGTTGCTGGGCCGGTGGGGACGAGTACGGGTCGGGCTGCTGCCCGTATCCGCCGCCGGGCGGTGGTGGGTAAGTCATTGAGGTGCCTTCCGGGCCGCGATACGAGGTTTCATCGCGAAAGGTTACTTCACTCGTGCTTGTTTAAGCACGTTGCAGTTCCTCATTGTGCATGGGGGTGTGACAGTGAGGAGTCGGCGGCGCGGCGGTGTCGTTCGGTATGGCCTGACCGGCTATGCGTCGGTCGCCCGAACGGCGGAGGGGTCATACCCGAATGACTTTGATGCCGGCGGCGCTGAACTCGGCGGCCTTGTCCGCCGAGACCGTGGTGTCGGTGATGAGAGTGTGGATCCGTTCGACGGGGCATATGCGCGCGAACGCGTGGCCGCCGATCTTCGATCCGTCGGCGATGACGGCGACCTTTCGCGCCCGTGCCGCCATGAGCTGGTTGATGGCGGCCTCGCCTTCGTGGTGGGCGGTGGCACCAAGTTTGATGTCGACGGCGTCGACGCCCAGAAACACCATGTCGAGGGTGATTTCACGGAGGATCGGGGCCGCCAGTGGTCCTATCAGTTCATAGGACTGGGGCCGCACGACACCACCGACGACCACGACCTTGATGTGAGGCCGAACAATCATCTCGTTGGCGATGTTGAGTGCGTTGGTGACGATGGTCAGCGGCGTGGTTCCGGACGTGGCGACGAGGTCGGTGCGCATGGCCAGGGCACGGGCCACTTCGGTGATGGTGGTGCCGCCGTTGAGACCGACGACCATCCCGGAGGACACGAGGCCGGCCGCGGCGGCTCCTATGCGGTGTTTCTCCTCGACACGTTTGGCGGTCTTGTACCGCAGTGGAAGGTCGTAGGAGACGCCGCCGGCGACGGCTCCACCACGGGTTCGGGTGATCATCTGTTGTTGTGACAACTGATCGAAGTCACGTCGGATCGTCGCTTGGGACACGTGTAGCCGTTCGGCGGCTTCCTCAACGGTGATGCGTCCTGTCGAGGCAAGGATTTCGAGCAGTGTGTTCCACCGGGCGTAACGGTCCATCGTTCCTCCTGAAAACCACACCCGGAGGACACCGGGCGGCGCGTCTGTGTGCACAATAATGCGCGAAACCCCGTTGCCTCGCCGGTGGTGCTGCGCGAATGCGCGTGGGATCCGCACACAACGTCGTTGGGAGTCGTATGTCGTACGTCGCCGAAGAGATCATTTCCCAGCCCGAATGCTGGTCACAGGCCGCCGAACTCGCCACCCGGAACGAGAGCGCGTTCCCGCGCACCGGTGAACGGGTCGCCGTCATCGGTTGCGGCACCTCGTGGTTCATGGCCCAGTCGTACGCGGTGCTTCGCGAGTCCGCCGGCCACGGCGAGACCGACGCCTTCGCCGCGTCACAGATGCCCACCGGTCGAGCCTACGACCGCGTTATCGCGATCACGCGGTCCGGGACGACCTCGGAGGTCTGTGACGTGTTGCGTCGCATCGACACTCCGTCGACGGCGATCGTGGGTGAGGAGGGCACCCCCGCCACGGAGTTGGCGACCGACACCGTCGCGATGCCGTTCGCCGACGAGAGGTCGGTGGTACAGACGCGTTACGCGACGTCGGTGTTGGCCCTGTTGCGTGCGCATCTGGGGCAGGACATGTCGACGGTCGTCGCCGACGCTCGGGAGGCGTTGTCGGCGAACCTTCCGGTCGATCCGACGGCGGTCGAACAGATCACCTTCCTCGGTGACGGTTGGACGGTCGGGCTGGCGCACGAGGCGGGCCTGAAGCTGCGTGAGGCGGCGACGTTCTGGACCGAGTCGTATCCGGCGATGGAGTACCGCCACGGCCCCATCAGCATTACCGGACCCGGTAGGGTCACGTGGATGTTCGGTGAGGCACCCGACGGTCTGTCCGACGACGTGGCGCGCACCGGTGGCACGTTGGTTCGGGGGACCCGTGACCCGATGGCGGAACTTGTTGTGGCGCAACGGTTTGCGGTAGCCGTTGCGGAGCACCGGGGTCTTGACCCGGATAGTCCCCGCCACCTGAGCCGGTCGGTCATCCTGCCATGACCGACGTCGTCGTCGCGCTGGACGTGGGCGGGACCTCCATCAAATGCGCCCTTGTGGACAATGCAGGGCGGGTTCTGCTGGACAATCGCGTCCCCACCGGCCGTGAACGAGGCCCGGATGCCGTCGTCGACACGATCCTGACCACGGCGGCCGACCTGGCCGCCACCGGCGGGTACACGCCACGCGCGGTGGGTCTTGTCGTCCCCGGAGTCATCGACGCCGACGACGGGGTCGCCGTCTACGCCTCCAATCTCGGATGGCGCGACGTGCCCCTGCGGCAACTCACTCAGGAAAAGGTGGGCCTACCCACCGCTTTGGGACACGATGTACGAGCGGGCGGACTTGCCGAGGCTCGTATGGGCGGTGGTCGCGGTAGTCGACAGTTGTTGTTCGTCGCGATCGGCACCGGGATAGCCGGTGCACACATCATCGACGGTGTACCCGCTCCGGGGGCTCACGGTTCGGCCTGCGAACTCGGGCACGTCGTCGTCCGCCCCGACGGGCCGCAGTGCGGCTGCGGCCAACACGGTTGTGTCGAGTCGATGGCGTCTGCGGTGACCTTCGAACGTCGCTACGCCGAAGCCGCCGGACACCATCGTCCCGCCGCCGACATCATCGCCGCCGTCGGCGACGATCCCGTGGCCAGGCACGTGTGGGACGAAACGGTCGACGTGTTGGCCGACGGGTTGTTGATCGGGATCGCCATGGTGGACCCGGACACGATCGTCGTCGGGGGTGGTCTCGCCGAAGCCGGGGACCGTCTTTTGGAGCCGTTGACGGCGGCCTTGCGGCAGCGCGTCACGTTCCATCGGATGCCTCGCGTGGTGCGTGCGGAACTGGGTGACGCCGCCGGATGTATCGGCGCGGCCCTCCTGGGATGGGAGCGAGTCGACACGTGATGCGCGCGGAAACCGTCGGCGCTCCCGCATTCGCCGACAGCGGCGGTCGGGTGGCCGCGTCACGGCACGCGGCCGGTGTCGTCGAGGGCTCCATGAAGCACCTCGGCGTGCAACGGCCCGACGGACTCGTAGACGGTTTTTCGACACACACGACCTACTGAAGGGCACGATATGGAGCTGCCACGATCGGCACGCGTGGTGACACCCGACCTGGTGATCACAGGAACCGTTGAGGTGGAAGGCGACCGCATCGGCGCGATACCCGAGTCGGACGGGGAACCGGACGGTTGGATCGTCCCCGGGTTCGTCGATATTCATTGCCACGGCGGAAACGGGGCGTCCTACACGGTCGGAGACCCCGACCAGGCTCGGACGGCCGCCGAATTTCATCTGCGCAACGGTACGACGTCTACATTGGCGTCTTTGGTGTCGTCGCCGTTCGACCTCATGCTCGCCGCGACCGAGGCGTTTCGTCCTCTCGTGGAGGAGGGCGTCCTCGCCGGTATCCACTTTGAAGGACCGTATCTGTCCGAGACCCGGTGCGGCGCACAAAACCCCGAGTCGCTACGTGACCCCGACATCGCCGAGATCGGCCGACTCGTCGAGGCCGGCGCGGGCACCGTCAAGATGATGACGATCGCGCCCGAACGCGTGGGGGCGATGGAGGCGATCGAGTACCTCACCGTTCAAGGCGTCATCGCCTCCATAGGACACACCGATGCGTCCTATGAGATCACTGAGCAGGCGATCGCGGCCGGTGCGTGCGCGGCCACCCACGTGTTCAACGGCATGCGCCCGTTCCGCCACCGCGACCCGGGACCGATCCCGGCGCTCCTCGACGACCCGCGCGTCGTGTGCGAGTTCATCCCCGACCCGGTCCACCTTCACCCGGGAACGTTGGCGTTCGCGACCCACGCGTCATGTGCACCGTGGGCGGTCCTGGTCACCGACGCCATGAGCGCCACCGGAATGCCCGACGGTGAGTACGAACTGGGGGGCCTAAGCGTGACCGTCGCCGACGGCGCCGCGCGCCTCACCGGCGACGGTTCCATCGCCGGGTCCGTGATCACCATGGACCAGGGGTTCCGCAACGCCGTGGAGCTGGCCGGTATCGATGTCCCCATGGTGTCGCAGATGGCGTCGGGGACCCCGGCGGAACTGTTGGGACTGGACGACGTCGGACAGATAGTGCCCGGTAAACGCGCCGACCTGTTGGTCTACTCCGAGGACCTGCAGCTGCAAGGCGTCATGCGCGGCGGAGAGTGGGTAAAACGATGATTCTGACCGTTGCGTTGAACGCGGCCCTGGACGTCACATACCGGGTCGAGGGAACGGTGTCGCCGCATGAGACCCACCGGGTCACGTCGATGACCGAGGCGGCGGGCGGTAAAGCCGTCAACACGGCCCGGGTATTGCACATCTTCGAAGAACCGATCCTCGTCAGCGGCCTGGTGGGCGGCGACACGGGCGCGCGGATCCTGTCCCTGATACCACCACGGATCAAGCACCTGTTCGGCACGATCTCCGGTGAGTCGCGTCGTGCCCTCGTGGTCGCCGACACCGAGGACGCGACCGGTTTCTGGGAACCGGGGCCGGTGGTCTCGGCAGCGGAGTGGGACGCGTTTCGTGAACGCTTCAGCGGCCTGGTCAAGATCTCGGCCATCGTCGTGTTGTCGGGGTCGCTGCCGCGAGGCCTACCCGAGGACGCGTACGCGCAACTGGTGCGCATCGCCCGTGAAGCCGGTTGTACGACCATTCTCGACTGCGAAGGCGCACCGTTGACCGCCGCATTGGCCGAACGTCCCGACGTTGTCAAACCGAACGCCACGGAACTGGCCGGGGCGGTCCCCGACATCGACATCCGGTCGGACGCCGACGTTGTGGCCGCCGCTGAGCGACTGCGTAAGGCGGGCGCGGGCGCCGTGATCGCGTCGCGCGGCGGTGCGGGCATCGTCGCCGTGACCGACGAAGGCGCCTGGTCCGCGGCCCCACCGGAGGTGATCGTGGGTAACCCCACCGGCGCCGGCGATGCGTGTGTCGCCGCGATCGCTCGCGGCTTCAACCATCACCAGACCTGGCCGGAGCTGCTGCGTGACGCGGTGGCGATGTCGGCGGCCTCGGTGAGGGCCCCGATCGCGGGCCACGTTGAAGTCCGTGATTTCCTGCGGCTACGACATGACGTCAAACCGACAAGCCTTTCCCACTGAGCTTTGAGACGATTTCGCTCGGAAGCGACCAGACCGAGGAGTTTGTGACATGCCAGTGATTCCCACCGGCGAACTGATCGAAGCCGCCGAAGGAACCGGTATCGGCGCGTTCAACGTGATCACCGTGGAGCACGCGGAGGCCATCGTCGAAGGCGCAACGCGTGCGCAGCGCCCGGTTATTCTGCAGATCAGCCAGAACGCCGTGAAATTCCACGGCGGCCGGCTGGAACCGATCACGGTGGCCACCCAGGCCGTCGCCGAGACCACGGACGTGCCCGTTGCGCTCCACCTGGACCACGTGACCGACCCCGAACTGTGGGAGGTCGCGCATGCGCACGGTTTCGGTTCGGTCATGGTCGACTATTCGAAGCTGCCCTACGCCGAGAACGTCGCGGAGACGTCTCGCGCGGTCGAGTTCTTGAACTCGCGTGGCCTGTGGGTCGAAAGCGAGATCGGTCAGGTCGGTGGCAAGGACGGCGAGAAGCCGTTGTCGGCGCATGCGCCCGGTGCTCGGACGTCGCCGGAGGAGGCCGCGGCCTACGCGTTCGAGACCGGTGTGGACGCCTTGGCGGTGGCCGTGGGGTCTTCTCACGCCATGACGAGTCGGGTGGCGACACTCGATCACGAGCTCATCGCCGCGATCAGGGCCGCGGTCGAGGTGCCGTTGGTGTTGCACGGTTCCTCGGGTGTTCCCGACGAGGAGTTGAGCCGCGCGGTGTCGGGCGGCATGGTGAAGATCAACATCGGGACGGCGCTCAACGTGGCCTTTACCGGAGCGGTGCGGGAGCACATTGCCGCCAATCCCGATAATGTGGACCCGAGGAGATATCTGACGGTGGCGCGTGACCGCATGGCCGACATGGTGGCGCACTTCCTGACGTTGTTGGCCTCTCGGTAGCGAGGTTTTCCTGTGGGTGCACCGGTTTCGGTGCGCCCACTTTTTTGTGCCACTTATTCACGCATCGAGATCTACCTATTGACGTGGAGGGCTGCGACCCGTTAGTTTGACGGAAACTTTTCTATTAGATGTCTTAACGATTGAAATAGGAGGACATCGTGAGAAGGAGAGTCAAACCGGCCGTCGTCGGACTCGTCGTGTTCGCGCTGGCGCTGATCGGTCTCGGCCCCGTCGGGCAGGCGCAGGCCGAGGGAGTCAAGGCCGCCGCCGCCGGCGAATACAACATCGGATACTTCACACAATGGGGTGTCTACGACCGCGACTACCACGTCAAAAACATCCACACCAGCGGTTCCGCCGAAAAACTCACCCACATCATGTACGCCTTCGGCAATGTCCAAAACGGGCAGTGCACGATCGGTGACAGCTACGCCGACTACGACCGGTACTACAGTGCCGCCGAAAGCGTCGACGGCACCGACGACAGTTGGGACGCCGGAGAACTGCGCGGCAACTTCAACCAACTCCGCAAGCTCAAGGAGATGTACCCACACCTGAAGGTCGTCTGGTCCTTCGGCGGCTGGACCTGGTCGGGCGGCTTCGGGCAGGCCGCGCAGAATCCGGAGGCATTCGCACAGTCCTGTTACGACCTCGTAAACGACCCACGGTGGTCGGACGTCTTCGACGGAATCGACATCGACTGGGAATACCCCAACGAATGTGGGTTGTCCTGTGACGACAGTGGGTTCGACTCCTATCGCAACCTGATGAGCGCACTGCGGGCACAGTTCGGCGACGACCTCGTCACCGCCGCCATCAGCGCAGACGGCTCAAACGGCGGAAAGCTCGAAGCCGCCGACTACGCCGGTGCGGCACAGTACGTCGACTTCTACATGGTCATGACATACGACTTCTTCGGTGCATTCGACGCCGACGGCCCGACCGCTCCGCACTCGCCGCTGACCGAATACGACGGCATACCCGCCGACGGATTCAACTCCGCCGCGGCGGTGGCCAAACTCAAGGAGCTCGGCGTCTCCGGCGACAAACTACTACTCGGCATCGGATTCTACGGTCGAGGATGGACCGGCGTAACCGATTCCGCCCCCGGCGGCAGCGCCACGGGCCCTGCTCCCGGCACGTATGAGCCCGGTATCGAGGACTACAAGGTCCTTAAGGAAACCTGCCCCAGCACCGGCACCATAGGGGGCACCGCCTACGCCCACTGTGGCGACAACTGGTGGGGCTACGACACACCCGAGACCATCGCGGGCAAGATGGCGTGGCTGGCCGAACAAGACCTGGCCGGTGCGTTCTTCTGGGAACTGTCGGGTGACACCGGTGACGGTGAACTCATCACGGCCATCTCCAATGGACTGCCTTAAACTCCTGTACCGCATAAGGCTTTAATGGATGGACGGTGCCGCTTGGGGACGGGCGGCACCGTTTCCATGCCCGTCGGCGGCCTGGGGCTCGGGCCCGTCTCGCGGTCGCGTGAGTCCCGGCTTACGAAAGGGAGCTTCTCGCCGCATTCGGGCGAGCGTACGTCGTCGACGGCGAATTCCACCCGGTCGGACCGCATACCCACCGGCGGCTTCCAAACGCCCGTCATGAGAAAATTGTCACCTAAATCATTTTAACGAATCATATATGCATGAGGTTTATATGTCCGAGTCCACAAAAAAAGCAAGCTCAGGCAAGCAGCGAGCAGCCATTGCGATAACGGTATCGGCTATCCTAATCACAGTGCTTATTGCTGGCGCAGTGTATCTTTTCGATAGGAACGAGATATCATCCGGAGCCGATGCTGGACAATCGCTCGATGTCGCCAATGCATCTTTTTATCTCGCGGATCGTGGTGTCTCCGGCGAGTTGGTGAGCCTGACAGAAGGGGTCTACTATCCACCTGGGAGTGATGGTAATGATCCCCATGTGCGGCTTATCGATCAGTGGCACGAGCTTGATGTCAATAGTGATGGGTTCACGGATGTTGTCGCCGTTCTTGAATGGACTGGCGACAGTGTGGACACATATGACGCTTGGCGCGGGGTCTACGCTTGGCTGGGCAATAATAACAACGAATTTATCCCGTATGAGCATCTGCTCGCTTGGGAGTGGAACTGTGCCGGTGTCGGCCAAGAAACAGAACAGGCGTTTACTTCGTTTCTTCCCGGTGCGGAAGGTGGCATTACCACCAAATACAACATCGCCAACCGTTGTGGTTCGGATGTCCCTACGCAGCAGCGTTTTGAATCGTTGTTCATTGCGATTGTCGAGGGGTACCCCGTGAATACAAGTTTCCGTGGTTTCGTCGGCGCAACCGAAGGGTGTGCCAGACTCGGCGATGACTTCACCGGCTCCGACTACGTTGCGCTGCCTGAAGTTCAACCACTTGCGTTTCCGGCTCAAGACGCGCCGCCGGTATCAGCACGCAGCGATTTCGCAAGCGACCACGCAAGCATTGTCGTCTGGCAACCTGACACAACGGACACCGAACTCATTCGGCAACGCGGCGGCTATCTGCCAGCGAGCATGCAATGGACGAATGGCCCAATACTGTGCGCCTGGGTTCACGAGTCCGCCCTACCAGACCAGGTCTAGTAGACCAAGCCGAAGGATTGTGGTGAAGGAACTTTCCAAGTCGCCAGCGACTTCTTGGAGAGTGCTAGGTGTTGCATCGGCCCTTGCGATTGCTGCTGTCTGTTCACTGATTGCATTACAAGTGACACAGCAGCTACTAAATCAGGTACAAAGTCGGAATCACCATGACCAAAACCGGGAAGGAACGACATCACGACAAAACCGCCTACCGGGTTATTATAGGTGTGGACGTGCGCCTGTCGGCACTTGGGGGAATGAGGTGTGGTGTCCCGCCGGGTCATTGAGCGTTTCCGGGCAAGGGTGTGGTGACGGTGTGTTGGGTGGGGTTGGTGTGAGGTATGCCGCGGAACTTCTGGTATGAAACGGAATGTCTAGTTTCGTTGCGTACCAAGGAAGTTCCGCGTGTCTGAGA
>DXGR01000045.1 GCA_019113825.1 Candidatus Stackebrandtia excrementipullorum | reverse complement strand
GATGAGGAGGGCCTGCGCATACCGAGGCGCGGCAGTCGGGGCTGCGGCTCGGCGACGGCTCCTTACAGCGCAACGGCCACGGCGGTGGCCTGGTCGATGGCGCGTTTGGCGTCGAGCTCGGCCGCCACGTCGGCGCCCCCGACGAGGTGCACCGAGACCTTCCCCTGCAACGCTTCGTACAGGTCACGCCGCGGCTCCTGACCGGCACACACCACGATGGTGTCGACCTCGATCAGTCGGGCTTCACCGTCGACGCTGATGTGCAACCCGGCTTCACCGACGCGCTGGTATTCGACCCCGGGGATCATGACGACACCGCGACGTTTCAGCGTGGCCCTGTGAACCCAGCCCGATGTCTTGCCGAGCCCGGCTCCCACCCTGGTCGTTTTGCGCTGCAGGAGAAACACCTCACGTGCGGTGTCCACCGGCGCGATCGTGGTAACGCCGCCGCGTGCGTCGGGATCGGTGGTGACTCCCCACGTGGACTGCCAGTCGTCAAGGGTGTCGCCGCCCGAGTGTGTGAGAAATTCAGCGACGTCGAACCCGATGCCGCCGGCACCGATGATCGCGACCCTGCCACCGACGTGCGCGCCGTTCAGCACATCGATGTAGGACAGGACCTTCGGGTCGTCGATGGCGGGGATGTCGGGTGTGCGCGGGGTGACCCCGGTGGCGACGACGACACCGTCGTAGGCGCCGTCGACGAGCCGAGACGCCGTGACGGTCGTATTCAGGTGCACCGTCACGCCCGTGGCGTTTAGTCGGTGCTCGAAATAGCGCAGGGTGTGAGCGAACTCGGCTTTGCCCGGTATCCGTTTGGCCATGTTGAACTGTCCACCGATGACATCCGACGCCTCGAACAGTTCGACGTCGTGGCCGCGTTCGCCCAGCGTCGTCGCGGCGGCCAGCCCGGCCGGTCCGGCCCCGACGACGGCGTACCTGCGACGGCGGGGCGCCGGCGTGGGAAGATAGACCGGGTTCGTCTCGCGACCCGCACGTGGATTGACCAGACAGGTCACCGGTTTGTTTGCGAACGCGTGGTCCAGGCACGCCTGGTTGCAGGCGATGCAGGTGTTGATCCGTTCGGGCTGACCGCGTTGCGCCTTGGCCACGAAATCGGGGTCGGCCAGAAACGGTCGGGCCATCGACACCAGGTCCGCACGGTCCTCGGCGAGGACGGCCTCGGCGGCTTCGGGTGTGTTGATGCGGTTCGACGCCACGACGGGCACACCGACTGCGGCCCGAATGCGCGCGGTCGCCCAGGTGAACGCCGACGACGGCACCGACGTGACGATGGTGGGGACACGGGACTCGTGCCATCCGATGCCGGTTGAGATGATGTCGGCACCGGCGGTGTCGATCCGCTGCGCCAATTCGATCAGTTCGGCTTCGGTCTGGCCGTCCGGGACGAGATCCAGCATCGACATTCGATAGACGATGAGGAAGTCGTCGCCCGTGGCTTCGCGGATGCGCCGGACGATCTCGATGGGCAGCCGCATACGGGATTTCGCGTCGCCGCCCCAGGCGTCCGTGCGGCGGTTGGTGTGGGGCGCCAGGAACTGGTTGATGAGGTAGCCCTCGGACCCCATGACCTCCACGCCGTCGTAGCCGGCGAGCTTCGCCAGTTTCGCGGACTCGACGAAGTCGGCTATCTGCCGTTCCACTCCCCTGGTCGACAGTGCCCGAGGCGTGAACGGACTGATGGGCGCCTTGAGTTTGGAGGCCGACACGTTGAGCGGGTGGTATCCGTACCGGCCGGCGTGAAGCAGTTGCAGAACGATCCGGGTGTCGGTGTCGTGGACCGCGTCGGTGACTTCACGGTGCCGTAGAGCGGTGCGGCGGTCGGCGAAGCGAGCGGCGAACGGAGCCAGCCATCCTCGTCGGTTCGGTGCGTAGCCGCCCGTGACGATCAGCCCGACGCCACCGCGAGCCCGTTCGGAGAAGTAGGCGGCCAATTTGTCGATGTCACGGAGACGATCCTCCAGGCCGGTGTGCATGGACCCCATGACCACGCGGTTACGCAACCGGATGGACCCCACGTCGAGTGGGCTCAGCAGGTTCGGATAAGAGGTCATCGGCGCATCCCTTCGTCGGGACACATATTACTTGCCGGTAACTTCGCCCGCCACAAGCAACAACATGCACTGATGCGGTCGCCGGCACCGACCGCCGCATCAAGCCCGGATCAACGCTCCTCGAACACTTCGTCCACGGTCGTCGCGGTCAATGCCCGATCGAACCAGCGCACCAATACGGCGCTGTCCCCGCACGAGGTCACTCGCGACCGCACCTCATCCGACACCGTGAAGCCACGGTTGGTCAACAACCGCAGGAGCATCTGTGCCTCACCTTTCTCCACCCCCTGCTCCACGCCCTTGGCCATGCCCTTGGCCATGCCCTTGGCCATGCCCTTCGCTTCCGCCCGGGCCTCGATACGGCTGAACGCGTCCTGATACGAGTAGGTTCCAGTGGTCATCAGGTCCTCCAGGTACTTCCTCGGCTCGTCGGGAAGGATTTCGATGAGGTTTACAGCATACTGTTCCGCCTGGTCGTCGGCGATTTTTGACAACAGGCCGGTCAAGTTGTCCAGTGCCGCCCGATAGTGCTGGCCACTCGAATGCATGAGAGCCGCCACCACCGCCAGGTCTACACGATCGACGCACTCCCCGATATCACCCGGCGCCGGGAGGCGAGACGGTGAAAGGACCACCGGTGTGACGACGTTCCCGGGCCCCATGACGATCGGCACGTTCGCCTTTTGTGCGTCGGTCTCGTTCTCGCAATAGACCAGCAGCACCGTCGGAGCTTTGTGTTTGGCCCACACCGACGACACGTAACGCACCCACGCCGGCGGTTTGGTGTGGATGCGGCCACGTTGGACCTCGAACACCACGGCGACCTTGACCGTGTCGCCGTCTTTCAACAGGGGTACGGCGTCGCAGGTCAGTTCGGTGGGCTTGTTTTCGGTGCAGCGTTCGGATGCGAAGTCGACCTTCACCTGTTCGGGTATTTCGACATCGACGTCGAGGCTGCGCATCACTTCGACAAGTGTGTTGGGGGACCTGCGAAACAGGTCGATGGGTGCTTCGTGTTCTTTGGTCACCATGAAAACGCCTCGAAAAAGCCGGTTGCACTCCCGGTTCGTCGATGACGGCGGCAGACACCTGACGAGGTGAAGAAGAAGCTGCGCATTCCATTGCGCGCGTTACTTCGACAACGTAGGTCTCGTGTGTACACCACGTCGCAACGACGGGACCGCGTACGGGTTTTTCCACTCGGGGGCCGATACGACCACAACACTACGCAGAGAACGGACCCCGTCACACGACACCCCATAGTGCATCAACAGCTGTGGATGTGCGTCAGGCCAGGTCACGCCTGTGACAACAACCGGTGTGGGGCCCCGCCGACCAGCCGGTGAGGGTGTCACCGTCCTCCGGTCAACCCCATGCCCGTGGCCTCCAGCCAACCGCCTTCGATGAGGTGGTCGAGCACCGTTCCCACGGCTTCGTCAACGCTCATTCGGGAGGCGTCGACGGTCAGCTCGGCGTCATCGGGGGTCTCGTACGGCGCCGAGATGCCGGTAAAGGACTCGATCTGACCGGCTCGGGCTTTCGCATACAGTCCCTTGCGGTCACGTTCTTCACAGACCTCCAACGGCGTGGCGACGTGGACGAGAATGAAATCTCCCCCGGCTTCTGCGGCCATGCGGCGTGCTGCGGCTCGCCCGGACGCGTACGGCGCAATCGGACAGCAGATCGCGATGCCGTGGTGGTGCGCGACTTCGGCGGCGACATACCCGATACGTCGAATGTTGAGTGCACGGTCTTCGGGTGAGAACCCCAGTTCTGCCGACAACAGGCGCCGAACGACGTCGCCGTCGAACAGGCTGACGGTCCGTTCACCGGACTCCAAGAGCGAGTCGTACAGGCCACGCGCGATGGTGGATTTACCGGACCCGGAAAGTCCGGTGAGGAACACGACAACCCCGCGGCGGCGGCGTGGCGGTCTGGCTTTCCGCAGTTCGGCGGCGACGGCGGGCGGTGTATGCCAATCGGGAAGACCGAATCCCCGGTCCAGCATGTCGTAGATTTCGGCGCCGGTCATGGCCTGCCTGCGGAACGGCGGTTCGACTTCGTCGACGGCACGCCACTGGCCGTCGCGGATGTCGTAACACAGCTGACGGGGCAGCATGATGCGGATGCCCGACCCGCCGGTGAAGTTTCGACCCATGGACAGCAGGTGGGTCGCGCCGTACGCGGACGCCACACGGGCGGTGAGAAGTCCGTCGCGTACCTCGTCGCCGCGGTGGGACAACGGCACGGCGACAATCGTCGCCTGCGGCAGACGATCCCGTGCCGCCAATACGGCGCGCATCAGCGACGCCGGTGGGAGGCCGTCCGGTCCCAGCGTCGCCACCGGCACCAGGATCAGCACATGGGCGTTGAGAGTGTGCGCTGCTCGGTGTATTTCGGCCAGTTGAGGCCGATGCAGCGGACGGTCGGCGATGACCCCGAGGACCCTCGAGGTGGTCAACGTCCGACGTGTCTGTGCGGGCGTGGCGCGTAGCCTGCGGAACGGGCCGTGTAGGACCTCGCCGATGCGACGCACCGGGCCGGCCGCCAAGACACCTCGCCCGGTCGGCGTGAGCTCCTTGGTTTCGACGGCGGCCACCGGGGCGCCTTCGGGGTCGGTGAGAACCAATACCCGGTGCCGGGCCGATGCGGTGTCCAGCTTGGCCGCGACCGCTTCGGGAACCACAAGCGTGACCGGTGTCGGCCACGGCGACCCGTCGGGCAGGAAGCCCGTCGCGTTGACGGCGGCGACTTCATCGCGGTTCATGAATCGGCTCAACGGCTCGTAGGCGCCGGACAGGAGAAGCTCCAGGTCGGCCAGTTCGTGCGGCCGGGGCGTGTATACGGGCGCGTCGGCAAGCACTTCGTCTGGCAGTACCCAATCGGACACCACGCCACTCCCCTTCCATGCCGCTTGGTCGTCCAGTTTCGCAGGCCGATCGCAACTTCGCTACTCCACCCGGTACTTGACGTGTTCGCGCCATCGCGGGAACGATGGGGCCCCCGGTGCGATCGGGGTCACTTATCGCGTGTGTGACAGGTGACGATCCTTTAGGCTCTGGGGCCTGGACAGCGCGGTCCGCACAGCCACTTTGTCAACAGGAGTGACGCCATGGACGCACAGCCCGAAACGCCTGACACCGATGACGCCGCCCTACGTGCCGACATCCGTCGGTTGAGCACCCTGTTGGGCGAGGGGCTGGTTCGTCAGGAAGGTCCGCAGCTGCTTGAACTGGTCGAGGAGGTCCGGCAGGCCGTCCGTGGCGACCACGACACCGCCGCACGTCGCCTGGCGGGGCTGGACATCGCCACGGGAATGAACCTGGCGCGCGCGTTTTCACTGTATTTCCACCTGGCCAACATCACCGAACAGGTGCATCGTGCACGCGATCTTCGGCGGCGGCGCGCCGAACGTGGTGGTTGGCTGGACGAGGCGGCGGCCGAGATCAAGGCCGAAGGGGTGGAGCCGCAGGCGATTCGACGTGCAGCTCGACGGTTGGCGATTCGGCCGGTGTTCACCGCCCACCCGACGGAGGCCGCCAGGCGTTCGATCCTGACGAAGTTGCGCCAGATCGCGGACACGCTTGACGCCGAGGCCGCGGAGCGGGCGCTGGCCGGCGCCGTCGACTCGGCCGCCACCAACGAGCGGTTGGCGGAGCTGATCGATCTGCTCTGGCAAACCGACGAGGTACGGGTCGAACGGCCCGATCCGGCCGACGAGGCACGTAACGCGGTCTACTATCTGACCGATCTGTACGGCGACGCGGCCGGTCGGGTGTTGGCGGACCTGTCGCGCACGCTGACCGATCTCGGCGCCGAGCCCACATTGTCGGACGCTCCGCTGCGGTTCGGCACCTGGATCGGCGGTGACCGCGACGGGAACCCGTTCGTCACTCCCGATGTCACGCACACGGTGTTGACGTTGCAGCACGAACACGGCATCCGCTCGGCGGAGACGGCGTTGGACGCGTTGATCTCGGAGTTGTCGATTTCGCAGCGGCTGCGTCCGGCCGGTGATGAGTTCATGGCGGGTCTTGCCGCAGACCTTGCCGCGCTTCCGGAGTTGCCGCAACGGTTTCGGCGTGTGAACGCTGAGGAGCCGTACCGGCTGAAGGCGCGCTGCATGAAAGCGAAACTGGCGGCGACACGGCACCGGCACGCGACCGGCGGCCCGCACCGTCCCGGTCGTGACTACGCCGACGGTTCACAGCTGTTGACGGATCTGTCCGCCGTTCACGATGCGTTGGCCGACTCGACCGGCGGGTTGTCGGCTCGGGGGCGGGTGGCCGACGCGATGAGGACGGTGGCGGCGTTCGGTCTGCATTTGGCGACGATGGACGTTCGTGAGCATGCGGCGGCTCATCATGCGGCGGTCGCGGAGTTGTTCGACCGTCTGGAGGCGGGCCCACCGTATGGGGAACTGTCGAGGGACGAGCGGTTGCGGTTGTTGTCGGCCGAGCTTGAGTCCCGTCGTCCGTTGGCTCCGCGCGATGTGGCGTTGTCCGATGCGGCTTTGAAAACCATGCGGGTGTTCGAAACCATTGGAGACAGTCAACGGAGGTTCGGTGCTTCGGTCGTCGAGTCGTACATCGTGTCGATGACGCAGGGTCCCGACGACCTGTTGGCGGCCGTCGTCCTGGCTGCGGAAGCCGGCTTGGTCGACACGGCAACGCCACGCGCCGATATCGGGTTCGTGCCCTTGCTGGAGGGCGTCCCGGAGCTGGAGGCGGCCCAAACAACCCTGGACACTCTGCTTCGCATACCCGCATACCGCCGCATCGTGGCCGCGCGGGGCGACGTCCAGGAGGTCATGCTGGGCTATTCCGACTCCAATAAGGAATCCGGTATCGCCGCAAGTCAGTGGTCGATTCAGTCGGCACAACGACGGCTTCGCGACGTCGCGGCCGCACACGGTGTTCGGCTGCGGTTGTTCCACGGACGCGGCGGCACCGTGGGGCGCGGCGGCGGGCCGACCCACGAGGCGATCCTTGCTCAGCCGTCGGGCACATTGGACGGCTCTATCAAGGTGACCGAACAGGGCGAGGTTCTGTCGGACAAGTACACGCTCCCGGCACTGGCGCGTGAAAATCTGGAGCTGACGGTGGCCGCCGTCCTGAAGGCCACCCTTCTGCACGCGACGCCACGCCACTCCTCGAGCGTCCTCGAAACCTGGTACGGCACGATGAGCGATGTCGCCGACGCAGGTCGCAAGGCTTATCGTCGCCTGGTCGAACAGGACGGATTGGCCGAATACTTCTGGGCGGTGTCCCCCACCGAACTGTTGGGTGCCCTCAACATCGGTTCCAGGCCCGCCAAACGACCCGACGCCGACGCCGGCCTGGAGGGGCTACGCGCCATCCCGTGGGTCTTCGGGTGGACGCAGTCGCGGCAGATCGTACCGGGCTGGTTCGGTGTCGGCACGGGCCTGGCCGCCGCGCGCGCCGCCCACGGTCCCGAGGTGTTGGCGGAGATGTACGGCCAGTGGCAGTTCTTCCGCACATTCATTTCCAATGTAGAGATGACATTGGCGAAGACCGACATGGACATCGCGGCCCGATACGTCGAGGCGCTGGTACCGGTTGGGCTGCATTCGATCTTCGACCTCATCCGTCGGGAACACGCGCTCACGGTCGCCGAGCTGAGCGGCCTGACCGGGGACCGAGACCTGTTGGCGGGATACCCGCAGCTGGCCAGAACATTGCAGGTGAGGGACCAATACCTGGCCCCGCTGCATCATCTTCAGATCGCACTGCTGAAGCGGCATCGTGAGTCCGGACAAGACGATCCTCAGTTGACCCGAGCGCTGCTGACGACCGTCAACGGCATCGCCGCCGGAATGAGGAACACAGGTTGACCAACGTCTGGTATGTCTCGTACGGGTCCAACATCTCCACGGCCCGATTCGACTGTTACGTGCGGGGCGGCACCCCTGCCGGCGGGCGATATCGATACGGCGGCTGCCGTGACCGCACACCGCCCGTCCGGCAACGGCCGGTTTTCATCGACGGGGGTATCTACTTCGCGAAGCATTCGTTGACGTGGGGCGGCGGTATCGCGTTTCTGGACCCCGCCGTGCCGGGACGGGTCGCGGCCCGAGCATGGTTGATCACATTGGAGCAGTTTGCCGACGTGTGTGCTCAGGAAATGCGTGCCGAGATCGGAACCGTCCAGGTGCCGTTGAACGAGTTGCGCGATAAGGGTTCTCATGCCTACGGGCCGGGGCACTACGAAACCCTCCTGCACGCCGGAGACCTGGAGGGACGGATGATGCTGACGTTCACCGCACCGGAACGGATCACTCCCGAGACCGCCCCCACTCAAGCCTACGTGGACACCATCGCAGACGGTCTACAGGAGACGCACGGGTGGTCGTCGGAGGAGGCGCGGCGATACCTGGATGCAGCACGACCACATCCGGGTATCGCCGAACCGGTTCAGCGTGAGTAACGGGTGCGCATGATCCAGACGCCCCCGGCCGCGATCACCACCGTCAGCACGGTCAACGCAGCGGCTTCGCTCGCCTGGAACGGCCAATACCGTTCAATCGGGTGATAGTAGACGGTGCTGTATTCCGCAACGACGTTGCAACCGGTGCGCAGGCATTCAAAAACCTCGTCACTGACGTTGTTGCCGTTTGCGTCGATGTGCGCGTGTTCGATCACCAACGCACCCTCGGGAGTCTCTATAAAGAGGTTCTCATCCCCGTACGGCTTGGTGATCTGCTCGGGTTCGGCATACATCGGCCGAAAGGCGACGGCGGCCAGCGATGCCACCAGGAAAACTCCCACGGTGATCGCCACGGTCCCGACGGTGCGCTTCAAGGCCGATCCGATCACGGCGGCGACCACAAACGTGAACAGCGTGTATGCCGCCAAGGCAACGCCCGTGGTCTGGAAGATCGGTGAAAGCAGCGGGCCGCCGTACGAAAAGTAGGTCGGTTCCATCGCCCAGCCGTTCAACAGGCCGAGCCCGAGCATCGCCACAACCACCGGAACGAGACCGAGGACCAGTTTCGTCGCCCACCAGCGTATACGCGACACCGACTGTGTCAGCGCCAAAACATGGGTGCCTTTTTCGGCCTCCCGAGCGAACAACGGGCCACCGGTCAACGCCCCGACCATGAACACGAGAAGCAGGAGAAGCCAGGGCCAGAGGTTGGCAAGGATCACCGACAGACTCGGAGGACGGCAGGCCCCGCCCTCGCATGCTCCGCCGTTCTCGGCGTTGATCGCACGAAGGTCTATTCCGATATAGGCGGTCACCGCCGCGCAGACGGCAATGATCCCCAATACGGTCAATATCGATACACGTTGCTGTCGCCACGCCAACCAGGTCATGCCGCCACCTCCCGGCCGTCGGTGCTCATACGTCGCAGGTGTGCCATCACCACGTCCTCGAGCCGAGGCCGGGTGAACTCCCAACCGGGCGTGCCCGGCGCAGCACCACGGAGCATCACGGTGGTTTGTCGCGGCGCCGGAAGCACCTCGACCACGGCGTCGGGAGTAAACGGCAGTGCCCCGGCAGGCCCGACGGCGATGTGATGTTCGTCGACGATCGTGTCGATGTCGCCGTCAAGGTGAACACCACCGCGAGCCGTCAACAGAAGGTGATCACAGATGTCCTCGAGTTCGGCGATGACGTGTGAGGACAGGAGGACGGTCAACCCGTCGTCGGCGGTAGCACGCATCAGGACTTTCATGGTGTCCGTGCGCGCCAACGGGTCGAGGTCGGCGAACGGTTCGTCCAATACCACCAGCCGCGGGCGACGCGCTAGAGCGAGCACAAGCGCCACTCTGGTGCGTTGTCCGGCCGAGAGAGCACCGACCCGCCGTGCGGGATCGATACCCGCTTCGGCAACGAGCTTGTCGGCGAGATCCGTGTCCCACCGGGTGTTCAGCTTGCGGCCGACACGCATCATGTCGGTGACGGTAAAGCGTTTGTACAGGGGTTTCGCCTGGGAGACGAAGGCCATGCCTTCGGGTGCTCCGTAGGTGCCGGGTGTCTCGCCCCATACGGTGAGAGAACCCGCCGTAGGACTCAACAGTCCGGCGGCGACGTGCATCAGGGTGGTTTTTCCGGCCCCGTTGGGCCCCACCAGAGCAGAGATCCGTCCCGAGGGGAGCGCGAAAGTACAGTCACGCAAAGCGTGTGTGCGACCGAATCGCACGCCGAGGCCGTCTGCGGCCACAGCGGGGGTGGTCACGCTCATGTGTCGGTTTCCCTTCCGAATTGCGAGTCGAGAGTGTCTTTCATAAGGGCTTCGACGTCCTCGAACGTCAGGCCTTCGGCGCGGGCTCGGCGCAACCAGTCCGCGAGTTCGCTGCGCAGCGGGGTGTCCACGGCGACCGCACCAAGCGTTTTACGGACGAAGGTCCCGACACCGGCTCGTGCTTCGACAAGCCCTTCGGCTTCAAGTGCCCGGTAGGCCTTGAACACGGTGTTGGGGTTGATGGCGGTGTCGGCCACGACCTCCCTGGCGGTGGGTAGCCGGTCCCCCGGCTCCAACCGGCCCAGTCGCACGGCTTGTTTCACCTGCTGAATCAGCTGCCGATACGGGGGTGCTCCAGCTCGTCGTTCGATACGAAATCTGATCATGAATAGTCGTTTCACTAGTTAGCTAGTGAAACGACTATAGCAACGTGCATCACATCACTCACACTCACTCTCGGTCACCACGCGGCCCTACCGTGGCCGGGCCTTCGACAACGACACGGGAAGCGACGTCAACGGCCGCCCCCAAAGACGCAGCTCACACGGAGAAGCCGACGCGTGCGCCCCCGCTCGGGCACCGCGCAACACCACCGACGATCGGCGTCGGATACCTAAAAGGAGAACTCGAACTCGTCCGACTCGGGCTTGGACTTCCAGGAGCCGGACCCGGCGACGTCCGACCATTCCGCGGCCAAGGTGCCCGACGGCTTCACCGACAGCACGACCGTGGTAACCGCCTCCGGGACCTCGAACACGATGACCGCCTCCGCCGGATCGAACGAACTGTCATCACGTCCGAAAAACGGGGTGTCCGCGTCAACCGTGAACGACCGGTCCTCTACCGGTGATGCGTCGTCGTCACCGAAGCTCAGCGAAAACAGGTCCCGCTCGTCGAGCACCCAGTACATCATCGGTTCGTGGCTTCCCTCGGACCTATCGAAACCCCACACCGCGTTGGTCGCCAGATCCGAGATCTCGACGCCAACCCACACCGTGCCGTCTTCGGCCCACCCGTGTTCGTCGTTCCAGGGGGAACGCGTGGCGGCGCCGACGCTCATACTGATGGACACGTCACGGTCCACCGGAACGAAACCGGCGCCGGCGTCACCGGTGGCCACACCGACGGCCTCGTAGTCGCCCGCTGCGGGCGACTCGGGTGCACCCACGTAGAAGGCCTCCACGGCATCGGTCCGTGAACCGTCCCGCAGGTCGAGCCGCTGAGTGCGTTCCTCATCCGTGACGGCCAAGACCACGTCGCCACCCGCCGGGATCACCGCGGCGACGGTCTCCCCTCCCACGGGAAAATGCTCGAGAGGGATCTCCTCGCCGCCGACGACGACCACGACATCCAGCTCCACGGTCGGCGCGACGCTCGACGGGTCGACGTACGCCGCGAACAGCTCGTGGTCGGTGTCGGCTTTGACGGGACCGTCCGCGAACCCGTACACGGCGGCGGTGTCGTCGCGGGCGACATCGGTCACCGAATATCCCGAGATCAACAACGAATAGTGCGGGCCGATGAGCCTGCCCGGTTGATCGGTTGCCGCAGCATCGAAAGCGACGGCGGGCCCACCATCGGCGGCTTGCCCGATCGCGACGTGACCGGGGTTGCCGTATCGCTGAAAACGCGCGTCGGGAGATCCGCAGGCGGTCAACGTCAGCAGCCCTACGGTCGCCAATGCCGCAGTACGCAGGAACCAGGAGGTCATGAGGTCAAGATATACGGTGCAGCCCCGACACCTGCAGGATCTTCCCCTCTTTCGGGAACCCGAGCCAACGGTCGACGCAGTCTCCGGATCAACGCAGTCGACCGATACAACCCCGCCGGGAAACCGTTGTGGCCGTCTGAGAACCTAAACGCGAAGTCCCTCGTCCATAACAGAATAGCCACTGAGGAGCAACTCATGGTGATGGGCCCCACCCATGCGGTGTCGGGAGCTGCGGCATGGCTGGTCGCCTGCGCCGTGGCAGATCAGGCTTTCGGCTACCAGCAGTCCGCGGCCGCGATCGCAGTAGGCACCATAGCGTGCACGGGAGCGTCTTTGCTGCCCGATTTGGACTGTTCAGGGCGCGTACTCCAGAACAAAGGCGGCTCAACGGTTGCCCGCACGTTTGGTGTCGCCTCCCTCTTCGTCGCCGAGTGCGTCGAAAAGGCGGCACTGGGCATCTATCTCGTCACCAAAACCAAGAAGGACAAGAAGAAGACGCACGGACACCGAACGTTCACACACACCTGGCTGTTCGCGATCCTGCTGGGAATCGGGACCGCGGCCCTGGTGGCCAACTTCGGTAAGCCCGCCGTCATCCCGATCATGTTCGTTCTCACCGGACTCGCCCTACGCGGGGTCATGAACGACTGGGCGCGAAAACAGGGGTGGTGGGTCATCACGCTCCTATCGCTGGCGACGGCGTTCGGTTTGTATCAGCTGCTTCCGGGCCATCATTCGTATGCGATTCTCGGCGCGGCGGTCACCATCGGGTGCATCGTTCACACCTTCGGAGACATGATCACGAAGATGGGGTGCCCGATCGCGTTCCCGGTTCCCATCAAGAAGCGCCTGTGGTACGAAGTCGGGCTGCCCAAGAAGTGGGCGATACGTGCCGGTTCACCGGTCGAGAAGAAGGTTCTCATGCCGGTCTTCACCACCGCCGCCGTCGGCGCGATGTTGTTCCTGTTGCCGGAGATGCGGATTCTGTTCACCGCCCTATTGGGCGAGTAATACCGGACACCACGGCCCGGCAACGTCGTTCATCACGTTGCCGGGCCGTCCCGTGCCGGGGGTAAACTTGCCCGGCGGCGCAGCACTGTGCCTGTGCGGCAATCATTATGCCCGCTTTGTCGGTATTTGGGGTGTCTGCTCGACCATGAAAACGTCCAAAAACCTCGTCGGTCTCACATCGGCGGCCATGACCGCACCCGGTCTGGCGAAAGCTCGGGAACTCGCCGCCGACGGCGGGGCGGCGGCACAACTGGTCGACCTCACGGCACCCGCAGCGGTACGACCGTTCGCGATCGCCGCCGTCGCGTCCGACCACGGTGCCGGGCGCACCGTCCTGGCGGTCACGGCGACCAGCCGGGAAGGCGAAGAACTGGCTCAAGGCCTGTCCGCGTTGCTTCCGGAAGCCGATGTCGCGTTCTATCCCGCGTGGGAAACACTCCCGCACGAACGTCTCTCACCGCGCAGCGACACCGTCGGTAAACGCCTGGCCGTACTTCACCGCCTGACGCACCCCGAGGGCAAACCGCTTCGCGTCGTCGTGGCGCCGGTGCGCAGCATGCTTCAGCCTCAGCTCAAAGGGTTGGGGAACCTTGAACCGGTGCGGCTCGCCGAGTCCGGTGAAGCCGATCTTTCCCAGTTGGCGGCGACACTGTCGGGGCTGGCCTACACCCGCGTCGACCTCGTGGAAAAGCGCGGCGAATTCGCCGTCCGGGGCGGCATCCTCGACATCTTCCCGCCGACCGAGGAACACCCGCTGCGCGTGGAGTTCTTCGGCGACGAGATCGACTCCATTCGCGCGTTCTCCGTCGCGGACCAACGGTCCCTCGACCGGGTCGGCGAAGTCTTCGCGCCACCGTGTCGCGAACTGCTGTTGACCGATCGGGTCCGTCAACGCGCCGCCGAACTGGCCGCCGAGCATCCCGGTCTGTCGGAGATGTGCACACAGTTGGCCGAAGGCATACCCGTGGAGGGCATGGAGTCGCTGACCCCGGCGCTCTTGGGCTCCGACCAGCTGGAACTTTTGGTCGAAACGATGCCGGCGGGAACCGTCGTCGTCAGCTGCGATCCCGAGCGGATCCGTTCCCGCGCACAGGATCTGGTCGCCACGAGCGAAGAGTTCCTACAGGCCAGCTGGGCTGCCGCCGCCACCGGCGGGAACGCACCCATCGACCTGGGGGCGGCGGCGTTTCGCACCCTCGGACAGGTCCACGAAGCCGCCACCGGAAACGACTGCGCTTGGTGGTCCATCAGCCCGTTCGCCGCGGCTCCCGCCGACACCACCGCCGACGAGCTGGCGGCCATCACCGGTGAGGGCTCCTCACAGTGGGACATCGACGACCCCGTCACCGGCATCGGCGTCCACGCGACGGCCGCCGACCAGTACCACGGGAACACCGCGAAACTCATCGAGGACGTCCGCGGCTGGACCGGGGACGACTGGCGGGTCTGCCTGGTGTTCGCCGGGCACGGCCTCGCCCAACGCGCCGTCGAACAGCTGCACGACGCCGACATCGGCGCGACCCTCACCGAGGAGGTCGAGTCGCTGCCGCCGGGGCGGGTCACCGTCACCGTCGGCGGCCTGGTTCGCGGCATCGTCGACACCGACATCAAACTGGCCGTCCTCACCGGCGACGACATATCCGGTGGAAAGGGCGCGACCACGCGGGACATGCGGCGGCTTCCGTCCCGGAGGCGTGGCGGCGTCAACCCGCTGGAACTGTCGGCCGGTGACTTCGTCGTGCACGAACAACACGGCGTCGGAAAGTACGTCGAACTGGTTCGGCGGACCGTCAACGGCGCCGAACGCGAATACCTCGTCATCGAGTACGCCCCGAGCAAACGCGGCCAACCCGGCGACCGCCTGTTCGTTCCCACCGACGCACTCGATCAACTCACCCGCTATGTCGGTGGAGAAATGCCGACGGTGCACAAACTCGGCGGCTCCGACTGGCAGAAGGCGAAATCTCGAGCGCGTAAGGCCGTCCGGGAAATCGCCGCCGAGTTGATCAAACTTTATGCGGCGCGGCAGGCCACCGAGGGGCACGCCTTCGGCCCGGACACTCCGTGGCAACGCGAACTCGAGGACGCCTTCCCCTACCACGAGACACCCGACCAGGCGTCCGCCATCGACGAGGTCAAACACGATATGCGGCGGACCGTGCCGATGGACCGGCTCATCTGTGGTGACGTCGGATACGGAAAAACCGAAATCGCGGTTCGTGCGGCGTTCAAGGCCGTCACCGACGGCAAACAGGTGGCCGTACTCGTGCCGACGACGCTGCTGGCCACACAGCATCACAACACCTTCACCGAACGGATGTCGCAGTTCCCGGTCCGTATCGCCCAACTGTCCCGCTTCCAGACCGCGAAAGAGGCCGAAGCGGTCCAGACCGGGTTGGCGGCCGGGGAGATCGACATCGTCGTGGGAACGCACCGGCTGTTGCAGGCCGAGACACGCTTCAAGGATCTCGGGCTGGTCATCGTCGACGAGGAACAACGGTTCGGTGTGGAGCACAAGGAGCACCTGAAGTCGCTGCGTGCTCACGTCGACGTGCTGGCCATGTCGGCGACACCCATCCCCCGCACCCTGGAGATGGCGGTCACCGGTATCCGGGAAATGTCGACGATCGCGACGCCGCCGGAGGAACGGCACCCGGTCCTCACCTTCGTCGGCGCTTACGACGACAAGCAGGTGGGCGCGGCGATTCGTCGTGAACTGCTGCGCGACGGTCAGGTGTTCTACCTGCACAACCGGGTCGAATCCATCGAGAAGGCGGCCCGACGTTTGCGCGAGATCGTGCCGGAGGCTCGCGTGGTCACCGCGCACGGAAAAATGGGCGAGAGCCGACTCGAGAAGATCATGCAGGACTTTTGGGAAGGTGAGTTCGACGTCCTCGTGTCGACCACCATCATCGAGTCGGGCCTTGACATCCCCAACGCCAATACCCTGATCGTCGAGCGGGCGGACCTGCTGGGCCTGTCGCAGCTGCACCAGATCCGCGGCCGGGTGGGTCGTGGCCGTGAGCGGGCGTACTCGTACTTCATGTACCCGCCGGAGAAGCCGCTGACCGAACAGGCGCACGAACGGCTCGCCACGATCGCTCAGCACACCGAGCTGGGTGCCGGTATGTACGTCGCGATGAAAGACCTCGAGATCCGCGGCGCCGGCAACCTGCTCGGCGGCGAACAGTCGGGGCACATCGCGGGCGTCGGTTTCGACCTGTACGTGCGCATGGTCGGTGACGCGGTCCGCACGTTCAAAGGCGCGAAGGACGAGATCCTCACCGAGGTCAAGATCGATCTCCCGGTGGACGCACACATCCCGTTCGACTACATCGAAGTGGAACGGCTGCGCCTGGAGATGTACCGCAAGCTCGCCGAAGTACGCACCGACGAGGAACTCGACGAGGTCCGCGCGGAGATGACCGACCGCTACGGCGAACCGCCCGAACCGGTCGAGAACCTGGTGCAGGTGGCCCGGTTCCGGTTGCTGGCGCGCGCGGCGAAACTCTCCGAGGTTTCCCTGCAGGGCCGACACATCCGGTTCTCCCCGGTGGAGCTCGCCGATTCCAAGCAGTTGCGTCTGAAGCGCTACTACCCCGACTCCGTTTACAAGAAGGGGGCCGAGCTGATATCGGTTCCTCGACCGCAGACGGCTCGGGTCGGAGGCCAACCGATGGACGGCCCGGCACTGCTGAACTGGTGCGCAGATCTGATCCAACAGGTCACCGGTGACCCGGTGTCCGCCAACGCCTGAGCCGCCCGCCCGCCTTACACCGCAGACGACTAAGCTCGCTCGATGTCGTCGTCCCACTGGAGGTCCCTCGTGAAACCGCGCCTACCGCGACGCCTGCTACTGACCGCCGTGATCGGGCTGATGGCGGTTGTCACCGTCGCCGGTTGTCGGGTCGAGCAGGGGGCCGCCGCTTTCGTCGGCGAAACCCGCATCACCGATGCACAGGTGGACAACGTGGTCGACAGTCTCCCCGTCGAGCTGGTCACCAACGACCTGGCGAACGTGTCTAGCGCGTACGGCGGTGTCCGGCACCAGGTGCTTGAGGCGCTGGCCGTGGTCGAGTTGGGCCGTCACGTGGCCGACGACACCGGGGCACTGCCCGACGCCGACGCGCGGTCGGTCGCTCGGGACGGCTGGATGCAGCAGACCGGCCTGCCGGAGAGCAACGCCTTCGTTTCGCTGATGGCCGAGGCCGAGGGCTACCGGGCCCTGTTGCAAGAAGGAGCCGAGCCACAGGCACCCACCGACACCGATATCGAGGCCGCGGCCGACAACTTCACCACGGCCACCGGGCAGAAGCTGCAGAGCGCGGACCTGCAGCAGTTGACGGCGGATCTGAACAGTGACCAGGGGCGTCGACTCATCGGCGTGAACCGGCAGATCGCGCAGTACGTCGCCGATTACGACGTCACCGCCAACCCCAAGTACGGCCAGCTGTCAATCGTCACGTTTCTCAACGCCTCCGGCGTTCCGCTGTTGACCGTCCCCGTCCCGAACTGACATGACCGAGGTCATCTGGCTTATCACCTCGCCGAGACTGCCCGCCGGCCTGCTGACGGCCGCCGCGTGGGACGTGCTGCGAAGTGACCGGCCGGTGTTCGCCGGTCGGGAAGACGACCGCCTGCGGGTTCTGCGTGATGCGGGTGTGGTGGTCACGGTCCTGCCCGTCGAGGAGGCACCCGACCGGTTGCTCACCGAGGGCGGTGTGTGGCTGGCCGGGCCGGACGGTGATCAAGAGTTGGCGCATCGGCTCAGCCGTGACCTGGCGAACGAGCCGAGTACCCGGTATGAACTTCTGTACGGCTCGTGGGACCCGCCCGGTGCGCGACTCCTGGACGTGGTCGCGGTGATCGACCACCTGCGGTCGCCGGGTGGTTGTCCGTGGGACGCGGCGCAAACCCATGAAAGTCTCGCGCCGTACCTACTGGAAGAGGCGTACGAGACGGTTGACGCGATCGCCTCCGGCGATACGGATCATTTGCGTGAAGAGCTCGGCGATCTGCTGATTCAGCCTCTCCTGCACGCGCGTTTCGCGGCCGAGGACGATCCCGGGTTCGACATCGACGACGTCGCCGGGGATGTCGTGGAGAAACTGATTCGTCGCCACCCTCATGTGTTCGGTGACGAACGGGTGGACGACGTCGCGCAGTTGGGCGAGCTGTGGGAGGCGACCAAACGGGCGGAGAAACCCGAGCGACGGTACGCCACCGACGGTGTCGCCACCGGACAGTCGGCACTGTCGTTGGCGGCGAAGTATCTGTCTCGGGTTGAGCGCGCCGGTGTCGAGGTGCCGGTCGAGCGGGTTGTTCCCGCCGACGCGGACCGCACGATCGGGCACGAGCTGTTGCGTCTGGTCGCGAAGGCTCACGCCGACGGAGTGGACCCGGAGCTGGCTCTTCGTCGTGTCGCGCTCGACTATGCCGCCGAGGTCCGCAGGGTCCAGGACGGGGAACGGGAAGACGGCTGACGGGTCCGGCGGGTCCGAGTCGCGACCTCGTTCCGCGCTGGTGTCACGGCTCGCCTCCACAGCGCTCCGGGTGCATTCGCGGGACGGAGTCCGAGTACGAAAGCGATCGGGCCCTGCCAACTCTGTGATCATCCCCGCTGATTGCCGAGATGTGACGATGCGCATCCTTCGCCCTATCGAATCACTCTCTGTGATATTCACCTGGGTCGATGGGGAGTTTTTCCGTGAATACCGGGCATTCACCCACCACGACGGACACGCACCCGGGGTGCACCACCTGCCACTACGGGCCACAACCCGGTTACCCGGTGGTGGACATCACTTAACTCATTGTCACCACCGACCCCGCGAACCCCATCCGCACCAGCGGGGGCCCCAAAGGCGCACTAGACAAATCCGTCTTATCACTCAAAAGAACCCATTTCACACAGAGTTCGGACCCCGTACACGCCCCCGTTGGCGATCGTATGCTTGTAAATCACCAGATTGTCAACAATCGACTGGCCCGAACACGGTGGATTTGCCCGGATATATCCTGGCAAACCGGTTCATAATTTCAGCTTGGTTTAATGAGCTAGTT
>DXGR01000044.1 GCA_019113825.1 Candidatus Stackebrandtia excrementipullorum | reverse complement strand
CGGTTCACCGGAAAACGGGACCTTTACGGAGTGTCCGGAACCGGCCGCCCCGTTTTACGGGCTTGTCGAGGCGACGACGGAGGAAGCCTGGCAGGTTCATGCGGATGCCAATGCCCGATACGACGATGGATACCGCCAAGCGGCCGCTGACGCGTTCACGGGATCGACCTCATGGCAGATGGCCCACGACATCGAGGCGATGCGTGTTGCGCTGGGTGAAGACGAACTGCACTACTTCGGCAACTCCTACGGAACAGCCTATGCGCAGCCTGATCCTTTCGGTGGCCACCGAAAGATCCGGGCGTAATAATGATGTCATGGCTTCTGCAGAACGGGCCTCCGACATGGCTGATTTCGCTGCCCTCCTGGCCGACCGAACCAGGGCCGCCATGTGTCTGACACTGCTGGACGGCCGCGCGTGGACCGCGGGTGAACTGGCCGAGGAGACCGGTGTCGCCGCGTCAACCGCGACAGAACATTTGAACCGCCTGCTCAAGGCCGGCATGCTCCATGAATACCGCCAAGGCAGAAACCGTTACGTCACGTTGGCCGGTGCCGACATCGCAGAATTTCTGGACAGTATGAACACGATGTCGCGGCCTGGTCGTCGACCACCGGCGGGTCTCCCGTCGGGAGAGGCGGGCCGCCTGCTGGCCCGCGGACGGACATGTCACGACCATGTGGCCGGTGAGTTGGGGATCGCGGTGACCGACGCGATGATCGAGCACGATCTGATCAATCTCGCCGGTGGCTTCTCACTAAGCCCGGCCGGTTTCGCATGGTTCGACGAACGTTTGAGCGTGGACACCTCGGAATGGAGCCTTTCCCGGAGAACGGTGGTACGGGAATGCCTCGACTGGACACAACGACGTTCGCACATGGCGGGGATCGCCGGTGCGGAGATGTGTCGCACGTTCCTTAAACGCGGGTGGATCCGGCGAACCGGCTGCGGCCGTGCCGTCGGCGTGACATCGGAGGGTGTGCGTCCGTTGCGAGACCTTTTGGGGATCGACGCAGAGGGCCTCGGTATGACCTGAAGCGGGCGGGCGTTCCGTCGGCTGTCACCCCCATATTGCCCGTAAGCCGACGCTGCGACGGGGTGCGGGCGTTCAACGGATCCTGTGTTGCGCGGCTCATTCGTCGGTACAGCAGATCGCCACAGACGGAGCCGACCGGCGGTTGACGAGAGCACCGGGATCAGGCCGGGCCGCGCAGCGTGTAACCGCCGCGGTTGTATGTGAGTCGAGCTATCGACCGAAGCCGTTCGTCGTCGTTGTCGTCCACGCGATTGAACTGTGTGGCGACCCGCTTGGCAGCGCGGTTGCAGAACGACGTCGCGATGTAGCGTTCCTGTCCCGACGCTTCGACCCCCTGATCCGCGAACAGCGCGGTGGTCCGTGAAACGGTCGCGATCTGGGCGAAAATGTCCGTGGCCGCATGCGCCACCCGCTTCTGCTGCCGCTGGCGCAGCTCGACATCGCGACCGTGCGTCCGCAGTAGCTTCTCGGTGGTGGCTCGTAGCTTCGCGACCTGGTCGGCTGCGGTATCGGCCTCGTGTTGTAGACGCGGGTGGGCCTGGTCCAGTTTGTCGGGCGACACTGTCCGCGCGATCCTGTCGACGACGTATTCGGCGAAGCCGCCGATGCTTCCGAGTGGATCCGACAGCTTCACGTTAGTCAGATCCGGCAGGGAGTCGGCGACGGTTTTCAACCCTGCCAACGCGATGAATACTCGAAGAACGTCGTTGGCCCCTTCGAACACGGGGAAGATCCGGCTGTCTCGCAAGGCCTTGGCTATCGGGGAGTCGGCCATGTACGCGGCTCCCCCGAACAGCTGGAAGACACGGTTGGTGGCGTACCACAGGTACTCGCTGGCGGCGACCTTGACCATCGCCGACTCGACGGCGAAGTCCTCAACGCCCGCATCCACCAGGCCGGTGGTCAGATAGGTCATCGACTCCAACCCGTACAGGTAACTGGCGATCCAGCCGATCTTGTCTTCGACGAGTTCGAAATCGGCCAGTGGACGGCCGAACTGTTCACGTTCGTTGGTGTGGTCGATGGCTTGTTTGAGCAGGCGTTTGGCCCCACCGACCGCTCCCGTCCCCAACGACATCCGGCCGTTGTTCAGCGTGTGCATGGCGATGCGGAAACCTTCGCCGGGCTCTCCAAGGACGTTGTCGGCGGGAACCTTGACGTCCCGGAACCGCAGGCGCCGCAAACTGTTTCCGTGAAGACCGAGCGTGTCGTAACGATGCGAGGAGTCCAGGCCCTCGAAGTCCTTTTCGACGATGAGCGCGATGTGCCCCTCGTCGCTGTTCGCGAAGACACACAGGATGTCCTTGTCGCCGTTTCCGATCCATCGTTTCTCGCCGTTGAGGACGTACGATCCGTCGGACTGCTTATCGGCCCACGTGGCGATGTTGTGCGCGTCGGACCCTGCACCCGGTTCGGTCAACGCGAATCCGGCGAGCTTGCGCCCGGAGGCCAGGTCAGGCAAAAACCGGGCTTTCTGATCGTCGGTGCCGAACAGATGAATCGGCTTCATACCGATGGACTGGTGCACGCCCATGACAACCGACAAGGTCGCGTCGTAACCGCCGAATTCCTCCATGACGCGGCAGTACCCGGTCTGTGACAAGCCGGCGCCACCGTATTCGGGCGAGATGTAGAGCCCAAGAAGTCCGCGTTCACCCAGTCCGCGAATGATGTCGTCGCCCACCCACCGTTGCCGCTCCACCTGAGCGGGATCGTATTCGGCGTCAAGGAATTCAAGAGCCGACCCGATGAGAGAGGTGACGCTTCGCGACTCGTCACGCGCCAGCGTCGGATACGGGAACACCATGTCGGAGTGCAGGTTTCCGGCGAACAGTGATTTGGCGAAGGAAATCGGTTTGTCGGTCACGGTGGTCCCTCCCAGGCGGTTGTGCGGTCGTACAGGCCGTCGCCGATCCCGGCGACGCGAACCGCCGAATCCACCCTAGTCGCCGACGCCGTGCCGGGGGCCCACTTTGCTCCGCCCGCCACACGGGGACACACAAGGTCCGCAGTAGTGGTGATTGTGGGCGTTTTGTGCCAACATGCGCCAGAATCGTTGGGCGGTAAGGGTAGGAGACGACGTAACGAGGTCTGTATGGGATTCGAACGCGTGAGGGCCGCAGCGGTGGCGGTTGTGATCTCGGGTTTGACAGTGGGGTTGTTGTCGGCGACTCCGGTCGCGCAAGCCGGGCCCGACGCGACCGACGTCGTCCCGGTCACCGGTGCGGTGTTCAACGACCCCACCGGTTCCGTCGAGGAGCAATACGCCATACGCGACCACGTCATGGGGCTGGTGAACTCCACCGAATCCGGCGAGACGATCAGCATGTCGTTGTACAACATCACCGACGACGAACGGGTGTTTGCCGACGCACTCATCGCGGCAGCCGACCGAGGTGTCAACGTACGTGTTGTGCTGGAGGCCGAAAACGCGGGCAGCGGGAGCGCAGAGGCGATCGTCGAGCACCTTGGGACCGACCAGACCGCGGGGTCATGGGCGGTCGTCTGTTCAAACGGATGTCATGGCACCAACATCAACCACAACAAGTTCTATCTGTTCTCCCATGTGGGCGGTCGGTCGAACGTCGTCGTGCAGTCGTCGGCGAACCTGACGATCTCCAATTCGCGCAGTTACTGGAACAACGCAGTGACCTTCGTGGACAACGCCGAACTCCACGGCGCGTACGAGCGGTATTTCGACGACCTCGCACGTGATCGAAAGGACGACGCCTATTACACGACGTTCCATGCCGGTGAGGTCAAGGGCTACCATTTCCCGCGGTCGGGGGCGGGAGACACCGTGGCCAACACACTGGAGAACGTGGATTGTGGCACGGCCGACGACCCCACCAGGATTCGAGTCGGCATGTGGTATTTCGGGCGTACGGCGGTCGCGCAGGAGCTGGCGCGACTCGGGCAGAGCGGTTGCCGTGTCGAGATCGTCTACACCGACATGCTTCCGGAGCCGCAGTCGGTTCTGGATGCGGCGTCCAACGTCATCATGAAACAGCTGCCCGAAGGTGGCGACCACATCATTCACTCCAAGTATTACCTGATCGACGGGCCGTACGCCGATGTCGATCGAAAGGTCGTTTTCACGGGCAGCCCGAACTTCAGCGGCAGGGCTCTACGCGTGAACGACGAGACGATGCTGCGCATCTACTCCGATGAGATCCATGATCAGTATGTCGCCAATTTTGAGGCGATGTTCGCCGATTGACGTGCACGATGTCCGGGGCATCGTGCACGTGACCGGGCCAATGAAACCATTTAGAGTGTCTGTGTTATTCGCCGTGATCGGTTGTGCTGGCGTATTATTAGGGTCGAACCAGCCACAGTGGGATGAAATGTGCTCGACGGCGTGTAAACCGTCGGTTTGATCCGAGTGCTTGTTCCGTGCCGTTGTCCCGCTCAACCGCGTGTCGAGCCCATGCGTTGCTTTATGTGCATGTCTTACCTACGATGTGTAGGCCCACTGTGGTGTTGAACACCCCCGTCCATCGCCGTGCTCCTCATCCGAAAAGGTCACCAGAGTGTCAAAATTTGCCAATTCCCCGGCGCTTCAACGCTTCCTTCGAGCCCTGGGCACGGGCGAGAAACTGTCCGGTGGGGAGCTTCGTTCCCGAGCGGGTTCCGAGATGAAGCCGGCTCAACGCGAGAAGCTGCTGGACGCCGGCCTTCTCGTCGTCGACAAGACCGGTCGGGGGTACGTGTACAGGCTTACCGACGACGGCATGTCCTTCGTCGTCGAGGAGCTTGACGGGCCACTCGAAGCACCACCGGTGCATGACGCCGACCGGTTGAGCGACAAGGAACGTATCGCACTGTTCGCGTTGCTGTCACCGTCCCTGCAATTGTCCACCGCCGAAATCAAGCGCACCCTGGGCATCACGATCGGCCCGGCGGTTCGAGCATCTTTGAGGGACCGTGACCTGGTCGTCGTTCTCGATCGCCCCATCAGGCTGGAGCTGACCGAGAAGGGTTGGCAGGTCGCCGCATTGGAGCTGGAACGGCCAGCTGCACCAAACGATCCGCCCACGTTGAAGTTGCTGCACCACCAGTCGCGGCAGTGGTTGAGCACGTTGCGTGAGCGTGGCGTCGGCTTGATCGATCTGTACACGCAGGCTCCCGCTCCCGAGGCGACCCCTACGGCGGAGCCGCCCAGAACCGTTGGGGCGCGCGTCATCGAGGCCTATGAGGACCTGGTAGGCACCCCGGGCGGGTGGGTGGGCCTGGCACGGCTACGAGAACACCTGGCCGACGTGAAACGCGACGAGTTGGACGAGGTCCTGACCGCTCTGTTCCGCGATGGCCGCATCAAGCTGATAACGGAGGTCAATCAGAAGACGCTCACCCAGGCCGACCGTGACGCGGCGCTGCACGTTGTCGGCGACGATAAACACCTCTACGCGGTGGGGTAACCAATGGATCCACGGGAACGGAAGGCGCTGGAGGCGTTGCGGTTCGACGCCGTGCTCACGGGGAAGACCCTGTGGGGGGCCAGGCTGGCGCATATCGATGGGCTTAACCAAACCGTCTATGACAAGATCCAATCCGAGATTATTGCGCTCAAACCCGACCGTGTCGACTCCCCAGCGGGCCTGGTCGTCCACGGTGAACATGGGTCGGGAAAGACGCATCTGGTGTGGTGGGCGCGTCAGCTGATCGCCGGTGCAGCAGGTGGCTACTACTTCAACATTCAGCCCGACGGTGACCCCGACACACTATGGACTCGAGTCGCCTCCTCGATGGTGAACGATCTTCAACGCACGATCGGCCACGACGATTCGGGTGCGCCGGTCACACAGTTGTCGTTGTTTATGCGCCGATTGGTGCGGGAACTGACTCTGGACGGCGACACCGAGTCGGTGCTCACCGGCCACACCCGTGTGGAACCCGACGAGGCCAAAAGACACCTGGAGGCGCTGACGGAACGCCTGCGGGGCCGTTTTCGTGACCTGAAAGTGCGCAATGTGGCGCTGTCTTTGGCGATGCTGTCGGTGTCGGACGACGATGCGAACGCGGCGGCCGAGGAGTACCTACGCGACGGCGACGAGGAGATGGATACTCGGCGAAACTGGGGGCTGCGGCCGGTGAAGCCGGTCCCGGCGATTGAACTCGTGGACCACATCTCGACGCTGTTGTCGTTGACCGGCCCGTCGCTGTTCGTCGTCGACCAGATCGACGAGCTGGTCGTCCGTTCAACCCATGGGACCGAAGAAGCCGGAACCGACGCGACATCGGGCGATCTGATGGCCGCGTTGATGACGATTCGTGAGCGGCTCACCAGGAGCATCACGTTGATCTCGTGCCTGCAGCACACGTGGGAACTGGTGCGGGACCGCGCGACGGCATCGGCGATCGACCGATTCCAAACCGTGATGGAGCTTGAACCGGTCCCCAGCGCCGAGGTCGCCGAGCGCCTCATCGCCAAGTTTCTTAATGACCAGTTCGACCAGATGATCGAACTGGATTTCACACCACCGTATTCAACGTGGCCGGTGCCGCCGGAGGCCTTCGAATCGGCGGTCAGGATGCGACCTCGCCGAATCATCGAGTTCGTCCGTGATTACATACAGGACTGTCTGGCGGCCGATGAACTGTTGCCGCTACCCGGCTTGGGAACCGCCGAACCCGAAACCGATCGCAGCACCCCCGAACCCGACCCCGTTCAGGACCGCTACGCCGATCATCGCCGAGCTGTCAAGGTCGACGACCTCAAGACGACCAGCGCCGAGAAACAGATCGGCGGCATACTGTCGGCCGCGGGCACCGCGCTGTTGACGGAACTGGGTATCGAAGGCGACTATCACGTCCAGGACGTGGCACGTGGAGCCGAAGCTCCCTCCGCTCACTGCGAAGTGGTCGGCACCGATTCGCGGGTCTGTCTGCGCGGCGTCAACACGGTGAACGCACGAGCCGTCGGTTCCCGTCTGGACAACGCGCGAGATTTTGCCGGCAGTGCACCCGACACCAGGCTGGTCATTGTCCGAACCAGTCCGTGGAAACCCACCGCCAGGATCCGCGGAGCGGTGGCCGACGTCGAGGCCGACGGCGGAGTCATCATCGAGATGAGCGACGACGAGTTGCGCAGCCTGCGCGCCGTAGAGCTTATGGTGAGTGGCGAAGATCCACAGACGACGACCGGGTGGTTGCGTCGTCATCGCCCGGTCAGTAAAACCGTGTTGGGACATACCTTGCTGGGCCTGTTCAACGCGGAACGGTCGGGACGGGTGGCGAACACATCTCACCCGGGCGACGATCTCGAAAAGGCCCCCGCCGACGTGGGAGCTCCCGGTCTTGATGCACGTACCGACCCCGGGTCTGCGGTGTCGGCGCAGGTGACCGACACCGAGACGATTCCCTGGGGACTGGACTCGACCGGTCGGCCGGTGACGGTACGGCTCGAAGAGTTGCGTAAACACGTCGCGGTGTTCGCATCGTCCGGTTCCGGTAAGACCGTGTTGTTGCGACGCATCATCGAAGAGTGTGCGCTGCGGGGAGTGAGCACGATAGTGCTCGATCCCAATAACGACCTGGCTCGGCTCGGCGACGCATGGCCGTCACCTCCCGACGGTTGGTGGCCCGACGACGCGGCTCGCGCACGTGAGTACCACGACTGCGCCGATGTCGTGGTGTGGACACCGGGAAAGCTCAAAGGCAACCCGTTGACGCTGCAACCGTTCCCGGATTTCACCGCGGTCCGCGACGACGAGGACGAGTTGCGCCTCGCCGTCGACACCGCCGTCGCGTCGCTGGCCTCCCGTGCGCGTATCGACGGTGAAAACCACACAGCGGACGGCCGCCGAGCGGTGCTTCGGGAGACACTTCTGGAGTTTGCGCGGGCCGGCGGCGGCGATCTGGACGGTCTCATCGCGCTGTTGGCGGATCCGCCGGACAAGGTGCTCGAATTGCCGTCGGCGGCCAAACACGCCGATCATGTGGCGTCGGCGTTGTCCTATGCACGATCCAACGATCCTCTGTTCGACGGAGAGGGCACCCCGTTCGACCCCGATCGGTTGTTGAGCCCGACTGCGGGGAAGAGGGCGCGTATCTCGGTTATCAACCTGTCGGCCGTTCCCGATGAAAACAGGCCGGCGTTTGTCAATCGGCTTCAAATGGCGCTGTTCTCCTGGATCAAGCGCCATCCGGCGCGGGAAAAACCACTGAGTGGCCTGTTCATCATGGATGAGGCACAAAACTTCATCCCGTCGAACAAGAACACCCCGTGCACCGAGAGCACTCGGAACCTGGCGTCACAGGCGCGAAAATACGGTCTCGGGCTGGTGTACGCGACGCAGGCACCGCGCGGGATCGACAGTCGCATCGTGGGTAACGCCGCCAGCCATCTGTACGGCCGTGTCACGGTTCCTGCGCACATCAACGCCGTCGGTGAGATCGCCCGGGGCCGCGCCGAGGCGCCGCCTCCCATTTCGCAGCTCACCCGTGGACGGTTTTACGCGTCGCTGGAGGGTTTGCCGTTGACGGAGATAACGGCGCCGATGTGCCTGAGCCACCACGGTTCTCCGCTGGAGGAGCCCGAGATCACCGAGCGTGCTCGACGTAACAGGGAGTAGGTGCCATGGACACGGTGGTCCGCCAACTGATGACGGAGTTTTGCGAGCACCGTCGGCTTACCGACTTGACGGAGCCGGAACGCTTCGAGGTGTTCGCCGCTCACTGTGTTCTGCATGAACACGTCATCGGGTCGGTGGAAGCCGTCGATTTTCGTATCGGCGGCAGCGCCGACGGCGGAATCGACGGGTACGCCGTGGCGCTCAACGGACGCCTGTTTCGCTCGTCTGCCGATCTGGAGACGGCACTGAGCCAGGTTACCGAAGCCGATGTGACCATTGTGGTGGTGCAAGCCAAAACGTCGGCCAAAATGGACCGTAAGGTGATCTCGGACCTGAGGATCCGGGTCGAGAACATCCTGCGAACCGACGAGATCCTGGACAACGCCACCGACGTGGAACCGTTGCGGGACTGTCTACGCGTCATGCGTAAGAACCTGGCACGGCTGAGCAGCGAGGGCGTTCGGTTGGCCGTTTACTACGTCAACACGTCCTCACAGGTCAACGGTGAGATCCGGCGTGAAGCGCAACGGGCGTCCGCAAATCTCGCGGGCGTCGGTATCGTCTCCACCGCGACGGTGCATTGTGTGGACCGTGATCGACTCACCCGCCTCTATGAACGATCACAATGGTCGTCGACCGCGGAACTGCCGATGACACGGCACTTCGTGATGCCGTCGGACACGGTGGTCACTCAGGCCCTTAGTGGTGTCGTATCGGCCGAATCCCTGATCACGGCGTTGTCCGACGACAACGGTAATCTCAACCCGGCCTTCTTCAGCGAGAACATTCGCCAGTTCCAACCCACGGCTCAGGTCAACGACGAGATCCGCGCCGCATTGCGAGACCCGACACAACGGCGCCGATTCGCCGTCCTGAACAACGGTGTCACCATCGTGGCCCGATCGGTACAGCAATGGCAGAACACCGCCGTCGTCATCAGAGACTTTCAGGTGGTCAACGGATGCCAGACATGCCACGTGTTGGCTCAGGAACGTCAACTTCTCGGCGACGTGTCGGTCAAGGTTCAGATTTTCGAGTGCCAGGACGACGACGTGGTCAACGACATCGTCATGGCGACGAACCGGCAAACGGCGATTCCCAAGGTCTACTTCGTCAACAGACGGAACCTGTTGAAACGACTCGACGCCTACTACCGGCACCGACGTTCTGAAGGAGGGCCCCTCACATTCGGGCGCAAACCCACAACCCGCGGTGGCAACCTCCGCCACGGCGTCATCGACCTGAACGGTCAGCTGCGTGCCTACCTGGCCATGTTCGGTATGGAACCACCGACCAGCACCCGAAGAGACCTGGACGAAGATTTCGACAAACGATTCAAGGCGGCGAGCGAGCAGGAGTTCTATGTGGCGGCCGCCGCGCTTTACCGCTGGAACCGTTTGATCGATACACGGCGGATCAATACGCGGTACCGGGCGTTGGTGTATCAGGCGATTGCGGTGACAGGCGTGTTGCACGGTGCCCGATCGACGCGAGGCACCGAGAAGGAACGGACTCGACGGCTTGAGCGCATGGAAGCGGTTATCTGGTCGGACGGCCCATGGGAGCGGTTGTGCCTGAAGGTTCAAGCGATCTTGGACGAGGCGCTGACGGTCGGCTCGTTTTCCGACGTCAAGAACGCCGCGGCCTCGGTGACGTTCGGTCGGACCGTCATCGATGTGGCCAAGCGCCGGCGCCAGGAGCTCGACAACGGCGGGTGAAGCCGAGCCGAGGGTTCTTCGTCGTCCTCGGTGCCGTTGCCGTGGACGGTGATACTCGGTGAAGGCTCGCGGTCGTTCTCTGCGCCGCACCCGATTCATCGGAGGACGGTCGTGACCGTCGTGAGGGATGCGGGGAGCAGCACGGCGCGACTCGGCGGAATGTCGATACCTCACATCCGGTGTCGCCTGTCCTAGCGTGTTACCCACATCGTTCGAGACCTTTTTACGGCAAAGGATCGCTTGTGGTGCCGGAACACGTGGTGGCAACGGTGGACGCTACGGAAACACCGTGAGGTTCGCCCGGGAGTCCCCCGAATTCGACCGCAGTCTGTCGTTTTTCGATGCGGTCTACGGGTTCGCATTGACCCTGCTGATCGCGAATCTCGATGTGCCGCCTCCCGAGGACTGGGGGAGTGTGCGCACTTTGATGGCGCACGGAGTGGGAACCCAGCTGTTGGGTTTTCTCATCAGTTTTTTTGTCATCGTCCAGTTCTGGCGCACCAATCAGGACGTTATCGCGCGTCTACACGGCATGGACAGGGCCGTCGTGACCTGGAACGTATACCGCGCCGGCCTGGTGATCTTCATTCCGTTCACCACGCAGGCGATGAGCGACCCGGACATGGTGGACCTACCGTTGCCGACTGCCCTGTACGCCGTGAACATCAGCGCCGCCATCCTCATCCAAATGAGAATGTACGCCGGGGCGGTACGGCGCGGTCTGGTGAGAATCAAGGTCTCCGACCGATTGGCCCGAGCCGAAACCGTCGACGCCTTGTCGAAACCGGCGGTGTTCCTCGCGTCGATACCGGTCGCGTTCGCGTTTGGCGGTATCGCGGGGAAGATGACATGGCTTCTGCTGTTGATCGTGGGGCCGGCCACCGGGATCATTGCCGGCCGTATCGCCCGGCAAGACGGCGTCGACCTTTGACGGTTAGCCCCTCGAGCCGTCGAGGCGAGTCCGCACGTCGCCCATGAGAGTCCCGGGGCGGCGTCGACCGGCTTGTAGAGAAACCGTCGGATTGTTTGAGAACGTGCCAGGCGCATATGTGTCGTATGTGTGGTTCCCATGGGATTCCCGATTGATCGCGAGAGTGTCGGCCCCCGATTGTTATTTGTCTTTCGTGGTGAGTTCCGCGTGGGCGGCGATGGCTTCGGTGATGATGTGTAGGGCCCAGGCGAGCAGGAGCAAGCTAAGCCCCACCGTGAGGCCGACGGTGCCGATGGGTGGGGTGGGTGCGTTGTACCCGCCGGGTTCGTGCGTAATAAAGCTGATCAAGCCGATCAGAGTGGCGATACTGCCGATCGAGACCATGGTGATGATGTGGTAGCGCGGGGCACCGGATGCTCCTATCTGTTTCTGTTAGTTGTGGACACGCGTACGGCGGGCGTCCGGTGGCGGTCCGTTTGGGTGGTCGCATGGGGTTGATCGGTGGGGGGCCGGGGGCGCGGATAGGCGAAGGCGCGGGTTGGGCGCACGGCCACGGTGGCGGAGTTTTGGCGGGAAGCGCGACTTGGCACGAAGCGACCGTCGACACCGACTTCTGGGGGGCTGGATTCACCATCTCCGGCACGCGCGCCTCGCGAGGAGCAGAGCGTTAATCGCCTCTCAAGGTTGCCTCGGTCATTCGTCGATCCAGTTCACAA
>DXGR01000043.1 GCA_019113825.1 Candidatus Stackebrandtia excrementipullorum | reverse complement strand
ACCGGCCCACGCCGCCCATACCCCTTCGGTTTCGAGATCGCTCGAGGCCGGCCGCCACACCGACTTTCGCCGTCGGCACGGTACGCCCCCTTCGTGTTCGAGTTCGCCCGAACACCACTGAAAAGCCACCGAGATTCTTCTGAGCCCAGGGCCCCGCAGCCGACACCGGTCAGGTGATGAAGGCAAACCCGAAGCGGGCATCGAGCATCCACAGCGATCGGCTTGGGCGACGCCACTTCATGGTCGTCGTCCCGAACCGGCCGTAATCGGCGTGATCATCGAGGTCGCTCCCGTCGACGTGCATGCGCGCAGCAGACGAGACATCGACCCGAAACCGCAAAGAAACATTGACATTCCTAAATCTCGCCGATACAGTTTCCGCATCGAAGGCTTACTGACAGGACGGTAAGTAACGCCGGAGATTCCGGCGTTGTCACCGACCTTCACCGGCACAAGGGAACAGTCATGAAGAAGAAGACATCTTCTCGACGCGTCATCGTCACGGTCGCCGCCCTGGCTCTGGCCATGGGTACCGTCACCGCGCACAGCCCCGCTCACGGCAACCCAATCTCCACACAGAACGTAATTTTCGAGGACAATTTCGACGGCGCCGCCGGGACCGGTCCCGACCCGGCCAAATGGCGCCACGACGTCGGTGGCGAGGGCTGGGGCAACGCCGAACTCCAGTACTACACCGATAGCACCGACAACGTCGCCCACGACGGTCACGGCAACCTCGTGATCACAGCGCGCCAAGGAAACCCGGCCGGCCATCAGTGCTGGTACGGAACCTGCGAATACACCTCCGGCAAACTGACCACCGCCGAAACCTTCACCCACACCTACGGAACCTTCGAAGCACGCATAAAGCTGCCCCACGGGCAAGGCATCTGGCCCGCGTTCTGGATGCTGGGCAACGACTTCGGTAATGTCGGCTGGCCGTACTGCGGCGAAATCGACATCATGGAGAACATCGGCCGTGAGCCGAGCACCGTTCACGGAACGATCCACGGCCCCGGATACTCCGGTGGCGGCGGTATCGGCAACGCCTACACCCTCCCGAACGGCGAACGGTTTACCGACGACTTCCACACGTTCACGCTTCAGTGGGAGCCCGGAGCGCTGACGTGGTATGTGGACGGACACCGGTTCTCCCATCTCACTCCTGCAGACCTGGGTGGCAACGACTGGGTCTTCGACCACCCGTTCTTCATGCTTGTCAACCTGGCGGTGGGCGGAGAATGGCCCGGATATCCCGACGACGGGACGCAATTCCCGCAGACCATGTTGATCGACTACATCAAGGTGACCGCTTAAGCGCATCACGGGCGGTGCGACTCGAACGACCGGCCGACCGCACCGCCCCGGTCTTCTCTCTCGCTCGGCGATAGCCTGACTCCAGACCGTCAACAGGAGGCAGCGTGAACACCGTGAGGTTTCCCGAACGACTGAAGATCGTCGGCAACGGTGTGGTCTTGCGGGACTGGTCCGACGACGATCTGGACACCATGGTGGAACTGTTCGACGAACCGGTGATACACCGATGGACTCCCTTGGTCTCCCCGTTCGACGCCGACGCCGCGCGCGACTATCTTTCCGCAGCGCGCCTCTCCCGGCGCCGCGATCGGGGGATCCAACTGGCGGTCACCGTAGAGGACGACGGCCCCGCTCTCGGGGAGGTCCTGTTGTTCCGCACCGGCCGCCCCGCCGAAGCCGAGCTCGCCTACTCGGTCGGCGCGCCACACCGCGGAAGAAACCTCACCCAACGATCCATTATGGTTTTGGCCGACCACGCCCGGCACCATTGGGGCATCGACCGGCCGTTGCTGCGCATCGACCCCACCAACACGGCCAGCTGCGCGGTGGCACGCAAAGCCGGATACGCCCAAACCGACGAGCCGGTTGTGGAGCGAGCGCGCTCCAGCGGTCGGACCGTTCGGTTGCGGACCTGGCGACCGGTTTCCTAGAAGTAGCCCCCGATCGTCACGCTCCAGACCAGGCGGCCAATCCCGCGGCCGAGTACCGACTACGGATGTCCGGAGTAGACCCTGCCGACAAGCAACTGGACTCGACCACCCACCGCGGTGGTGTCGACCGCCCCGACAACACCCACGCCGCCTGACGTGCAGCACCCAATGCGACGTACTCGGCAGGGTCGGCGACCTCGACGGGAACCCCGAACAGGCCTGCGGCCACCTCCCGCACCGCCCCGCTGCGGGCCGCTTCCCCCACGAGAAGAACCCGTTGCAGCGGAACACCCTGTTCACGGATCGCGTCAACACCGTCGGCCAAGCCGCACATCATCCCCTCGACGGCGGCCCGCGCCAGGTTGGCGGGGGTCAGGTTGGCCACGGTCATGCCGTGGAGACTTCCCGCCTCATACGGAATGTTCGGTGTTCGCTCACCCTCGATATAGGGCAGCATCGTCAATCCGGCGGCGCCGGAGTCCGCCGCACGGGCCAACCGGTCGAGCTCCCGCAGGTCGACGCCCAGCAGCGCGGCCGTGCCGTCCAGGACACGAGAGCAGTTCAACGATTGCACCAGCGGAAGATGACGCCCGGTGGCATCGGCAAAACCGCACACCCGTCCCGTGGCGTCGAACGTCGCCGTGTTCGAAACCGCGAACACCGTGCCGCGGGTTCCCAACGAGACGACAACGTCACCGACGTCGGCACCGATCCCCAACGCGGCGGCCATGTTGTGCCCGGTTCCCGCCGCGACGACGGCACCGGTGGGGGTGCGCCCGACGATCCTCGCCGGATCGACCACTTCGGGCAACTCCACATCGCGGCCGAACGCCAACTCGACCAAATCACGGCGATACTCGTTGGTCGCCGCGCAAAAGTACCCGGTGTTCGAGGCATCACCCCGGTCCGTCATCGCCTGCTCCGGTTCACCCGCCAACCGCCAGGTCAGCCAGTCGTGCGGCAGCATGACGTCACGCACCCGTTTCGCGGTATCGGGTGCGCGACGGGCGAAACGGCGCAGCCTCGTCACGGTGGAGTCGGGGCCGGGAACCGAGCCGACCGCTTCGGCCCACGCCTTCGGACCACCCGCTTCAACGACGAGTGCCTCGCCGGTCTCCGCACAGGGTGCGTCGTCGAAAGGCGACATAGAACGCAACACGGCACGTTCGGTGTCGAGTGTGACCAGTCGACGAGGGCGCGCTGCAACGGAAATGGCGTGGACCCCCTCGAGCAGGCCGTGGCACGCGCGCAACAATGCCTGATACCACGCACCCGGTGTGTCGTCGGAGTGTTCGGCCCGGCCCCGGCGCACAACGTTTCCGGTCTCGGCATCGCATACCGACACCGTGGTGGACCGAACCGAGCAGTCGACGCCGGCGACAAGGGTGGGGTTCGACATCGCCACAGACTACTGGCCGCGATCTTGCGGTCCCGGAAGCCGTCTTTAAAGCCGCCGTCCTGGTACCCGGGCACTCGGATGGCGTCGTCCCGTGTACAACACTTGCCTTCTTGCCGTCCGTTCACCGCAAACGGCCGTGTGCAACAAGCGGAGTCCACAGACCGCTTCTCGTTTTTTCACCACGGGCACACACCCATCGGGGCCGCCGTCACATGAGACATCAGCCGACGGGGCCTTTGACCGAAAACCAAATGCATTCGGGCATCACCGTGATCGCCTCGTCCAGGTCGATGCCGGGCATGTTTTCCAGCCAACGTCCGACCGTCATGGCCAGTGGTCCCATCGTCAGCAGCTCGATCACAACCGGAGACAACGCCTGCACTCGCCCGGCTTCGATGTGCGGCATCAACCATTTCTCGATCTCCACCAGCCGTGACCGTTTGACCTCGGCAACAGCGGGCCGGTATTCGCTCTCACGCGCGGTGTGAAGGACCAGTGACTTGGGGCGATGGTCGCGCGACCATCGCAAATAGGACCGCGCCATGGCCTCGATGCCGGTGCGGGCCGTGCTCGCACGGTGCATCGTGTCGATCATCGTGTCCATGACCTCGGCGGTGCATTGCGCGTAGAGGGCCGTGGACAGCCCGTCGAAACTGCCGAAATGATGGTAGAGACTCCCGACACTGACGCCGCTCCGGTTCACCACCGACGTGATCGTGAACCCCTCGACGCCCTCATCGGCAAAAATGTCCAGCGCTGCGTCCAGGAGGATTCGAATTGTCTGGCGACCTCGGTCCTGTTTGGCCGTCATGTGTGGTTCCTCCCACTCCGGTGTTATCGACAGATGGCACCGGAAGCCCCAAGACTATTCACCGTGGTGAACGGTCGCAGAGCTCCGTCGGGTCGGAATACCCGGTACCCGACCGTGCGATACCCCTTGGGCCGCAGTCAAACCCGACCGTTCGCGCCATTTTCCGAGAGATCGCACCGCACCGACACCCACTCTCGACCGCGCGTTGCTCTACAATCACGCACCGTTTCGAGCTCGCAGGCCAATGTGATGCAACTCACTATCACGGATAATCGTCCGTTCGGTCGCGGTCGCGCAACCCCTTAGTACGAGGACAAACCACATCACCGGCCGCGGTATCGTCCGGCCCGGGAGAACCGGCCCAAAACAGACCTTTCCGGCACCCGGACTCCCGGCCACCGCCCGCCACAGCAGGGACGGCACACGACAACCATCAGGCTTTTCACCTGCGTATTCACCGCTTATCGTGACCGAATGCCAAGTACCCGAAGGCACAAAAACCCCGGCAACCCCTCATCATCCACCCGTGACGCCGACGTCCGTTCGCACCGTTTCTCACCGAGCGGCCTGTGGCGCTCCACGTTGACGCGATACCGCGCGACGGTCGTTCGCGGCGCCGCCGCAACCGCCGCCGTCGCGGTGTTGACCATCGGGATGTGGACGACGCAAGGCAACTGGAACGTCGGGCCACCGGCGACCCACGCCGCCACGGAGGACCGGTCAACGGACAACCATGCCGACCGTTCCGACGCACGAGAACCGACCACCGACGACGAATCGGCGGCAGACGCCGACGAGCTCGAAGAATCCGATGAGCCCGATGCGTCCGAGGCCGAGAAAACCGAACCGCCCCAGCCGGTCGGTGGTCTGGACGAAGTCCAGATGGCCAATGCCGTCACCGTCGTCGAGATCGGTCGCGACCTTGGTTTCTCCGACCGCGGTCAGGCGGTCGCACTGGTGACGGCGATGCAGGAAAGCCAAATGCGCAACGTCGCCAGTAACGCGGTACCCGAATCGTTCGACTATCCGCACGAGGGAGTCCTCACCGACCACGATTCGGTCGGGCTGTTCCAACAGCGTCCCAGTATGGGGTGGGGCACGGTCGAGCAGTGCATGGACGTCCACTACGCGACGACGACCTTCTACAAGTCGCTCGACAAGATCGACGGCTGGGAGAACATGGCGTTGACCGAGGCCGCGCAAGCTGTACAGGTTTCGGCCTTCCCGGACAGATACGCCCAATGGGAGGACATGGCCTGGGCGGTCATCGCCGAGGTCGGTTAAACCTGCCCGTAGTGGCTGTGGTCGGCCCTGTACGAGGCCGACCACAGCCCTCGTGGCGAACACGATCTGCCGAAGCACACGTCGCGTGCACCGGCCGAAGCAGGACCCGTTATGCTCGTACCGCCGCAAGGTGTCGATGGGGACATACACGTCGGAGAAACCGCCGAAAGCGATGCGAGGAAGATGAGAGCTCGCAGGGCGCGTTCGATGTGAACGATCACCCCGGAACCGTCGGAAGAACGGCTATCAGCCCAGTAGAACCGACCGCGGCATTAACGAAGTGGGTTGCCACGTGCAGCCAATAAGGGTGGTACCGCGGGAACATCTCGTCCCTTCGCCGACCGTTGTTTGCGCATGTTGGAGGAGACCCCGTGTACCGTTCGATTCCCGGTGACGTCGACCTGCCCGAGCTCGAACGCGACATTCTGTCCTTCTGGGAACGCGAACGCGTCTTCGAACGCACCCTCGAACAGTCCGAGGACCGCCCTACGTGGGTCTTTTACGAGGGGCCTCCCACCGCCAACGGCATGCCCGGTACCCATCACATCGAGGCGCGCGTTTTCAAGGACGTGTTTCCCCGCTACCGAACGATGAAGGGCTATCACGTACCGCGCAAAGCGGGCTGGGACTGCCACGGACTTCCGGTGGAGCTTGCCGTGGAGCAGGAGCTCAACCTCTCCGGCAAACGGGACATCGAACGGTACGGCATCGCCGAGTTCAACGACCGTTGCCGTGAGTCGGTGACCCGCCACACCGACGCCTTCGCCGAGCTGACTCGCCGGATGGGTTATTGGGTCAACATGGACGACCCTTATCGGACCATGGACACCTCGTACATCGAGTCGGTGTGGTGGTCGCTGAAAAAGATCTTCGACGACGGAATGCTGGAAGAGGACTTCCGTGTCGCACCCTGGTGCCCACGGTGCGGCACAGGCCTGTCCGATCACGAACTGGCGCAGGGCTACGAGACGGTCGTGGACCCGTCGGTGTACGTGAAGCTCCCGTTGACCAGTGGTCCATTGGCCGGTCGGACGAGTCTGTTGATCTGGACGACGACCCCGTGGACGCTGGTCTCCAACGTCGCCGTCGCGGTACACCCGGACGTGACGTACGTCGTCGCCACCGACGGCGAGCAGCGGCTCGTGGTCGCCGAGGATCTCGTGTCGACGGTGCTTGACGGCTGGCACACGACCGGTGAATCGTTCAGCGGCGCCGACATGGAATTGTGGGAGTACCGGGCACCGCTCGACCTCGTCCCGGTCGACGGCGCACACAAGGTCGTCAACGGCGATTATGTGACCACCGTGGAGGGTTCGGGTCTGGTTCATCAGGCTCCGGCGTTCGGCGCCGACGACCTGGCGACCTGTCGCGCCTACGACCTGCCGATGGTCAACCCGATTCGTCCCGACGGCACCTTTGAAGCCGATGTCCCGCTGGTCGGCGGGGTGTTCTTCAAGGACGCCGATCGCCTACTCGTCGAACGGTTGAAGTCGGACGGGTTGATTCTTGAGGACCGACCGTACGAACACTCCTATCCGCACTGTTGGCGCTGCCACACCGCACTGATCTACTATGCACAGCCGTCGTGGTACATCCGCACCACGGCGGTCAAGGAACGTCTTCTTGCCGCCAACGACGAGACCAACTGGTTTCCACCCTCCATCAAGCACGGTCGCTACGGGGATTGGCTTGAGAACAACGTGGACTGGGCGTTGTCTCGCAGCCGGTATTGGGGCACGCCGCTACCGATCTGGCGATGTGGCGACGGTCATCTGCACTGTGTCGGTTCGCTGGCGGAGCTGGGTCGACTCGCCGATCGCGATCTGTCTGCATTGGACCCGCACCGGCCCTACATCGACGAGGTTTTCTTCACCTGCCACTGCGGAAAAACGGCAAGCAGGGTGCCGGAGGTGATCGACGCCTGGTACGACTCCGGTGCCATGCCGTTCGCGCAGTTCGGATACCCGCACCACAACAAGGAGCTGTTTGCACAGCGTCATCCGGCACAGTTCATCTCCGAAGCCATCGACCAGACCCGGGGCTGGTTCTACACGCTCATGGCCGTCGGAGTGCTCGTGTTCGACAGGTCGTCCTACGAAAACGTCGTGTGCCTGGGACACATCATGGCCGAGGACGGCCGGAAGATGTCGAAACACCTGGGAAACATCCTGGAACCCATGAGTCTGATGGAACGTCACGGTGCCGACGCGGTGCGGTGGTTCATGGCGGCGGTGGGGTCGCCGTGGGCACCGCGGCGCGTCGGACACACCGCGATCCAGGAGGTCGTGCGGAAGGTTCTGTTCACGTACTGGAACACCGTCTCCTTCCAGGCAATGTATGCACGTATCGCGGGTTGGTCGCCGTCGGACGCCGACCCGACACCCGGTGAACGGCCGGTCCTCGACCGATGGCTCCTGGCGGAATTGAACCGCCTGGTCTCCGACGTCGACGCCGCATTGGCGGCGTTTGACACGCAACGAGCCGGAAGGCTGTTGCAAGACTTCATCGACGACCTGTCGAACTGGTACGTCCGGAGAGGACGACGCCGGTTCTGGGCCGGCGACACCGCGGCGCTGGCCACCTTGCACGAGGCTCTGACAACGGTGACGCTGCTCATGGCACCGATGACGCCGTTCATCACCGAACGGGTATGGCGGGATCTGGTGACCCCCGTGACGCCCGACGCTCCTCCGTCGGTTCACCTGGCTCCGTTCCCGACCTCGAACCCCGAGCTGCTCGACGAGACGCTGTCGCGCCGGATGACGCTGGTACGCACCGTTGTGGAGTTGGGACGGTCGGCCCGAGCGGAGTCGGCTGTCAAGACACGGCAGCCACTGGCCCGGGTCCTGGTTCCGGGACACGTCTTCGATCGGCTCGACGACGGGCTGCGTGAACAGCTGGCCGCCGAGCTCAACGTCATGGCGGTCGAACCGATGCAGGCGACCTCCGGTTCACTCGTGGACGCGACCGCCAAGGCCAACTTCAGGACTCTGGGTCGCCGGTTCGGCAAAAGGGTCCAGGTCGTCGCTGCCGCCATCGCCGCCACCGACGCCGCGCGGCTGGCCGTCGAACTCCGCGACACGGGGGCCACGTCCCTCGACGTGGACGGCGAGCAGGTCACGCTCACCCGCGAAGACGTCTTCATTACCGAGACACCGCGAGAGGGCTGGGCGGTCGCGACCGAAGGGGACGTCACCGTGGCCTTGGATCTGACCGTCACGCCGGCTCTTCGCCGCGCCGGTGTCGCCAGGGACGCCGTACGGCTGATTCAAACCGCACGCAAAGCCTGCGGATTCGAGGTCACCGACCGCATCGTCGTGTTTTATCAGGCCGCGGGCGACACCGCGGCGGCCTTGGCCGAGCACGCCGCGTTCATCGCCGACGAGGTACTGGCCGCGGGTTTCCATGCGGGCGAACCGGACCGGGCGGGCCTCGAGACGCACGAGGACACCACGATCGGTATGACGTTCCGACTGCGCAAGGCGTAGAACACGGCGGTGGACATCGGCGACGAGACAACACTGTTCCGTAACGCCGTGTCCGGCTTGACGGCTCTCGACGACCCGGGGCTCGAGCCGCCGTATCGATGGACGGCCACGGGTTTCTCATCGGTGGTCGTTACCACGAACAACGGCTTCATCGTGCGGGTCGCGCGTACATCGGCGGCAGCGGAACGCAATGCCGCAACGGTCGCCCTCCTTGCGGCGTTGAGCGGTCGGCTTCCGGTCGGCATCCCCGAGGCTGCACGCGTGCTTCCCCGTTCGGCCGACATGCCTCACGGTGCTCTGGTCTACGCCCGGGTTCCCGGAGAGCCCTTGACGCCTTCCGCTGCGGCCCCTCGAAGCCTGGTGGGCGACCTGGCGGACTTTCTTGTTCGGCTTCACCAACAACCCGTGTCGGTGGTCGGCAACCTGCGAAGCGAGGACGGGTCGATCTTTGAGTCGCTCATCCCGCGACTGCGAACACTCGTGCCGCGAAACGGCATTGAGGCCCTGACACGATGGCGGGACGCGTTTTCGCGCTTGTTGACCGAGACCGCGTCGGTGCCGCTGCACGGGGATTTTTGGCACGAGAACATGTTGGTCTCGCATGGCCGATTGTCCGGCGTTATCGACTGGGAGGCTGCACGCTTCGGTCCCGCCGCGCTGGACCTTTGTCCGCTGTGGGCGCTCGGCCCGGACATCGGTCGAGCCGTGTCGGCCCACTACGCGAAAGCCGTGGGCTTGGACGTCGACGTCTTGGTGCGGCAGGTCGGCCTCTGCCGGGTCCGTCGAGAACTCGACGGACTGGCGTGGTCCCTGGACAACGACGATTCTGTTGAGTTGACCGAGTCCGTCGGCAAACTTCAAGCCGCCGTGGGCGACCTAATCCTCCTATGAGGAGCGATTTTCGGCGCTGGTGCACGGTCAGGTGGACAAGGCCCTCGTCACCGGCGGAGAACGCTCTCCGCGACCGCCGCGGCAACCACAGCAGCACGCCCGGCACGAGGTCGATCGCGCCGGTCTCGGTGGTGAGGACACCGCTTCCGTGAAGCACGTGGATGAGAACATCGAGGTCGGGTCCGGCGTGTTCCTCGATTCGCCCTCCCGGCTCGAGGCGAATGATGTTGGAGTCGAGGTCTCGTTGCCTCATGGGAAGTTTCCATACCGCGCCGGTTCCCTCGGATGTGGCGACACTCGCGGTGTCGGTGAGGATTCTCGGCAAAGGGGTCGACGCAAGCTTGGTGATCTCGATGCGCCACACCTTCGGGCCGCGCTCACGATACTCCCAGCCATATCCGCCGGGATACTCCTCGTCGAACTCGCCTTTGAGATGACGGGGTTCGTGATTGTTCACCAACGTCAAACTCTCGCCGACCGCCAGGCCTTCGAACGCGGCGAAGATCGTCGGGTGTTTCTCCGGTTTGGGAAGCGAACGCACATCGATCTCGGTCATGGCCCTAATTTACACAGAACGATCTTGTGTAAATTAGGGCCATGACACCTCCCGCCGACCGCTCCGCGACTCCGCTGAGCCGGCGACGCCGC
>DXGR01000042.1 GCA_019113825.1 Candidatus Stackebrandtia excrementipullorum | reverse complement strand
GGCACCACGCCGCGGTGGCCTCGCCGGGTAAGACCGGGCTTGTGTCCGGTGCGGTACGGCGGAGACCGTTGGCCGGTTGATCCGCCCCCAAGCACGAGAAACTCCACCGGCTCATACAGGCCTGACGAGGCGGGAACAACGCCGGACCTTGCGAAGGTCGGGCCGACGTTCCTGCGCAGCGTTCCCGCCGGTGTCGACCGTACGGAGCACAACCGCAAAGTCGATACTCTATGTAATTGCTGCCTTACGATGAGTCGCATGCGTCTGCTTCCCTATGTGCCTCCGCTTAAAACGCTGGCACGCGCGGCGGCGATCATCGCGGTAGCCGCGGTGCCGGTGGTCGCGGCCTGGTGGCTCCTCGAGGAGCACGCTGCGCGGTCGGTTTATCGCGGAATGACGTTCATGGTCGCCGCGGTAACACAGGTGGCTCTGGCGCGGCAGTTCGTGGCCGGTTCGCTGGTTGGTCTGGCCGCGCTCGCCGGAGCTTTGATCGCCGATAACATCCTGCTCCTTCTGGTGGCGGTGGTCGTGGCCTGTTCGGTGCAGTGGTTCTTCAACCAGTGGAGTGCCGGACTCGTTGCGCTGTTGCCTTCCATTATTTTCACCTATTCGCTGTCGGCGCCCAGCCACCCGATGCGCATAGCCGTCATGGCCTGGTTGGGGGCGGCCATCGCGATCGGCGCGGCGAGTCTGGTGAAGGTGCGCAGGGAACCACGGCCGGCCGATATGGGGGTGGCCGCACGTCACGTCCTGGCGTTGGCCGCCGGATGTATCGGGCTCATTCTGCTCAACGAGGCTATGGGTTTTCCGCACGGCAACTGGGCGGTGCTGACGTTCTGTCTGGTGTTCGTGCCGCTTGCCAAGGAGACGACCGCCCGGGTTAAAAACCGTGTGCTGGGAACGGCCGCCGGTGCCGTCGTCGCGGCTTCGATAGCCGTTGCGGCGCCCAGGGTCGTGTGCCTGGTGCTTGCTGTGGTGTGCGCGGTGCTGACGGTGGCCTACGCGATCATGCCCGAAAAGGACCTGTTCTACACCGTCTTCCTGACCCCGACGATCATTCTGCTTTACGGTGCCTCCAAATTCGGGCTGGAAGTGCTGGGGCTGGCCGGTGAAAGAGTCGGATTGACGGCGTTGGGAGGGCTACTCGCGATCGTTTTGACCGTGACGATCGTCCGTCCCGGTCGGGCTGCGAGGCCGCCTGGTGGCGAACCGGCGTGAGCGTCTCGTGTCGGCGGTGACGATGGCCGCGTGAGTTCGTGTCGTACAAGTGAGGGAGAAACCGGAGATGTCGGACAAACGAGTGCTACTTCACCACGCACGATTGATCGATGGTCGCGGTGGCGCCCCGATCGCCGATGCGGCTGTGTTGATAGAGGGGACGAAGCTGCAATGGGTGGGCCAATCGTCTTCGCTTCCCACGGAAACCGAGGGCGTGCCGCGGGTAGACCTGGGCGGGCGGACGGTATGCCCGGGTTTCATCGACACCCATGTGCACCTGGCGTTGCCGGGCCAGGAGGGGAGCCCCGCTCAGGGCATATTCGAAGCGCCGAGCTATCGGATGCTTAAAATCCTTCACCGATTGCGAGCGACGCTGGAGAACGGTGTCACCACGGCGCGCGACCTCATGGGGCTGGACGCCGGATTTCGTCAGGCTGTCGCGGAGCGGAAGATTCCCGGCCCGCGGCTTCTGGTCGCGGTGGCGATGTTGAGTCAGCGGGCGGGACACGCCGACTTCACCGTTGCCGGTGGGATCGACGCGCTCGCCACCGTGGTGGCGCTTCCGGGCAGCCCTGGAAATCTCGTCAACTCGGTCGACGAGATGCGTTCGCGGGTGCGGGATCTGGTTGCGGCGGGTGCGGACTGCATCAAGCTCGCCAGCAGCGGTGGGGTCACCTCGCCGCACGATCAGCCCGAATGGCTCGGTCTTCGACCCGAAATGATCACAGCGGCAGTGGAGGAGGCCGACGCCTACGGGGGGATCCCCGTGGCGGTACACGCCATTGGGCGACCGGGCATCGAGGCCGCCGTCAACGCGGGAGTCAGCAGTATCGAGCACGGCTACGCCCTGGACGACGAACTGCGTGCCCGGATGGTCGAGCGCGGTCAGTTTCTGGTGCCGACCCTGTTGGAAACGGTGCACGACCTCGACCCGAAACATTCGTCACCCGCGGCATACGAGAAGGGCGTCCGTTGGCACCGGATCGCGCAGGAGGCGATCGGCCGTTCGGTTGCCGCGGGTGTGAAGGTCGCGATGGGAACCGACAGCGGTTTGACCATCAGCCACGGCAACAACTTGAAGGAGCTGGAGCTGTTGGTCAGGTTCGGCGGTATGACACCCATGGAGGCGATCACCGCCGCGACCGGCAATGCGGCGGAACTGTGCGGCATCGCCGACGTCACAGGCACCTTGGAGGCGGGCAAAGCCGCCGACATCGTCATCACCGATGTCGACCCGTTGACCGACATCGCAGCCCTGGGTGAACCCGCCCACATTCACGCCGTCATCAAGGACGGCCATCTGGCCGTTGACCGCGCCGACCTGTTCGGTGACCACGGGCTACCGCCGCTGTGCCCGTGACGGGTGCCCGGCCGACGCGGATGCCGGTGGACGCCATGTCCGACTTCCACCGGCGTGTGCGAGGCTGGGGCGGTGGACTTGTGTTGTGAGGTGACTGCGTGAACCGTGCATCCTTGGACAAGGACCCCGGTGAGATCGCCGACATGTTCGACGGTGTCGCCGCGCGGTACGACCGGATGAACACGATCATGTCGTTGGGCATGGATCGGCGGTTCCGGATCGAAACCCGCAAGGCGTTGGAGTTGAGGCCCGGGCAGCGATGCCTGGACCTGGGCGCCGGCTCGGGTGTCTCGACCGGTGAACTGGCCACCTCGGGTGCGTACGTGGTGGGCGCGGACATCTCGTTGGGCATGTTGGCTCAGGGGAGGGGCCGCTCGGTCCCGCTGTTGGCCGGTGACGCGATGGCGCTTCCGTTCGGGGACGAGACGTTCGATGCGGTGACGATTTCGTTCGCGATTCGTAACCTGGCCGATGTCGGGGCCGGACTGGCCGAGATGCGCCGGGTGCTCAAACCGGGTGGACGCTTGGTGGTCTGTGAGTTCTCCACTCCAACGTGGGAGCCGTTCAGGACGGTTTACATGGAATATGTCATGCGCGGCTTTCCGCTGCTGGCGAAGCGATTCGCATCGAATGCCGAGGCGTACGTGTACCTTGCCGAGTCGGTCCGCGAGTGGCCGATTCAAGAGGAGTTCGCTCAGTGGATCCAACGCGCCGGCTTCCACGCGGTTGCGTGGCGCAATCTGGCGGGCGGGGTGGTGGCGCTGCACCGTGCGCGCAAGCCGGCGGGTGTTGAAGACGCCGCTGGTGACGCCGGTGAAGCGAACCCCAGCACACCGCCGAGTTAGGGTGCCCTAATTCAAGTCGGCCGATCTTTGAAGGCCTAGACTGCATGGTAAGACCCCTTGTGAAGGCATTCACAAACCCCGACCGGCTCCAACAGTCGCACAACAACCAGGAATTATCCGTCTCAAGTACGCGAGGATCGACGTGCCCAGCAGTCTCCAACCGTCCGCGGATGCCGACGTCATAGTCGTCGGCGCCGGACCGGGCGGGTCCGCGGCGGCGTATCACATGGCCGCCCACGGCCTCGACGTCCTGCTTCTCGAAAAGACCGAATTCCCACGCGAAAAAGTCTGCGGTGACGGCCTGACCCCGAAGTCGGTCAAACAACTGCTGCGTATGGGCATCGATACGTCGCCCGAAGCCGGGTGGATGCACAACAAGGGTCTACGAGTAGTGGCAGGAAACACTAAACTCACGCTCGACTGGCCGACGCTCGACTCGTACCCGTCCTACGGTCTGACCCGTACTCGGCTCGACTTCGACGACCTGCTCGCGCAGCGCGCCGTCGCCGGAGGCGCCCGGCTCAAGACCGGAGTGAACGTCACCGCCCCCGTCTTCGACAAGGCGGGCCGTGTCGTCGGCGTCGAAGCGGTCGTCGGGCCTGAAAAGAAACCGCTTACCCTGCGCGCGCCGCTCGTCGTCGCCGCCGACGGGGTATCCGGCCGCATGGCCCTGGCCCTTGGCGTCAACAAACGTGACGACCGCCCTCTGGGAGTGGCGGTGCGTCGCTACTACTACTGCGCCGAGAAACACGACGACGACTACCTCGAATCCTGGCTGCAGTTGCGCAGTGCCGCCGCCCCCGACGTCCTCATGCCCGGCTACGGCTGGATCTTCGGGCTGGGTGACGGCCGCGTCAACGTCGGTCTCGGTGTCTTGAACTCCTCGTCGGCGTTCGGCAAGACCAACTACCGCAAACTGCTGGGCGAATGGCTCTCCGGCACCCCCGAGGAATGGGGCATGCGCGACGAGACCAACGCCGACGGCCCCATACGTGGCGCAGGACTGCCGATGGGCTTCAACCGGGTACCCCACTACACCCGGGGGATGCTCCTCGTCGGCGATTCCGGCGGCATGGTCAACCCGTTCAACGGCGAAGGCATCGCGTACGCGATGGAATCGGGCGAAGTCGCCGCCGAATTCGCCGCGGACGCGTTGTCCCGTTCGTCGACTCCGGCTCGGGAGGCGCTACTTCGTCGCTACCCGGCCGAACTGTCGAACCGCTTCGGCGGGTACTACCGGATGGGCGGTATCTTCGTGAAGCTCATCGGCAACCCGAAGATCATGAAGCTGTGCACCGAGCACGGCCTCAACCATCCTCTGCTGATGAAATTCGTCCTGAAACTGCTGGCCAACCTCACCGACGCCCGCGGTGGCGACGCCATGGACAAGATGATCAACGGCTTGTCTAGGGTGGTGCCGGCGGTATGAGCTCCCACAGACCCCACAAGGTGACCGACATGCGCACTGTAGGTAGGCGATAATCGATGGAACTGTATGCACCTGTCGTTGTGCTGTTCGCCATCGGATTGGCGTTCGCGGTAATCTCGGTGCTGGCAGCACGGCTAACGGGACCGGCTCGCTTCAACAGGGCGAAGAACGAGGCATACGAATGCGGGATCGAAGCGACACCGGCACCGCCGGGAGGTAACCGGTTCCCGGTCAAGTTCTACCTCACGGCGATGCTGTTCATCGTCTTCGACATCGAGATCATGTTCCTGCTGCCCTGGGCGGTCCACTTCGACTACCTGGGCCTCTTCGGGTTCTTCTCGATGCTGATCTTCGTCGGAACGCTGTTCATCGCCTACATCTACGAGTGGCGACGCGGCGGATTGGATTGGGACTAGATCATGGGTCTGGAAGAAAAACTCCCCAACGGGATACTCCTCACCACGGTTGAGGGCCTGGTCAACTGGACGCGCAAGGCCTCGCTGTGGCCTGCGACCTTCGGTCTGGCCTGCTGCGCGATCGAGATGATGTCCACCGGGGCGGCCCGGTACGACACCGGCCGATTCGGGATGGAGGTCTTCCGGCCTTCACCGCGACAGGCCGACCTCATGATCGTCGCCGGTCGCGTGAGCCAGAAGATGGCACCCGTTCTGCGTCAGATCTACGACCAGATGGCGAACCCCAAGTGGGTGCTGTCCATGGGTGTCTGCGCCTCGTCCGGTGGCATGTTCAACAACTACGCGATCGTTCAGGGCGTCGACCACGTCGTGCCCGTCGACATCTACCTTCCCGGTTGCCCGCCGCGGCCGGAGATGCTGCTCGACGCGATCCTGAAGCTGCACGAAAAGATCATGCACGAGCCGCTCGGTGAGAAGCGTCGTCAAGAGCTCGCCGAGAAGCCGGAGCCGCTGATCAAACCCGGTTCGATGCCCTCCAGCTACCGCTTCAACAAGAAGCGCGCCAAGCAGTGGCGTGAAGCCGTCGAGGCAGGCAACGCCGAACAGTTGCGCATCAAGAACTGGATGGCCGAGCGCGGAGTGGTGGAGGTCGACTGATGAGCAACGAACGACGTGGACTTTTCGGTGTCGAAGGCACCGGTGACACCTCCGGTTACGGCGGGCTGGTCCCCGCCAAGCCCCTGTCGGCCGTGGTCGGCAGCGAGCCACCTTACGGTGGCTACTTCGACGAGCTCGTCGAGCACCTGACCGAGGTATCGGAGCCCGACACGATCCAGGCCGTGGTCGTCGACCGCGGTGAACTGACGATCCATGTCGCCCCGGACGCCGTCGCCAAGGTCTGTCGGACCCTGCGTGACGATCCGGAACTGCGATTCGAGCTGTGCGCGAACGTGTCCGGAGTGGACTACCCGGATCAAGCGCAGCGCCTGCACGTGGTGTACGAGCTGGCGTCGATGACCTACCGCCGTCACGTGCGCCTGGAAACCGCGGTGTCGGTCGAAGACCCGCATGTGGCCAGCGTGACCGCCGTGTACCCGACGGCCGACTGGCAGGAACGTGAGGCCTACGACATGTTCGGCGTGGTGTTCGACGGCCACCCGAACCTGACGCGCATTCTGATGCCCGACGACTGGGAGGGGCACCCCCAGCGCAAGGACTACCCGCTGGGAGGAATCCCGGTGGAGTACAAGAACGGCGCCGAGATCCCGCCTCCGGACGAGCGGAGGGCGTACTACCGATGAACGGTGACAGGTCCCATTGGGGTGTGCGGGGTGGCGGAGTCCCCCGCAGGAAGCATGGCTCCGGATGTAGGCAGGAGGACGCCTGATGTCGACGTCGGAACAGACTGACGCCTACGCGCAATCGCGTGACACGACCGAGGGCCGCGTTTTCACGGTTACCGGAGGTGACTGGGACTCCGTTCTCGGTGCCTCCGACCCCTTGAGTGCCGAGCGGCTCGTGGTCAACATGGGCCCGCAACACCCCTCGACACACGGCGTGTTGCGCCTGGTGATCGAGCTCGAGGGCGAGACCGTCCGGCAGTTGCGTCCCGTCGTGGGCTATCTGCACACCGGGATCGAGAAGAACACGGAGTTCCGTAACTGGACGCAGGGCACAACGTTCGTGACCCGCGCCGACTACCTGTCTCCGATCTTCAACGAGACCGCCTACTGCCTCGCGGTGGAAAAGCTGCTCGGCATCGAGGCTCCCGACCGGGCCACCGTGATCCGGGTTCTCATGATGGAGCTGAACCGCATCTCCTCTCACCTGGTCGGATTGGCGACCACGGGTATGGAGCTGGGCGCGTTGTCGATGATGATCTACGGCTTCCGTGAGAGGGAGCTCGTTCTCGACATCTTCGAAGCGGCGTCCGGGTTGCGCATGAACATGGCGTACGTGCGACCGGGTGGGTTGTCTCAGGATCTGCCCGACGAGGCGGTGACGCTGATCCGCGATTTCCTCAAGGTCATGCCGAAGCACATCGACACGTATGAGGATCTGCTGTCGGGTAACCCGATTTGGCAGGAGCGTACGCAAGGCGTCGCCTATCTCGACGTGTCGGGATGTCTGTCCCTGGGGGTGACGGGGCCGCGGCTTCGCGCAGCCGGCCTGGGCTGGGACCTGCGGAAGCACCGTCCCTATTGCGGTTACGAAACCTACGACTTCGACGTCCCGACGCACAACGGTGCCGATGTGTGGGGCAGTTACCTCGTTCGCCTGGAGGAGATGCGTCAGAGTCTGCGCATCATCGAGCAGGCGTTGGAGCGGCTCGAACCGGGTCCGGTCATGGTGGAGGACAAGAAGATCGCCTGGCCGGCGCAGCTGGCCGTGGGCGGTGACGGCTTGGGCAACTCGCTCAACCACATTCGCCACATCATGAACCAGTCCATGGAGGCGCTGATTCACCACTTCAAGTTGGTGACCGAGGGCTTCCGAGTGCCGGCCGGGCAGGTATACGTCCCGGTTGAGGCACCACGTGGTGAGTTGGGTATTCACATGGTTTCCGACGGCGGTACGAGGCCGTTCCGGGTGCACATGCGTGACCCTTCGTTCATCAACCTTCAGGCGCTTCCGGCCATCTCCGAAGGCGGCCTGCTGTCCGATGTAATCGCCGGAGGTGCCTCTATGGACCCGGTCATGGGTGGATGTGATCGTTAATGCCTTATCCCGAAGAGCTTCACGAACAGGCTCGCGAGATCATGGCCCGCTACCCCGAGGGGCGGCAGCGTTCCGCGTTGCTGCCGATGCTGCACCTGGTGCAGAGCCACGACGGGTACGTGTCGCCTGACGGCATCGCGTTCTGTTCGGAGAAGATCGGTATCACCAAAGCCCAGGTTGCTGCGGTTTCGACGTTTTACACGATGTACAAGCGTGAACCGACCGGCGACTTCCTGGTGAGCGTGTGCACCAACACGTTGTGCGACGTGATGGGTGGCCAGAAGGTCTACGACACGTTGCGTGACTACCTGGGCGTCGACCACGACGAGACCACCTCCGACGGCAAGATCACGTTGGAACACGCCGAGTGCCTGGCCGCGTGCGACTACGCGCCGGTCATGACGGTCAACTACGAGTACTACGACAAGACCGACCCGGAGTCGGCGTTGTCCACGGTGCAGGAGCTGCAAAACGGTGAGCGTCCCGCGCCGACCCGTGGTGCCCGGTTGTGCACCTTGAAGGAGCTCTCCAAGCAGTTGGCGGGCTGGGGCGAGGATCGTCCGGAGGCGTTGGCCGACAACGCTCTGGGGGACTCGACCTTGGCGGGCGCGCGTATGGCCGCCGACCACGGGATCACCGCGCCCCAGATCGATCCCGGTACTCCGCTGGTGAACAAGGAGAACTCATGATCACCGCGCCCTCCTGCAAGCAAAGCGAGGTCTGACCCAATGGCTTCCGCACCTTCCAGCCAGACGCTGGCGAAGTTGACCCCGGTGCTCACCAAGCGCTGGTTGTCGCCCGAGGCATGGAAGATCGACGTCTACGAGCAGCTCGACGGCTACGCCGCGCTGCGCAAGGCGGTCGACTACCACCCTGACGACCTCATCGCCTTCATGAAGGAGTCCGGTCACCGCGGCCGCGGCGGCGCGGGTTTCCCGGTCGGCATGAAATGGGCGTTCATCCCTCAAAACGACGGCAAACCGCACTACCTGGTCGTCAACGCCGACGAAGGCGAACCGGGCACGTGTAAAGACCTGCCGCTGATGATGAACGACCCGCACTCGCTTATCGAAGGCGTCATCATCGCCAGCTACGCGGTTCGCGCCGAGCGGGCGTTCATCTACGTTCGCGGTGAAGCGGTTCACGCCGCTCGTCGTCTGCGTCACGCCGTTGAGGAGGCGCGCGCCAAGGGCTACCTGGGCGAGAACATCCTCGGTAAAGGCTTCAACCTCGACGTGGTGATCCACTCCGGTGCAGGTGCCTACATCTGTGGCGAGGAGACCGCGTTGTTGGACTCCCTGGAGGGGTTCCGGGGGCAGCCGCGGCTACGTCCGCCGTTCCCGGCGACTCACGGCCTGTACAACTCGCCGACGGTCATCAACAACGTCGGTTCGATCGCCTCGGTCCCCCACATCGTGTTGGGTGGAGCACAGTGGTGGAAGTCGCTGGGCAGTGAGAACTCCGCGGGCACGATGATCTATTCGCTGTCCGGCCGGGTAAAGAACCCCGGCCAGTACGAATGCGGTATGGGCATCACGTTGAACGAGCTGTTGGAGTTGGCCGGCGGTATGGCCGATGGTCACAACCTGAAGTTCTGGACCCCGGGTGGGTCCTCGACTCCGTTGTTGACGGCCGAGCACGCCGATGTCCCGTTGGACTTCGACAGCATCGCCAAGGCCGGATCGATTCTCGGTACGACCGCGATGATGATCTTCTCCGATCAGGACTGCCCCGTGTACAACTCGTACCGGTGGATCGTGTTCTATGCGCACGAGTCCTGCGGCAAGTGCACGCCGTGTCGCGAGGGTAACTACTGGATGACCCGAATCTACCGACGCATCCTGTCGGGCCAGGGCACTCACGAGGACCTCGACACGCTGCTGGATGCCTGTGACAACCTGCTGGGCCGGTCGTTCTGCGGCCTGGGCGACGGTGCGACCTCGTGCGTGACGTCGTCGCTGAAGTTCTTCAAGCAGGACTACTTGGATTACATCGAGGGGCGTCGCGAGCCATTGCTGAACGCCTCGGACCTGGTGGGAGCGCACTAGCCATGACCGACAAAGTCACGCTCACCATCGACGGCCTCGAAGTGACCGTTCCGAAGGGGACGCTCGTCATTCGTGCCGCCGAGCAGCTGGGGATCGAGATTCCCCGATTCTGCGACCACCCGTTGCTGGACCCGGTCGGCGCCTGCCGCCAGTGTCTGGTCGACGTGGAGGGGCAGCGTAAGCCGTTGGCGTCGTGCACCGCGGTGTGCACCGAGGGCATGGTGGTCAAAACCCAGTTGACCTCTCCGGTGGCCAAGAAGGCCCAGGAGGGGATCATGGAGTTCCTCCTGATCAACCACCCGCTGGACTGTCCGATCTGCGACAAGGGCGGTGAGTGCCCACTACAGAACCAGGCGATGAGCAGCGGCCGTCCCGAGTCCCGGTTCGTCGAGGAGAAACGCAAGTACCGCAAGGTGCTGCCGATCTCGTCGCAGGTGCTGCTGGACCGTGAACGGTGCGTGTTGTGTGCACGGTGTACGCGGTTCTCCGAGCAGGTTGCCGGCGACCCGTTCATCGAACTCATGGAACGGTCGTCCCTGGAACAGGTCGGTATCTACGAGGACGAGCCGTTCGAGTCCTACTTCTCGGGCAACACGGTGCAGATCTGCCCGGTGGGAGCCCTCACCGGTTCGCAGTACCGGTTCCAGGCTCGCCCGTTCGACCTCGTGTCGAGCCCCAGCGTGTGTGAACACTGTTCGGCCGGTTGCGCGCAGCGCACCGACCATAGACGCAACAAGGTTCTTCGCCGGCTCGCCGGTGACGACGCCGACGTCAACGCCGAGTGGAACTGCGACAAGGGCCGTTGGGCGTTCGACTACATGAACACCGACAACCGCATTCTCGCTCCGATGGTGCGGGGCCGCGACGGTGAACTGCACGAGGTGTCGTGGCCGGAGGCGCTGCGTGCTGCAGCGGAAGGCCTGGCCAGGGCCAAGGAGACCGGCGGCGTGGGCACGCTCACCGGTGGTCGCCTGACCATTGAGGATGCGTACGCGTACTCGAAGTTCAGCCGACTCGCATTGGACTCCAACGACGTCGACTTCCGCGCGCGTCCGCACTCGGCCGAAGAGGCCGAGTTCTTGGGCCACGCCGTCGCCGGCGTTCACCCGGCTTCGGGCGCCACCACCTACGAGACCGTCGAGAACGCACCTGTTGTTCTCGTGGCCGGCCTCGAGGTGGAGGAGGAGTGCCCGATCCTGTTCCTGCGCATGCGCAAGGCAAACCGCGACGGCAACCAGACCTCCTACGTGGTGGCTCCCTTCGCGAGCAACGGCACGGTCAAGATCGGCGGCACGCTGATCCCGACCGCGCCGGGCGCGGAGGCCTCCCTGCTGTCGGGTTACGCCGACGGTGGCGAGATGGCCGAGAAGTTGCGCACCGACGGTGCCGTCATCCTGATCGGTGAACGGCTCGCGACCGTACCGGGAGCGTTGACCGCCGCCACCAGGCTGGCCGTCGCCACCGGCGCGAAGCTCGCGTGGGTTCCCCGTCGTGCGGGTGACCGCGGTGCCGTCGACGTCGGGCTGTTGCCGAACCTGCTGCCCGGTGGCGGTTCCGTCGCCGAGGCCGCCGACCGGTCCGCGCTCGCGGAGTACTGGGGCGTCGACACCGTCCCGTCCACGGTCGGACGTGACACGTCGGGCATCCTTCAGGCCGCCTCCGACGGAGAGATCACCGGTCTGCTGGTGGCGGGCGTCGACCCGTTCGACCTCGCCGACCCGGCCGCAGCCGAGGCCGCACTGTACGAGGTGCCCTTCATCGTGTCGATCGAGCAACGGCACACCGCGGTGACCCGTAGGGCACAGGTCGTGTTCCCGATCGCGACGGCTCAGGAAAAGGGCGGCGCCTACCTCAACTGGGAAGGGCGTCTACGTACCTTCGAGGCTTCGTTGGACTCGCCGCTGTTGAGCGACTTCGAAGTGCTGCAGGCGGTGTCCGAGCTCATGGACGCCGACCTCGGGTTCGACAACCTGCGCGCCGTGCGCGGCGAACTGGCCGGTGTTCCGACGCCGGAGGGACGCATGGCCGCTCCGTTGGTGTCGGCCGCGACGCCGGCCACGGCCGGTGCCGGACAGGCCGTCCTCGCGACGTGGCGCCACCTGCTGGACTCCGGGACGCTGCAGGACAACAACACGCACTTGGCGGGGACCGCCCGCACTCCGGTGGCACGGCTGTCGGCCGCCACCGCGAAGGCTCACGCTCTCGTCGACGGTGCAGCGGTGAAGGTCTCCAGTGCGATCGGCGGAATTACCCTGCCCGTCGCGATCACCGCCGCCATGCCGGACAACGTGGTGTGGCTGCCGACGAACTCACCGGGTTCGGGTGTTCATCGGGGCCTCGGCGTCATTGCCGGTGATGTGGTGTCGATCGCCGCATACGACGGAGGGACCAAGTGACGGCCGTGTTGTCTCAGCGAGTCGGCTGCGCCGCCCCCGCGCTCCCTCGCCGGTTCACAACTGTGGGAGAAGAAGCCCGATGATGACTGACACTCTCGATGCCTTCGGGCAGGACCCGTGGTGGCTGATCGGGGTTAAAGCCCTGGCCATCTTCATCATGCTCGTCCTGCTGGTGTTGTTCACCATTTGGTATGAGCGACGGGTCGTGGCCCGGATGCAGGTACGTCCCGGCCCCAACCGTCACGGCCCGTTCGGGCTGTTGCAGAGTTTGGCCGACGGTCTGAAGTTGGCGTTTAAAGAGGACTTGACGCCTCGAACCGCCAGCAAGGTCGTGTTCGTCCTGGCACCGATGATCATGACGGTGTGTGCGTTCACGGCCTTCTCGGTCATCCCTCTGGGGCCCGTCGTCAACATGTTCGGTGTCGCGACACCGCTTCAGCTGACCGACTTCCCGGTGGCCGTCCTGCTGATTCTGGCGACGTCGGCCGTCGGTGTCTACGGTGTCGTTCTCGGTGGTTGGGCTTCCGGCTCCACTTACAGCCTTCTCGGTTCGCTGCGTGCCGCCGCACAGGTCATCTCGTACGAAATCGGGATGGGTCTGTCGGTGTTGGCGGTGTTTCTCACCGCGGGAACGCTGTCGACCAGTGGCATCGTCGAAGCGCAGCGAAGCGGCCCCGAGATGACCATCGGGGATTTCTCGTTCACGCTGCCGGGCTGGTATGCGCTGATCCTGTTCCCGAGCTTCATCGTGTTCGTGATCTCGATCGTCGGTGAAACCAACCGTGCGCCCTTCGACCTGCCGGAGGCGGAGTCGGAGTTGGTGGCCGGCTTCATGACCGAGTACTCGTCGCTGAAGTACGCGTTGTTCTTCCTCGCCGAATACATCAACATCATCACGATGTCCGCACTGGGCATCACCCTCTTCCTGGGTGGTTGGACGGCTCCGTTCCCCGATAGCTGGTGGCCGGGAGCCAACGAGGGATACATGCCACTGGTGTGGTTCTTCGGCAAGCTCCTCGTGATGCTGTTCGTGTTCGTCTGGCTGCGGGGTACGCTCCCGCGGTTCCGCTACGACCAGTTCATGCGTCTGGGTTGGAAGGTCCTCGTGCCGGGCAGCCTCGTGTGGGTGATGGTCCTGGCGGCGATCCGTTTGGCGATGGACCAGCCGACCTTCTCCGCGGCCTGGATCGGTCTCCTCGGCGGCGGCCTGCTTGTCGCGGTGCTGTGCCTGCTGTACTGGCCGATGCGCAAGGAATACAAGGAACCCGCCAAGCCCGATGTGGGCATGGGCGGCTTCCCGGTACCGCCGCTGGACCTGGAGGTTCCGCCGTCGTCGCGGATCAAGGAGATCTCCGCTGAACGCGAAACCGTTTCCGTCGACGGAGGCTCCGCCGACAACTCTGCCGGAAAGGAGGGATAGCCGTGTTTGACTCCGTCAAGGGTTTCGGCGTGACGTTTTCGCACATGTTCAAGAAGACCGTCACCGTCAAATACCCGGAAGTGCGCGACGCCACCGCGCCGCGCTACCACGGCCGCCACATCCTCAACCGTCATCCCGACGGTTTGGAGAAGTGCATCGGCTGCGAGCTGTGCGCCTGGGCCTGCCCGGCCGACGCGATCTTCGTTCAGGGTGCCGACAACACCGTGAACGCGCGTTATTCGCCCGGTGAGCGGTACGCCAAGGACTATCAGATCAACTATTCGCGCTGCATCTTCTGCGGATTGTGCATCGAGGCGTGTCCGACGCGTTCGCTGACCATGAGTAACGAGTACGAGCTGGCCTCCGACGATCGTCGTGAACTGATCTTCACGAAGGAGCAGTTGCTCGCGCCGATGCTGGAGGGCATGGAGGAACCGCCGCACCCGATGCGGTTGGGTGATTCCGAAAAGGATTACTACGTCAGTGGCGTGGACAATCCCGGGTCCTCTCTCGGCGCCGAATATTCGCCCAGTGAGCGTGCAGAGCGGGAGGCCCCGTGACGATTCTGGCTCAGGCCGGCGACCTGCTGGCCAACACCGAAGCCACCGTCGGGCAGGCGGCCGTCTTCTGGATCCTGGCTCCGCTGGCGTTGGCCGGTGGGATCGGTATGGTCCTGGCCCGCAACGCCATTCACTCGGCACTCCTGTTGGCGTGCACCATGATGTCGTTGGGCGTCCTGTACATGCTGCAGGAAGGTGTGTTCATCGGCTTCGTGCAGATGATCGTTTACACCGGCGCCATCATGATGTTGTTCCTCTTCGTGATCATGCTGGCCGGACGCGACTCGACAGACTCCCTTGTGGAAACCCTACGTGGGCAGCGTCTGGCGGCCATCGGACTCGGTGTGGCTCTCGCCGTGCTGCTGGGCTCCGGGCTCGCCCGTGGCCTGGGAGCGGTCACCCCCGCGGGGCTGGAGGAGGCCAACGCCGGCGGCAACGTCGAAGGTCTCGCCGAGCTGCTGTTCACCCGCTACCTGTTCGCCTTTGAGGTGACCGCGGTACTTCTGATGGTCGCCGCCGTCGGCGCGCTCTTGCTGGCACACGTGGAGAAGCCCGCCTCCGAACGCAAGACACAGAAGGACTTCTCCAGGGAACGGTTCGCCGAAGGCAACTACCCCGGCCCGAAGGCCGGCCCCGGAGTGTTCGCCACCTCGGACTCGGTTGCCACCCCGGCGTTGTTGCCCGACGGAACCGAAGCCGAAGGCAGCCTCAGTCGGGTGGTGCCCATGCGGCAGTTGGAGCCGTCCGAGATCGCCCCCAAGCGCACCGAGGGTAAGAAAGGGGACCGTCGGTGAACCCCACCTATTATCTGGTCCTGGCTGCGGCACTGTTCACGATCGGCGCTATCGGTGTCCTGGTGCGCCGCAACGCCATCATCGTGTTCATGTGCATCGAGTTGATGCTCAACGCGGCCAACTTGACGCTGGTGACCTTCTCCCGGATCAACGGGAACCTTGACGGTCAGATGATCGCGTTCTTCGTCATGGTGGTGGCCGCTGCCGAGGTGGTCATCGGTTTGGCGATCATCATGGCCATTTTCCGATCCCGCAACTCGTCGTCGGTCGACGACGTCAACCTGCTTAAGTACTAATGTTGTCCTGCTTGGAGTTTGGTGTGTCCGTACCTGCTGGTGCCCTTCACCGCCGTCGTCATGCGGGCGAGGACGTGTCCGTCTCGCCCCCGGGCACGGCGCGCGGGACAACCGAAACCGTCGACGGCCGCTCGGCCAGCACAGTGAGGGCATAACCGTGACCGAATTCGCTCCGGCCACCGGTGCTCTTTCGTCGATGTGGCTGCTGATCGCCCTGCCGCTGGCGGGCGCCGCGATCCTGCTGCTGCTCGGAAAGCGCGCCGACCGATGGGGCCACCTGCTGGGTACCGCGACCGTCGGTGCGGCGTTCGCGCTCGGCGTGGTCTACTTCCTGCAACTGTCGGGCATGCCCGACGACTCCCGTTCCGCGCTGCTCAACCTGTTCACGTTCATAGACACCGGAAGTCTGAACGTGAACGCCGGGTTGCTGTTCGACCCACTCAGCGCGGTGTTCGTCCTGTTGATCACCGGCGTGGGTCTGTTGATCCACGTGTACGCGATCGGCTACATGGCACACGACGAGGGTCGGCGACGCTTCTTCGCGTTCTTCAACCTCTTCGTCGCCGCCATGTTGCTGCTCGTCCTGGGCAACAACTACGTGATGATGTTCGTAGGCTGGGAAGGCGTCGGTGTCGCCTCCTATCTGCTCATCTCCTTCTGGTACACGCGGCCGAGCGCGGCGACAGCCGGTAAGAAGGCGTTCCTGATCAACCGTGTCGGTGACGCGGGATTCCTCATCGCGATCTTCCTGATGTTCGTCGCGTTCGGATCGACCGACTTCCAGGTCGTGTTCAACGGAACACTCGCCGGCAACCTCGCCTCGGGTACGGTGCTGGCCATCGGGCTGTTCCTGCTGGTCGGTGCATGCGGTAAGTCCGGCCAGTTCCCGCTCCAGACGTGGCTTCCCGACGCGATGGAAGGCCCGACCCCGGTGTCGGCCCTGATTCACGCCGCGACCATGGTGACCGCGGGCGTCTACCTCATCGCCCGGTCGCACGCGATCTTCTCGGCCAACGAAACCGCGCAGCTCGTCGTGGTCTGCATCGGTGCTTTGACCCTTCTCATCGGATGCATCATCGGTTGCGCGAAGGACGACATCAAACGAGTCCTGGCGTACTCGACGGTCTCTCAGATCGGGTACATGTTCCTGGCCGTCGGGCTGGGCGGCGCGGCCTACGCGCTGGGCATCATCCACCTGTTGGCTCACGGTTTCTTCAAGGCGGGCCTGTTCCTGGGCGCCGGTTCGGTCATGCACGGCATGAACGATCAGGTCGACATTCGCCGGTTCGGTGGCCTGTGGAAGCTGATGCCGTGGACCTGGGCGACCTTTGGTCTCGGCTACCTGGCGATCATCGGTCTGCCTCCGTTGTCCGGCTTCTTCACGAAGGACCCGATCATCCTGGCCGCGTTCAACCAGGACGGTTGGAAAGGTTGGATCTTCGGCGGCGCCGCACTGTTGGGTGCCGGTCTGACCGCCTTCTACATGACACGCCTGTTCATCCTCACGTTCCACGGCCCGAAGCGGTGGACCGACGACATCAAGCGTCCACACGAGTCGCCGCCGATCATGGTGGTTCCGTTGGTGATCCTGGCCGTTGGGTCGGTTGCCGCCGGTGGGCTCATGGCGACGTCCGTTGTCGACTGGTTGACGCCGGTCTTCGGCACCCAAGTGGCGCACGAGGAGAAGATGTCCCACTTGACCGCGACCGGCCTGACGATGGCCCTGGTCGTCTTGGGCATCGTGATCGCAGTCCTGCTGTTCCGCCGCGGTACCGCGCTGGAGGAGCAGCCGGCTCGCAGCCCGATCGTTCAAGCCGCGCGCCAGAACCTGTACGCAGACCGGTTCAACGAACTGGTCATCGAACTTCCCGGAAGGCTGCTCACCCGTGCACTGGTGTGGGTGGACAACCGGGGTGTCGACGGAATCGTCAACGGTTTGGCCGCCGCGGTCGGCGGTGGGTCTGCGCGCTTGCGTCGAGCTCAGACCGGTTACGTCCGCAGTTACGCTTTGTCCATTTTGTCTGGCGCTGTCGTAGTGGTGGCGGCCTTGTTGGTGGTGACGTTCGGGTGAGCTCGTTTCCGTTCCTTTCGGCACTGATCGTGGTGCCCCTGATAGGGGCGCTGGTCACCGCCGCCGTACCCAAGGGCAAGCCCCGGCAGGCGAAGTTCATCGCCTTGGGCTTCTCCCTGGCGGTGTTGGTGATCGCCGCGATCGTGACCATCCAGTTCGATACGGGTGCGTCCGGTCTCCAGTTCAACGAGCACTACTCGTGGGTGCCGGACTGGGGCCTGAACCTGGCCTTCGGTGTCGACGGCATCGCGTTGGTCATGGTCGCGTTGACCGCCTTGTTGACCCCCATCGTGATCGGCGCGTCCTGGAACGACGCCGACAACGAAAAACGTAACGTTCCGACGTTCTTCGCGCTGCTGTTGGTGCTGCAGGCGACCATGATCGGGACCTTCATCGCTTCGAACGTGTTGCTGTTCTACATCTTCTTCGAAGTGATGCTGGTGCCGATGTACTTCCTCATCGGCTCGTATGGAGGTGCACGGCGTCAGTACGCGGCCGTGAAGTTCTTCCTGTACTCGCTGCTGGGTGGCATGGTGTTGCTGGCGGCGCTGATCGGTCTGTGGGTCGCCAGTGGCGGCGTGCTCGACTGGCAGGCGCTCGTCGACGGCGAACCCCTCGATACGGGACTGCAGAACTGGCTGTTCCTCGGTTTCTTCGCCGCGTTCGCGATCAAAGCCCCGTTCTTCCCCTTCCACACCTGGCTTCCCGACGCCGGTGGCGCCGCACCCGCCGGGGTTGCCGCGCTGCTCGTAGGCGTCATGGACAAGATCGGTACGTTCGCGATCCTGCGCTACTGCCTGCCGTTGTTCCCCGACGCGTCGAAGACGTTCGCTCCGTTGGCCATTGCCTTGGCGTTGGTCGGTGTCATCTACGGTGCGCTCGTCGCGATCGGACAGACGGACCTGCGACGCCTTGTCGCCTACACGTCGATCGCACACTTCGGTTTCATCGGTGTGGGGATCTTCGCGTTCACCACACAGTCCGGGACCGGCGCCGTCCTTTACATGGTCAACCACGGTCTCGCGACCGGTCTGTTGTTCATCGTGGTCGGTATGTTGGCGGCCCGCCGCGGTTCGTCGGCGATCGCCGACTTCGGTGGTGCCGGTAAGGCTCTGCCGTTGCTGGCGGGAACCTTCTTCATCGCGGGGCTGGCCTCACTGGCGTTGCCGGGTACGGCACCGTTCGTGTCGGAGTTCCTGGTGATGCTCGGAACCTTCTCGGTGAACAAGCCCGTCGCCGTCATCTCGGTGGTGGGGATCATCCTGGCCGCGGCGTACGTCATGTGGATGTACCAGCGGACCATGCAGGGCACGGTGAACCCGAAGCTCGTCGAGCTGCCCGCGATGCGTAAGGACCTCAACGTGAGGGAGAAGCTTGTCGTGGCGCCGCTGGTCGTCGGGATCCTCGTGCTCGGTGTGTACCCGCAGCCGGTGCTCGACATCATCAATCCCGCGGTGGAAAGCACCCTCGGCTTCGTCGGTGTCACCGATCCGGCGCCCACCGTGCCCACAGCCGACTCGGTCGTGACGGGAGACAATTAAGTGTCCACCATGGTTCTTGCTGAAACGCAGATGAACTTCCCGACGCTCGATTACGTCGGGCTTGCCCCGCTGATGATCGTCTTCGGGGTCGCCTTCCTGGGGATTCTGCTTGAAGCCCTGGTGCCCAAGGCCTACCGCTACATCGTTCAGTTGGCGTTGGCCGCCGGTGGCCTGTTGGCCGCGTTGGTGATGATCATTCCCAACGTCGGTGACCACCGTCCGGCGCTGGTCACCGGAGACGGAAGCCGAGTCGACTCGATCGTCATCGACGGTCCGGGACTGTTCCTCATGGGAACGATCCTGGTGCTCGGATTGGTCTCTATCCTGTTGATCGCCGAGCGTCGTGTCGCCAGCGGCGGCGCGTTCGTGGCGCAGGCCGCGGTCCCCGTAGGGAGCCGCGCAGACGTTGATCAGGCCCGTAAGGAGGGCCTCACCGAGGTCTTCCCGCTGACAATGTTCGCCATCGGCGGCATGATGCTCTTCTGCGTCGCCGGTGACCTGTTGACGCTCTTCATCGCACTGGAGGCGTTCTCGCTGCCGCTGTATATGCTGTGCGGCCTGGCTCGGCGGAAGCGCCTGCTGTCACAGGAAGCGGCGATGAAGTACTTCCTCCTGGGAGCCTTCGCGTCGGCGTTCTTCATCTACGGTGTCGCGCTCCTATACGGCTACGCCGGTTCGGTGCAGCTGGTCGACATCAACGCCGCGGTGGCCGCATCCGGCAACTCGCAGGTGCTGTTGCTGGCCGGCCTGGGACTTTTGGCGGTTGCGCTGCTGTTCAAGGCCGCCGCCGTTCCATTCCACGTGTGGACGCCCGACGTCTATACCGGCGCGCCGACCCCGATCACCGCTTTGATGGCCGCCTGCACGAAGGTCGCCGCCTTCGGCGGACTTCTGCGGGTGTTCAACGTGGCGTTCGCCAACAGCGGTAACCCCGATGGGACAAGCCTGGCCTGGGACTGGGAGCCGATCATGATCACCGTCGCGATCGCGACGATGGTGGTCGGTTCGATTCTGGCCGTTACGCAGACCGACATCAAGCGTCTGCTGGCCTACTCGTCGATCGCGAACGCCGGTTACCTGCTGGTCGGTGTCATCGCGCTGGGGCAGGCCCTCGGTGCCACCTTGTTCTACCTGGTGGCCTACGGCTTCACCGTCCTGGCCGCATTTGCGGTGGTGACACTGGTGCGTGACTCCGCCGGTGAGGCGACGCACCTGTCGCGTTGGGCCGGGTTGGCGAAGCGTTCGCCACGGTTCGCGTTGATCTTTACTCTGCTGATGCTGGCGTTCGCCGGTATTCCGCTCACGTCCGGGTTCGCCGCCAAGTTCGCGGTGTTCTCGTCGGCGTTGGAGGCGGGTCAGACCGGTCTGGTGATCGTCGGTGTTCTGTCCAGCGTGATCCTCGCGTTCCCGTACTTGAAGGTCGTCGTGTTGCTGTGGTTGCAGCAGCCCGTCGACGACGCCCCGTCGGTGTCGTTGCCCGGTCCGATGACCGGTGCGGCGGTGGCGCTGGGTGTCATCGCGACCGTCCTGTTGGGCGTCGCGCCGCAGTTCCTCCTCAACATCGTTGAGGGCGCCGGACAGTTCTTGGCGCAGTAGTTCGTTGTGACCGGTGGCCCGGTGCGCCCGTGTGGCGCCCGGGCCACCGGCGTGTTCGGGGGGCGGCTCGCGGTGAGTCGCCTATCGGTGGCGTCGCCCTGATCCCCACATCGGTGTCGAAGAAGGCAAGATAGGGCCATGTGGCTTACCCGTGTGGCCGGTGATGCCTAGTGCATCCGGTGATTCCGTACGTCCTCGCCTGTCTGCTGTTCGGTGTGGGGGTTTACGGCGTCCTGGTGCGACGCAACGCGGTCATGATGTTGGCCGCCGTCGAACTCATGCTGGGTGCGGTAAACCTGTTGCTCATCACCGCCGACGTCGCTCCTCTTCACGGCGACTCGGGGCACACGGGACAGACGTTCGCGTTGTTCGTCATCGTTATTGCGGCCGCCGAGGTGGGGGTCGGTTTGGCGCTTGTCCTGAAGCTGTATCGGTTGCGCGGCAGCATCGACACCGACGGCATCGACACCGAGGGGCCGGTTGAACGCTCCGTTTCGATGTCGGATCGAGCGGGGGAGGCGCCGTGATCGAGGTGATCTGGCTGCTTCCGTTGGCTCCGGCGGTTGCGGGCCTGGCGGGTTTGCTGGTGCCGCTGCGACGGCGCCGGGCCGCGACCGCCCTGGGCTTGACCGGTATCGGTGTTGCTCTGGTCTCGTCGCTGATATTGGCGGTCGCCGGGACGACGGCGTCGGCTCGCCGTGTACTCGCCGATTTCGGCGACATCGTCGTTGAAGCGAACCTGATCGCCGAGCCCGTGGCCGCCTATGTTGCGGTCGCGGTGACCGTGGTCGCATGGCTGGTGCAGCTGTATTCGACGGCTTATCTGCGTGACGACGAACGCTACGTGCCCTATGCGGCTCAGGTGAGTCTGTTCACCGCCGCGATGCTCCTGGTGGTCACCGCCGACGATCTGATCCTGCTGCTCGTCGGGTGGGAGGTCATGGGCGCCTGTTCGTATCTCCTCATCGGGCACGACCGTCGACTTCGGGAGGCGCCGACGGCCGCGGTCAAGGCATTTTTGGTCACTCGGGTCGGCGACGTCGGACTGTTGCTGGGGATCGTCGTACTCGGTGTCCACTTCGGTACGTTCAACATCACCGCGTTGCTGTTGGCGATCCCGTTGGCCGACCCGGGTGTGCTGTTGGCGGCGGGCCTGCCGATCCTGGCCGGCGCGATCGGTAAGAGCGCCCAGTTCCCGCTCCACACCTGGCTTCCCGACGCGATGGCGGGACCGACTCCGGTCTCGGCTCTCATCCACGCCGCCACCATGGTGGCGGCCGGCGCCTACCTCCTGTACCGGCTCCTGCCTTTGTTTACATCGGATCTCCTCGGGTTGGTTCTGGCGATGATCGCGGCCGTCACGATGGTGACCGCCGCGTTGGCCGCGTTGGCGTCCGACGACCTGAAACGGGTGTTGGCGTGGTCGACGGTCAGCCAGGTGGCGTTCATGTTCGCGGGGATCGCCGTGGCCGCCGGTGACGCGGCCATGTTCCATCTGTTGAGCCATGCGGCGTTCAAGGCGTTGCTGTTCTTGGGGGCCGGGGCTGTCATTCACATGGTCGCGAGTAACGCGATGTTCCGGATGGGCGGTCTCCGGCGAGGCGCGCCGGTGACGTTTTGGACGATGACGCTCGGCTTCGCGGCGTTGGCGGGTCTACCGCCACTGTCGGGTTTCTGGAGCAAGGAAGGCATTCTCGCGGCGGCCGCCGCAGCCGACACGTCCGCGGGCACCATCGTGCTGTGGGCGGGGATCGTGACCGTCGGAATCACCGCCGCCTATGCGACGCGCGCTTGGCTCCGCACGTTTTTCGCCGACCGCCGAAGCCCCGCCCGGCCACACGATCCGGGACCGGCGATGTGGATCCCACTGGTCGTGTTGTCCGTACCGACCGTCCTGTTGGGTGCGGCCGGGTTCGTCGGTCCGGTCGCCGTCGTCGAACTTCACGTGTGGCCGACCGTCCCGGTACTGGCCGTGGCGGCGCTGGGAGCGGGCGGCATGTGGTGGCGATGGCGCGCGAACCCGGCGGTCGACCCGGTGACCGGGCGGGCCGCAGCCTTCGCCGCCGACGGTTTCGGCTTCGACGGTGTGCAGGACCGCCTGGTGACGCGGCCGTTGCGTGGGCTGGCGCGGGCCGTTCGGCGTGGGGACACCGGGCTCGTCGACGGCGCGGTCGAAGGCGTCGGGCGGTCGACGTCCGCGATGGCGGCGCTGGTGGCCCAAGCCCATACGGCAGGGGTGCCCCGACACCTGCTGTCGGCACTGGCCGGCGTAGCCGTCATCGTGTTGGTCGGCCTGGCCGCCTACTGGGGAGGTTTCGCGTGACGTTCGTGTTGCTCTCCACCGTGGTGCTGCCGACGTTGGGCGGACTGGTGGCGATGGCCGTGCGCAACCGGGTCGGCGCGTGGATCGCCACCGGTTTCGCGGTGGCGGCGGTCGTGGCGGCGGCGGTGTTGCCGGTCGCGGCATCCGACGGTCCGTTGTGGCATCGTTTCGACGTGCCGTGGGTGGAGCCTCTCGGGTTGCGCTTCGATCTGGGCGTCGACGGGATCTCATACCCGTTGATCGTTCTCACCGCCGGACTGACGGTGCTGTGTTGCCTGCACGTGCTTGTTACCGACACACCGCGCGGGGCCCAACTGATCGCGTTGCTGTTGGCCGTCGAGGTCGGCATCGTCGGTGTGTTCCTGTCGATGAACCTCGTCGTGTTCTTCGTCTTCTTCGAGGTCGTCCTGCTGCCCATGTACGCGATCATCGCGTTCTGGGGAGGTGCGAACCGGCGTCACGCGGCCGTGAAGTTCGCGCTCTACACGCTCCTGGGTTCGCTGCTGTTGCTGGTCGGGGTGTTCGTGGTGGTCTCCGGCACCGGGACGGGCGACATCGTGGCGTTGACACAGTCGCGAGGCGCCGGCATGTCGGACCGGACGCAGCTGCTCGCGTTCGCGCTGTTGGGCGTCGGGTTCGCAATCAAAAGCCCACTGTGGCCTTTGCATACCTGGCTGCCGGACGCGCACACCGAGGCACCGACCGTCGGGTCCGTGATGTTGGCCGGTGTGCTGTTGAAGATGGGTACCTACGGGCTGATCCGTGTCGGACTCGGTGTGACTCCCGCCGGAGTCGAAGCAGCCCAAGGTGTCCTGACGGTGCTCGCGGTCGCGGCGATCATCGTCGGTGGGCTGGTGTGTCTGGCCCAGACCGAGCTCAAACGCCTGATCGCCTATTCATCGGTGGGGCACATGGGTTTTGTGCTCCTGGGAATCGCCACACTGTCGAGCGTCGGCGTGAACGCCGCCCTGTACGGCAACATCGCCCACGGGCTCATCACCGGCCTACTGTTTTTCCTGGTTGGTGCGATCAAAGACACCACGGGTACCGGTGACCTCGATCGGTTGGGTGGTCTCCGCGATGTGGCGCCCCGACTGGCGGGGGTTCTCGGTTTCGCCGCGTTGGCCTCACTTGGGTTGCCGGGCCTCGCCGGCTTCTGGGGTGAGGCGTTCACCGTGTACGCCGCCTTCGACGTATTCGACGACTGGGGGGCTGTCGCGGCGGTGCTCGCGGCGTTGGGCGCGGCCTTGGCCGCCGCGTACCTACTGCGCATGTTGCGCAAGGTTTCTCACGGACCGCCGTCGACGGCCGTGTCACCGGTGGACGACGCGACCACCACATCGCAGGTGGTCTTGTGGGCGCCGTTGGTCCTGGCGATCGTCGCATTCGGGATCATGCCGTGGGTGTTGCTCGACGGTTTCACCGGTGACCTTCTGGAGTGGATCACACGATGAACCAGACCATCGATCACGTCGCGCTGTTGCCGGGCTACGCCGCGGCCGGAACGGTCGTTCTGGTCCTGCTGTTCGATCTGGTCTTCGGCCGCCGGGGCGTGACCTCGGCCGTGGCCGCGATCGGTTTCACCGTCACGGCGACGGCCGCCGTCGGTGTTGGGCTTGCGCAGCCACGCGAGACGTTCTGTTCCGAAGCGGGCTGCTCGTTGGTCACCGGTGTCCCGGGGACGGTCTTCGTCGTCGCGTTGACGGTTCTCGCGTTGGCGGTCCTGGCGTTGTCGTCGCCGCTGCTGCGTGACGGCCACGCGCCCGCCGGGGAGTACGTGTTCCTGTTGGCGTGCTCGTTGACCGGAGGCGTGATACTGGCGTATGCGCGCGACCTGGTCACGATCATTGTCGCGTTGGAGACGTTGACGTTGCCGTTGTACGCGCTGGTCGCCATGCGCGGTGAGAGCCGACGCAGCGCCGAAGCCGCGGTGAACTTTCTCCTCGTATCGGTGGCGGCCGGTGCGGTGACCCTGTTCGGGGCCGGGATCTTGTTCGTCGCCGGTGGGGCGGTGCACCTGTCGGCTTTGGCACAGACTTTGACCGTGACACCGTTGTCACTGGTAGGCGCCGCGATGGTCGTGGCCGGAATGTCGTTCAAACTTGCCGCGGTGCCGTTGCACGGCTGGGCGGCGGGCACCTATGACGGAGCGCCGCTCCCGATCGCCGCCTACCTGTCGACCGCGTCGAAGCTCGGCGGTGTGGCCGCGCTGTTGTGGGTGGTCACCGAGGGCTTGACCCCGATCCTGGGCTCGGTGTGGCCGGTCCTTGCGGTGTTGGCGGTCGCGTCCATGACCGTTGGCAACCTCGTCGCGTTGCGGCAGCACCGCACTGTTCGTCTCCTGGCATGGTCGTCGATCGCTCAGGCCGGGTATCTGCTGGTGCCGTTGACCGGCTACGCGGCATCCGGCGGGTCAAGCGACGCCGCAGCGGCGGTCCTCGTGTTCGCGTTGCTGTACGTGGTGATGGAGCTGGTCGTGTTTGCCGCTCTCATCACGCTGCGGGGGCGTGAAAGCGACGGTGGGCGGATTGTCGACCTGGCGGGTTCGCTGCGGACCTCGCCGGTGGCGGCTGTGGCGCTGTTGTTGGCGTTGGCGGCGTTGGCGGGGCTTCCACCGGGGCTGGCGGGACTGTTCGCCAAGGTCACGGTGCTCTCGGTCGTCGCGGAGCCGTTGCCGTGGCTGGCCGTCGTGGTGGCCGTGAACGCCGTTGTCGGGCTGGTCTACTACATCCGTTTCGGTGTGGCCGTCGTCCGCTCCGGCGGTGACACGACGCCCCCGGTTCGGACCACGTGGCCCGTCGCGGTGACGACGGCGGTGGCGACCGTGGTGATGATCGTGGTCGGGTTCGCGCCCCAACTGGTGTGGGCGACGGCCGTCTTCTGACCGCCCCGCCGGAGCGGCCGCGGACCGGTACGCGACCGTGACGAGCTTGGGAAGCGGCGTATCCGGGTAGATCACAGTTGGGAAGACAACGCGAGATTACGGCGTTACAGGGTTTGAATCCGCGGCCGTGGGACGTCGCGGAAGTGAGCCGGGGGGTGGCATGAAGCATCGCAACGGATTGAAGACGGCGCTGCTGTTGGGTCTGATGTCGGCCTTGATCATCGCGGTCGGGTACTGGATCGGCGGCACAATCGGTCTCGTGATCGCCGGTGTCGTCGCGATCGGCATGAACGCATACACCTATTTCAACTCCGACAAGCTTGCGCTGCGGTCGATGAAGGCCAAACCGATCACCGAACAGCAAGCCCCGCAGTTGTACGCGATGGTACGAGAGTTGTCCGACAAGGCGGGGCAACCGATGCCCCGGTTGTACGTCAGCCCGACGCAGCAGCCCAACGCGTTCGCTACGGGACGTAATCCGGAGAACGCGGCGGTTGCCGTCACAGACGGCATCGTGCGGATATTGACCCCAAGGGAACTGCGTGCCGTCATCGGGCACGAACTGTCGCACGTGTATAACCGGGACATTCTGATCGCCAGTGTCGCCGGTGCGATGGCGAGCATCATCGCGGTCCTGGCCAACATCGCGTGGTTCATTCCGCTGGGCAACGACCGTGGCGGTCCGAACCCGCTGGTCCTGTTGCTGACGATGATTCTGGGTCCGATCGCCGCCGGTGTCATACAGATGGCGATCAGCCGTAGTCGCGAGTATCAAGCCGACGAGTCGGGTGCCGAGCTGACCGGTGACCCGCTGGCGTTGGCGAGCGCGTTGCGTAAGATCTCCGGTGGCGTCGACAAACTGCCGATGAAACCCGAAGGCCCCGTTGCGGAGACCGCCCACATGATGATCGCCAGTCCGTTCGCGGGCGGCGGTTTGTCCAAGTTGTTCTCCACCCATCCGCCGATGCCCGAACGCATCAGGCGGCTCGAGGCCATGGCGGGCGCGGTCCGGTAAAGTCGAAGGTTGCCTATAGATTGCCGCCAGATGAAGGGAACGCTCGTGAGCGACAGGACGATACTGGTGACCGGGGGATCCGGTTTCATCGGGAGCCACCTGGTCCGTCGACTCCTCACCGAGTATCCGAGCGCTCACATAGTGTCCCTTGACAACTACTTCACCGGTCGGCGGGACGTCGAATGTGAGGACCCCAGGGTCACTTACATCGAGGCCGACACCGCCTCGATCAACAAGGTGTGGCCACAGCAGCAGATCGCCGACCCGGACCTGGTGTTCCACCTGGGGGAGTACGCCCGAATCCCGCAGTCTTTCGACGAGTTCGACCGCGTATGGGAGTACAATACGTGGGGCACCAAGGAGGTCGTCAAGTTCTGCAACGACCGGGGTGCGCGGCTCGTGTACGCGGGGTCGAGCTCCAAGTTCGGTAACGACGGTGAGGACGAAAACCTCAACCCGTATGCGTGGACGAAAGCCAAGAACGGTGAACTGATCCGCAACTACGGCGATTGGTACGGGCTCGACTACGTCATCACCTACTTCTACAACGTCTACGGGCCGGGGCAGATCGAGGAGGGCCGGTACGCGACGGTCATCGGGATCTTCGAACGGCAATACCGTGAGGGTGAGCCGTTGACGGTCGTGTCACCCGGCACACAGACTCGCGACTTCACCCACATCGACGACACGATCGACGGGCTCGTCATGTGCGGCGAACACGGCAAAGGCGACGGCTATCTGATCGGTAGCGGCCACGAGCTTCCGGTTGTGGAGGTCGCGAAGATGTTCGGCACCGAATACACTTTGGTGCCGTCGTTGCGCGGTGAACGGGTGCGTGGCGAAGCCGACAACTCGAAGATGCGGACGCTCGGCTGGGAACCGCGTCGCACGGTCGAGAAGTACGTAGCCGACGTGGTGGCCGCACACACCGCGCGGTAACCCGTCCCCTCTGGACCATCTTGCAGCCGGTCCGTGAGTACAGGCCCGGCTTTCCTTCCTGGGCGCCGCACGGATGAGCGCCCGTGCGGGCCGGTCACCGGCCCCGCGAATGACCTCCGGATTCCGGGACCCGACGCTGTACTAGATTGGCGGCAGCGTCGCGTGTCGGTGGCAGATCGTGCCAGGCATGGAGGCGTGGAACCCGAAGGAGAACGACGATGAACACGTCGACTTCTTCGTCCTCACATGGCTGAGGGCGAAGAGACCAGGCTGATCGCCTGGAGCAGCGAACTACGCAATGTACACCAACGTCTGCGTGAAGCCCTGAACATCGCACAAGAGGCGCTGGAGTCGGGCGAATCGAACGACACCGCAACCCGTGACCTTCTGCTGTATTGTCGCGGATTCTGCACCGCTCTGACTCGACATCACGAAGGCGAAGACCGTGAACTGTTTCCCGCGATAGCCGCCGCGTACCCACAGTTGCGAGAGACCTTGGAATACCTGGAACGAGATCACGCGATGATTGCGCACCTGGTCAACCGGTTGGAGACGGTCATCGCCACGGCGTCACCATCTGAAGTGGCTCAACACCTCGACGGCATAGCGGCGATCATGGAAAGCCACTTCGCCTACGAGGAACGGAAACTGTTGACGGTGCTCGAAACGCTGGAACTCGACACCGACCCTCGTACCGTCCTGGGGCCGCTGTGATCGGACCGTCGTCCACCACGGCATAAAGCCCGCACCGAGACCCGAGTCCGTCGCATGAACCGTGAGCCGAAGGTCGTGCCCTTAGGGCACCCATCGTCGACCTACGCAAAGGCATCCACAAAGTACGGACGGTGGTGCGTCGGTCGACGGTGCAACACAAGTCGGTGTTAGCGGAGCCGCCGGTAGTCCGTGCTACCGGCGGCTCCTTTGTCGCCGCGGGTAATTCGTGCTGTGTTTTTGGTTTGCGAATTACCGTCCGGTTGTTTCTTCTCTGCCGGTGGCTTTGGGGGTCGCCTGTTGGCGGCTCCTCTGTCGCCGCGGGTGATTCGTGCTGTGTTTTTGGTTTACGAATTACCGTCCGGTCGTCCCTCCCTACCGGTAATTCGTAAACTGCACCGCGACTTCCAGGTCGGCTTTCTTGAGCATGGCGATGACCGCCTGAAGATCGTCCCGTTTCTTGCCGGAGACGCGGATCTGCTCGCCCTGGATTTGAGCCTGAACTCCCTTGGGGCCTTCGTCCCTGATCATCTTGGTGATCTTCTTGGCCTGGTCCTGAGCGATGCCCTGCTTGAGGGTGCAGTCGACCTTGTGGGTCTTGCCCGACGGGCGCGGCTCGCCGGCGTCGAGGGATTTCAACGAGATACCGCGTTTGACCAGTTTGTCCTTGAAGACTTCGAGTGCCGCCTTGACCCGGTCCTCGGTTTCGGCGGTCAACGTCACCGCCTCATCGCCTGCACGTTCCACTTTCGCGCCGGTGCCACGGAAGTCGAAGCGGGTGGACAGTTCTTTAGACGCTTGATTGATCGCGTTGTCCAACTCCGCGACATCCACTTCGCTGACGATGTCGAATGACGGATTCGCCACGGTGTGCCTCCCTGTTGTCCTGGTGTATCGACCGTCGAGCCTACGGCCTGAGGTAAACGTCCAGTTGGCGGGAGCGTGGATACTCGGACCATGTCGACCGATGCACTCGTTGAAGAACACGACCCGGCCGGTGACCCCATACGGCGGCGGACGGGAGCGGCGCGACGTGTCTCCAAGTGTCTTTTGTGGTTGTCGGTGGTGCTCTGGCTCGTTTTCGCCGGGTGGCGGTTGTTCGGTGCCGAAGCCAACTGGTTCGTGGTCGTGGCGATGGCTTTCGCGCCCTTCATGATGTTCGCCGGAGTGGTCCTGCTGCTGTGGGCGTTGTGGCTGCGAGCGGGGGTAGCGTTCACCGGTGCGCTGTTGAGCATCATGGCGTTGGTGGCGGTGATCGTTCCGCGCGCGATCGGTGTGGAGTCTCCGGCGGCCGACGGTTCGGCGTTGACGGTGATGACGGTGAACCTGCGCATCGGTGGTGGTGACGCCGAGCGGGTCGTGTCGTTGGTCGACAGGTATGACGTGGACGTTCTCGCCGTTCAGGAACTCACCGACGAGTCCTTGGCTGCTCTGGAGCGGGAGAGGTTGTCGGCTCGGTTGCCGCATCAGGAGTATGTGACCGCCGAGGATGCCAGCGGCTCCGGAGTGTTTTCGGCGGTACCCATGACGGTCCGGGACCCGGTGCCGGGTTTGTTCTTCATGCCGACGGTTCGGTTGGCTTTGCCCGACGAGGACGAGGTCCTGTTCACCTCCGTGCATCCGATGGCACCGTTGGGGCCGTCGTCGATGTCGGCGTGGAACGAAGATTTGAGGTCGTTGCCGGCGGCGGAGCGAGATGGTCCGATCAGGATTCTGGCGGGCGATTTCAATGCGTCACTTGATCACCGGATCCTGCGTGATCTCATCGACACCGGGTATGTCGACGCGGCGGATGCGACGGGTAACGGCCTGACCGGTACGTGGCGACCGGTCGGTGGCTGGAGCGGACTGGTGATGCCCGTCGCGTTGGATCGGGTGTTGGTCGACGACCGTGTCGCGGTGCGGAGCTTCGCGATTCACCACGTCGAGGGCAGCGATCACCGTGTTGTCGTAGCGGATGTCCGGTTGCCGTGATCCGGTGTCGGCCCCCGCGTGTCGGCTGATGGGAACCCAGTTGCACACGCCCCCCGGGGACCCGTTATTCTTTCCGCGGCACGTATACATGGCGCGTTGCCCGAGTGGCCAATGGGAGTGGACTGTAAATCCATCGGCTTAGCCTACGTAGGTTCGAATCCTACACGCGCCACCAGCCACAGAACGGCCCCTGAACAGCGGAAACGTTGAGCAGGGGCCGTTCTTTGTATCGAGCGGCATGATGCCGCAGGCTGACTTTCTCCCGGCTCGTCATTCCCGTTCGGGCCCGAATCACGAATCTGCCCACGTCGCCGACTTCCAAGCGGGAACGGCTTACCCGAATTGTCGCGCCGGGCGCGAACGACGCGGCCGATATGAAGAGGGGCTGCGCGCCCTGCGGTCTCTTTGCCACCGCTGTGCCCATCTCTTACGAGGCGAGGCGTTCCGCCCCGACGAGCTCGCCGATTCCCCCGTCGCAAAGTGCCGTGTCCATTACCGTGGGTAGCGTCCATGGGTGTCATGGGCGCGTATTCGTGGCTTTCGGGGGAGACACACATGTCCTGGCAACAGTTCGGCTTCTTCGCCGGGTTTCTGTTCGTCGCGCTGTGGTCGCTCGCGGGCGTCGGGGCGGCGTTGGGGGCTTTGATCGTGGGGCTCATCTGCTTCTACATCGGCCGTGTCCTGGACGGTGACGTCAACGTCGGCGAGATTGTCGAGCGGTTCACCCCGAGCAACGGAAAGCCTCGTTGACCACACGTGAGGAAAGGTGACGATCATGGCCGAGAATTCTGGAAACGGCGATACCAACAACAAGGCGGCTTCGAACCAGCCGAAGAACACACCGAAACGTAACCCCGGGCCGACGTCGCGGTCGAAGTTGACCAGTGAACACGGCAGTACCAGCATCGCCGACACGGTCGTGTCGAAGATCGCGGGTTTGGCGGCCCGGGAGATCCCGGGAGTCCAGTCGATGGGGTCGGGTATGGCCCGGCGCATGGGGCAGTTGCGGTCGCTGGCCGGCGGTGCGGAGACCCTGGCTCAAGGTGTCTCGGTCGAGGTCGGTGAACGTGAGGCGGCGGTGGATCTGGACATCGTCACCTGGTACGGGCAGAGCATCGTCGAGGTGACCGAGGCGGTGCGTTCGAACGTCATGGATCGGATCGAAACCATGACGGGTTTGAAGGTCGTCGAAGTCAATATCAACGTCGACGACGTGTTCGTCGAAGGTGACAACGACGATGAATCGGAGTCGCGGGTTCAGTGACGACGGCGATGGACCGCGGGCGTCTCGCGCATGCCCTGCGTGAGGCGGTAACGCGTGTTGACGGTGTGAGCAGGCTTGTAGGTGACGGGCCTGTGGAGGTTGCCGCACAGTACCCCGGCGGCAAGGTGGAGGGCGTGAGCGTGAGCGGTGACGAACCGCAGGTACACATCGCGGTGTCGACCCTGCCGGTGGAGCCCGTGGCGGCGCGGGCGTTGTCGGCCGCGCGTGGAGTGATGACCGCCGCCGGTGACGATCGGCCGGTGCAGATCGTTGTCGCCGATATCGACGTCGAGCGGCTGGAGTGATCGTTGCGCGCCTTCAATCGCTTGGCTTCGTTGGTGCTCGGACTGCTGTTGGTTGCCGGTGGCGTTCTGTTGGCGGCCGAGGCGATCATGGTGTTGTTGAACCGTCCGCCGGTGTTGGTGCCGTTGTCGAGTTGGTATGACTGGCTCCGCTCGGTCACGTTGAACGGCGCGGTCGTGTTGGCGGTCGCGGTCGTGTTGGCCGTGCTGGGACTGGTGTTGTTGGTGGCTCAGCTGCGTCCGTGGCGTCCGGTGCGGGTGCCGGTGACGGTGGACGACAACTGGTACGTGCAGCGGCGTGGGGCCGAACACGGGTTGGTGCGGGCGGTCGACGATGTACCGGGTGTGACCGGGGCGAAAGCAAAAGTGGGCAAGCGGTGGCGGTGCCGGGTGTGGGCAACCGGGGACGCCGATTCGCGTGCCGATGTGGATGCCGCCATCGATGAGGAGTTGAACCGCATGTCGGTCCCGGACGGTCGTCGCGTCCGGGTCAAAATGGCGCGGCTGCGTCGAGTGACCTGAGGAGAGGTTCGTGTCGGACGCCGCTAACCGCGTTTTGTGGACGTTGATCGGTGTGCTGTTGTTGGCCGTGGGGATCGCGATCGGGTTGATGCACTTCGGCCGGATGCCGGGTGTCTCTAGTGATTCGGTGCTGTTGAGCGACGACCTCTTGGATCTGTGGCACCGCGGCGACGACTGGAATGTGGCGGTGCTGGTCGCGGTGGGCGCCGTCGTGACGGTGTTGGGTTTGTGGCTTTTCGGTCGACAGTTTCGTCGGCGGTCGGGTCCGGGTCTGGCGAATCTGTTGTCGCGCGGAGACGACGACGAGGTGCGGTGGCGTACGCACGTCAAGTCGGGTGCGTTGGTGCGCGCACTGGAGCGTGACCTTGTGGACAAACGGATTGTGGGTGCTCACGTGGTGATGACGGGTAGACCCCCTCGTCCGGACGCCTGGGTACGGTTGGACCTGGCGCCGGGCGTCGCTTTGTCCGACGTGAACGAGAGGGTGCGGCGTTCGGTGGAACGGTTCTCCACGACGACCGGTCTGCAACCGGCCACCGTGGAGGTCACAGTACGTCCGAGCCGCCGTACGGCCTCGCGGGTGCGGTTAGCCGGCCGTCACCCATTCGTCGACGCGTTCGGGGCTGAGAGCGTGGTTGACGACCATGATCCCGGCTCCGATGGCGCCGCCGCGTTCCCCGGTACGGGATTGGACGATTCGCAGATGTTGGGTCGCCAGCGGCAGTGAACGTTGATACACCACTTCCCTGACGCCCGCCAGCAGGTGGTCGCCGGCCAGCGACAGCGAGCCGCCGATGACAATGATGGACGGGTTGAGCAGGTTGACGGCGGCGGCGAGGACTTCACCGATGTCGCGTCCGGCCTGTCTGATCAGGTGCAGCGCGGCGAGGGACCCGGCACGTGCCAGCTCGACGACGTCCATGGCGGTGTGAGCCTCGGTTCCCTGTGCGGTGAGCGCGGCGGCGATGGCCGCTCCACTGGCGACGGCTTCGAGGCACCCGGTGTTGCCGCAGCGGCAGGGTGTGTTGTTGTCACCGGTGGCCCGTATATGCCCCATGTCGCCGGCGGCGCCCTGTGCTCCTCGGTAGACCTGGCCGTCGCTGATGATGCCGCATCCGATGCCGGTGGCGGCTTTGACGAACATGAGGTGTTCGGCCCTGGACCAGTGCGTGAAGTGTTCGCCGAGCGCCATGATGTTGACGTCGTTGTCGACGAGGACCGGGCCGGCGAGGCGTTCTTCGATGTAGGCGGGAACGTCGAAACCGTCCCATCCGGGCATGATGGGCGGGTTGACGGCACGTCCGGTGGAGTATTCGACGGGGCCGGGCAGTCCGATCCCGACACCCAATAGGTCCTGTGCACCGCGTCCGGTCTGTTCGAGGAGCGCGCGGCCTTCGTTGACGATCCAGTCGAGTCCGGCCTTGGGGCCTGCGGCGATGTCGAGGTCGGCGTTGGTGGCGGCGAGGACGTTGCCGGCGAGGTCGGTGATGGCGAGCCGGCCGTGGGTGGCGCCGAGGTCGGCGCCGAGCGTGACGCGTGCCGTGGGTTGGAACGCGAACGTGGTGGGTGGTCGGCCGCCGGTGGAGGCGGCTTCTCCGGCGGGGCCGATGAGCCCGCTGGCCAGAAGCGCGTCGATGCGTTGCGTGACGGTGGATCGGGCCAGCCCGGTGACACCCGCCAGTTCGGAACGGGTGCGTGGCGCTCCGTCTCGAAGGAGTTGCAGGAGGGTTCCGGCGCCGGGGCTGGGGCCGCCGGCTCGCGGGTTGGTTTCGAGCATCGTCCCCGTCTCTGTCTGTCGAGTGTCGGCGGACCGGGTGGGTCCACGGGTGGCCTGTGGTTTGAGGGTTCGTCTCGGTCCGGTGGCGGAGCCTGAGACCGCCTCAGTGAACCACAGCCATCTTACGGTCTCGGTTGAGCAACTATTCGCGGAGCTATTTCAACTTTTGCTTGACAACCGTCATAAGTCAAGCCTAACGTCGGCACATGGCAGACGACATCGGTGGCAACGTGCAGGCCACAAACGAAGCGATCGCGTCGACCTATCGGGCCGGCGTCATCGGTACCGGCTTCATGGGGCGAGTGCACACCCGCGCGATTCGCGCCGCGGGCGGACAGGTGACGGCCGTGTCCGGTTCCTCACCGGAGAAGGCCCGCGCCTTCGCTGCGGAGATCGGCGAAGCCGTTGCCTACGACGATGCAGCGGCGTTGTTCGCCGCACCCGACGTCACCGTGGTCCACATCTGCACGCCGAACCATCTGCACGAACAGCTCGCCAAGGCGGCCGTCGCCGCCGGAAAACACGTCGTCTGCGAAAAACCGCTGTCGGTCGACGCCGACTCGGCCACCGCGATGGCCGAGGCCGCGGCGGACGCGGGACTGGTCGCGACCGTCCCGTTCGTCAACCGGTTCCACCCGCTCATGCGTGAGGCGCGGCAGATCATCGCCGACGGCACGCTCGGACGCGTCACACTCGCCCACGGCAGTTACCTGCAGGACTGGCTGCTGCAACCCGGTGACGACAACTGGCGTGTCAAGGCCGAACTCGGTGGACCTCTCCGGGCGTTCGGCGACATCGGTTCACACTGGTGCGACCTTCTGGAATTCGTCACCGGCGACCGCATCAGGCGGGTGTCGGCGCAGTTGTCGACGGTCATCCCGGTACGGACCGAGCAGGTCGACACCGAGGACATTGCGATCCTCCAGTTCGCCACCACCGGTGGCGCCGTGGGTACCACCGTCATCAGTCAGGTCTCGGCCGGCCGCAAAAACCGCATGCTGCTGGAGGTGTCGGGGACCGAAGGCACCGTGAGCTTCGACCAGGAACAGCCCGAGGTTCTGTGGTTGGGCAAGCGAGACCGGTCGAGTCTGTTGGTGCGCGACCCCGATGTGCTGGGTTCCGAGGCGGCACGCCTGTCGCGCGTTCCGGCCGGTCACGCGCAGGGATACCAGGACTGTTTCAACGCCTTCGTCGCCGACACCGCCGCCGCGATCGTGGACAAAAGGCCCGACGGGCTCCCCGACTTCGCCGACGGCGCCCGCGCAGCGCGCATCGCCGCAGCCGTCCTGACCTCGGCGCGCACATCCTCCTGGGTGGAGGTCGACGAATGAACACCACGCTGCTGTCCATGACCGGCATCGACAAGTCGTTTCTCGGTGTCCAGGTGCTGGACGGCATTGATCTGACCGTGGAGGCGGGTGAGGTCCACGCACTCGTCGGTGAGAACGGTGCCGGCAAGTCCACGCTGATGAAGATTCTCGCCGGTGTTCACGAGGCCGACGCGGGAACGATCGAACTCGACGGGAAACCGGTCGCGTTCACACACCCGTTGCAGGCACAGCAGGCCGGAGTGTCCACCGTCTTCCAGGAGTTCAACCTCCTGCCCGACCGCACCGTCGCCGAAAACGTCTACCTCGGGCGTGAACCGCGCCGCCGTGGCGCGGTCGACACGCGACGCATGATCGTTGACACCGAGTCCCTACTGGCGGACCTCGGCGTCGAGGGGCTGTCCGCGCGGCGGCGCGTACGTTCACTGTCGATCGCGCAACAACAGATCGTCGAGATCGTCAAGGCGATGTCCTACGACGCGCGCGTCATCTCCATGGACGAGCCGACCGCGGCGCTGGCGGGCCGTGAGGTCGCGCTCCTGTACGACCTGGTCGAACGGTTGAAGCAGCGCGGTGTCGCCGTCCTGTATGTGTCGCACCGGCTCAAGGAGATCTTCGACCTGTGTGACCGGGTGACCGTCCTTAAAGATGGGAAACTTGCGGCGACCGGGGCGACGGCCGACATCACGCCGGACGAACTCGTGCGGTCGATGGTCGGGCGACCGATGTCCTCGTTTTTCCCCGACAAGTTGCCCGCCACGACGGTCGGCGACGTGCGGTTGGCAATCCACGGTGGCGGGAACGATCAGCTCGACAGCATCGACCTGACCGTTCACGCCGGTGAGATCGTCGGCCTGGCCGGTCTCCAGGGCAGTGGTAGAACCGAGATCGCACACGCCCTGTTCGGTGTTGCGCCGTTCACCCGCGGCACGGTCGAGGTGGACGGCCGTCCGGTGCGACTGAGGTCGCCCCGGCAGGCGGTTCGCAACGGTCTGGCTCTGGTGACCGAGGACCGCAAGACGGAGGGGCTGGCCCTCAACCAGTCGATCGGTGCGAACGCGCGTATGGCGCTGGATGCGGTGCGGCCCGGCGCGTCACGGGCGCGGGCGCGGCGCATTCCCCAGACCCTGTCGTCACTGGAACTGGTCTCTCGGGGGCTCAACCAGGAGGTTCGGTTCCTGTCGGGTGGTAATCAGCAGAAGGTCGTACTCACCAAATGGCTGGTTACCGAGCCGGGTGTCATGGTGATGGACGAACCGACCCGAGGTATCGACGTCGGTGCGAAACACGCCGTCTACACGCTCATGCGTGAACTGGCGGCCGCCGGTATGGCGATACTTCTGATCTCATCGGAACTGACCGAGGTCATCGGCATGGCCGATCGTCTCGTCGTCATGCGCGACGGGCGGATCGGGGGCCGGCTCCGAGCCGGGGAGCTGGCCCCCGACACCGGTGAAGCCGAGGTCATGGCACTGGCAACGGGAAGCACCGCCACGGAAGAGGCACCATGAATATGTCTACCGTGCTTAACAGATGGCGGTCGGTGCACCTCGGAACCACCACGATCGTCTACGCCGCACTGGTCGGTATCGTCGGACTGGGGGCCCTCGTCGTCTCCATCGAAGGCGGCAACCTGCTGTCCGGCGCCAACATCGTCGACCTGCTCACCCGGTCCAGTCTGCTCGGCTTCATCGCCATCGGGCAGACGCTGGTCATTCTGTGCCGGTCTCTCGACCTGTCGGTCGGCTACGTCATGGCCCTGTCGAGCCTCGTCGCCGCCACCACCATGGCCGGCGACGTCTCCCGCATACCGATCGCCGTCGCCGCAGCCCTCGGCGTCTCGGCCGTCATCGGTTTCCTCAACGGCGTCGTCATCACCAAACTCAAGGTCAACGCGTTCATCGCCACCCTCGGCATGGGGTTGATCATCAAGGGATACCTCGATACGCAGTACGCCGGTCCCGCCGGTGACGTGCCGCAGGCGTTCCAGGCGTTCGGGTACACACGGATCGGCCCGATACCACTGTCGACGGTCGTGTTGTTCGTCCTCGCAGCCGCCGGTATCTGGTTCCTGCACCGCACCCGAACCGGGCACCACATGTACGCGGTCGGCGGAGACGCCGAGGTCGCACGCATGTCCGGTGTGCGCACCGACCGCACCGTCATCATCGCCCACATACTGTGCGCCCTCGCCGCAGGCGTCGCGGGCCTGCTGATCGCCTCCCGGTTCGGCACGGGAAGCGCCCTCGTCTACGACGACGGGTACGACCTGGAATCCATCGCCGCGGTCGTGCTCGGCGGGACCTACCTCCTGGGTGGGCGCGGCGGCATCGGCGGCACCATCGGCGGGGTTCTAATCCTCGCCACGCTCGACTCGGTCTTCAACATTCTCGGCGTCGACCCGTTCATCAAGGACGTCCTACGCGGCGTCATCATCATCGCCGCCGTCGCGGTCTACGCCCGGCGAAGCCTCGTCGGCAAGGTCAGCCGAAGACGTTTCACCGACGACGCTCATCCACCGGATCTCGACACGGTCGAACACGGGTCCGACAATCGGCAGGAGGGACGGGCATGAGTAATACGTCACGCCTGCGCGCGGTCACCGATCGCCTGTTCAGCGGCTCCGCCACGGTCTTCGTGCTGCTGGCTCTCATCGTCGTCGCCCTGACCGTGCTGAACCCGTCGTTCCTGTCGCCCGGCCCGTTGATGCTGTTCGTCAAAAAGGCCGCACCGTTGATCCTGTTGGCGATCGGCCAGTACTTCGTGATCGTTTCCGGGGAGTTCGACCTGTCCGTCGGATCGCTGGTCGGTGCGCAGGTCGTCATCGCCGCGTTGTTGATCGACGGCGTCGAATCGGCGACCTGGCCGGTGATGCTGGTGATGTTCGCCGGCGGCGCGATCGTCGGCGTCGTCAACGGTCTGGCCACGACGATCCTGAAAGTGCCGTCGATCATCACCACGCTGGGCACCATGCTGGTGCTGTACGGAGCGATCAGGTGGTTGACGGGCGGAGCTCCCACGGGCGCGTTGTCGGAGCAGTTCCGGCAGCTGGGCCGACACGGTATCGACAACGTTCCACTCATCGGTCAGGTGCCGTGGGCGCTGATCATCGTGATCGTTGCGGGTGTCGCCGCGGTCTTTCTCATGCGGTCCGCGTGGGGCCGGACGTTGATCACCATCGGCGACAACGAAAGGGCCGCCACGTTCGCCGGTGCCCGTGTATGGCAGGTCAAGACCACGGCGTTCGTCCTATCGAGCCTGATGGCCACCGCGGCGGGCATTCTCATCGGCGGCTACGCGGGTGTCACCGCGCAGGTGGGTCAGGGACTCGAGTTCACCGCCATCACCGCCGTGGTGCTTGGTGGTGTGGTCCTGGGTGGTGGACGCGGCTGGGTGGTCGCCGCCATGGCCGGTGCCTTGACCGTGGAAACACTGTTCCGACTGTTCAACCAACTGAGTCTGCCGTCGACCATCCGGCCGACGGCGCAGGGCTTGATCATCATCGCCGCGGTCGCCTACGCCGCGGTCGATCGGGCCCGCCGTCAACGCACACCTCGTCACTCCGATGTGGCGACGTCATAGGAGTATCCACATGAGATTCACAAAGACCGGTCTGGCCGGGCTGGCGATCGCCGGTCTGGTGCTGACCGGATGTACCACTGACGCACCCACCGACGACGCCGAGACCGGCGAAGAGCAGACCGGCGGTGACCAGGAGTGGTTCGTTCAGGAAGACTTCGACAGGGAGATGGCCCAGCGGGACATCGAACCCGAAGGTGACGCCGAGCAGCCGTGGCTGCAGGCCATCGAACCCGACTGGGTCGACACGTCCGAGTTCGCCACCGAAGGCGGCGACGCGACGGTCTGCTTCTCCAACGCATCGGTGTCCAACCCGTGGCGTGTCACCGGGTTCATCACCATGGAGCAGCAGGTCGAGGCACTGCAGGAGTCCGGAGACATCGGCGAGTTCCGCGTCTCCGACGCCGCCGACGACGACAACAAACAGATCTCCGACATTCAGGCGTTCGTCGACTCCGGCGACTGCGACGCGATCATCATCTCGCCGTCGACGACCGCGACACTGACGCCCGCCGTCGAGGCCGCGTGTGACAGTGGTGCGCCGGTCATCGTGTTCGACCGCGGTGTAAACACCGACTGCGCCGTGACCTTCATCCACCCGATCGGTGGTTACGCGTACGGCGCCGAGGGCGCCGAGTTCCTGGTCGACAACCTCGAACCGGGATCGAAGGTTCTCGCGCTGCGGATTCTTCCCGGCGTCGATGTTCTGGAGAACCGTTGGGCCGCTGCTCAGCAGATCTTCGCCGACAGCGACCTGGAGATCCTCGGCGACGAGTTCACCGAAGGTGACGGCGCCAAGATCAAGGACGTCGTGACGCAGTACCTGGAGCGCGGCGACGTCGACGGTATTTGGATGGACGCCGGAGACGGTGCGGTGGCGGCCCTGGAGGCGTTCGAGGACATGGGCGTCGACTACCCGGTCATGGTCGGCGAGGACGAGCTGTCGTTCATGCGTAAGTGGCAGGAGACCGGTTTGACCGCGATCGCGCCGGTCTACTCGAACTTCCAGTGGCGCACACCGGTTCTGGCCGCCGTCGACATTTTGAACGGCGAGCAGGTGCCGGCCGAGTGGGTTCTGCCGCAGGAACCGATCACCGACGCCGACCTGGACGATTTCCTGGAACGCAACGCGGACATGCCGAGCCTGCACTACGCGAAGTTCGGCGGTGAGGATCTGCCCAACTTCCCCGAGGCGTGGCAGGACCGTTAGGTCACACCGTGAGGTGTGCGGCGGGTGTTCGCCGTGGTCGGGGTGACGAGTCGTCGCCTGACGTGACGATTCGTCACCCCGGCGGGCGCGTTGCCGTGAGTATCGTGTGGTGAGGAGCTATCGGATATGAGCAACAAGCTGGGCGTCAATACATGGGTGTGGACGTCCCCGTTGACCGACGACGCGTTGGCCGACCTGGCGCCGCGGGTGCGCGACTGGGGGTTCGACGTCATCGAGCTTCCGGTGGAGGCGCCCGGCGACTGGGACCCGACGAAGGCCGCGCGGCTGCTGAACGACCTTGGGCTTGACGCGACCGTCGTCCTCGTCATGGGGGAGGGCCGTGAACTCGTCGAAGCGCCTGCGTCGGTTATTCGGTCCACGCAGGACTATTTGTGTCACGTCGTGGACGTGGCCGCCGAGGTCGGATCGAACGTCATCGCCGGGCCCGCGTACGCGTCGGTGGGGAGGACCTGGCGAATGGAGGGGGCGCATCGGAAAGCCGTGTACGAGCAACTGCGTCGGTCGTTGTCCCCGGTTGTCGATCACGCCGCATCGGCAGGCGTGCGGTTGGCGGTCGAACCGTTGAACCGTTATGAGACCAGCCTGTGCAACACCGTCGCCCAGACACTCGAGGCGATCGCGGGACTGCCGGTCGAGCACTGTGGTGTCGCGCTGGATCTCTACCACATGAACATCGAGGAAACCGACATCACCGCCGCGATAGCCGCCGCCGGCGACCGTGTCTTTCACGTCCAGGTGTCGGGTAACGACCGGGGTGCGCCCGGGAGCGACCACATGGACTGGCCGGGGATTCTCGCGGCGCTGGAGGCGGCCGGGTACGACGGTCCCCTGGTCATCGAGTCTTTCACCGCCGACAACGCGACCATCGCGACGGCGGCGTCGATCTGGCGGCCGTTGGCGAAAAGCCAAAACGACCTGGCATTGGACGGACTGCAATACCTGAGAACGCTTCCGAAGGAGCCGACATGACTCGCCCTGTCACCCTGTTCACCGGCCAATGGGCCGATATGCCGTTCGAGGAACTGTGCGCCAAAGTGTCCCGGTGGGGGTACGACGGCCTGGAGATCGCCTGCTGGGGCGACCACCTGGACGTGCACCGGGTGGTGTCCGACGACGACTACCTTCGCGGCAAGCGTGAGGTGCTGGAACGGTATGGGCTGCAGGTGTGGGCGATCTCGAACCATCTGGTGGGACAGGCCGTGTGCGACGACCCGATCGATCACCGTCACCGTGACATCCTTCCCGATCACGTGTGGGGGGACGGGGAGCCCGAAGGGGTACGGCAGCGCGCCGCCGAGGAGATGAAGCAGACCGCACGTGCCGCGGCCAAGCTCGGTGTGTCCACCGTGGTCGGGTTTACGGGCTCGGCGATCTGGAAGTACGTCGCGATGTTCCCACCGGTCTCGGACGAGGTCGTCAAAGACGGTTATCGTGACTTCGCCGACCGCTGGAATCCGATCCTCGACGTCTTCGACGAGGTGGGCGTTCGGTTCGCCCACGAGGTGCACCCGTCCGAGATCGCCTACGACTACTGGTCCACGGTAGCCACATTGGATGCCATCGGTCGCCGAGAGGCGTTCGGGCTCAACTGGGACCCCAGCCACATGATCTGGCAGGACATCGACCCGGCGGGTTTCCTCGTCGACTTCGCCGACCGCATCTACCACGTCGACTGCAAGGACACCCGCAAGCGAGTCGGCAACGGCCGCAACGGAAGGCTCGGCTCACACCTGCCGTGGGGAGATCCCCGGCGCGGTTGGGACTTCGTGTCCACCGGTCACGGGGACGTCCCGTGGGAGGACTGCTTCCGCACTCTCAACGCGATCGGTTACGACGGGCCCATCTCCATTGAGTGGGAGGACGCCGGCATGGACCGGCTTCAGGGCGCGGCCGAGGCCGTCCAATTCGTGCGGTCGTTGAACTTCGATCCGCCCGCGGCCTCCTTCGACGCGGCGTTCTCCAGCGACCGCGAGTAACGGACGAGACTGTGCCCATGCCTCTGGGGTATGGGCACCGGGAACCGCGGGACGCCGCGTTGGCCGGGGACCTGCCCGGCCAACGCGAAGCGGTCTTTAAGATCAACGACGAACGATGTCGTCGGATCGGATGAGGCCATGGAGACCAGGAGATACGTGCTCACGATGCTGGGCGTGCTCGCGGTGCTCGCCCTGTTGGGATGGGTGCTCTTCTCCGGCACCGACATACCGATGGAGGAACCGGACGACGCTCCGTCGACGTCGGAGACCTCGACGGTCGACAGTCCCTGAGACCGACATGGTCCGGCGTGCCGATCTTCACCAGGCCACGGGCCGGCCGACGCTTACCGGTCCTTCATCCGCCGACGGAACTCGACGATGCGTTTGATCTCGTGTCCCCACGCGTAGTCGCCGTTTCCGGTGCATACGATCCGGCACAAGGCCGGGCGCGCAGCTCGTTTGCTCGTCTCGGTGATCTCGGTGGAAGAAGCCGACCGGGCCGCCCCTGCCGGTTATGTGGTGGCTCGCCTGGCGCGCTTCCCGCAAAATCGGCCTCGTGTGCCCGACGCTTGGGGTATGGCGTGGTTGACAGCAGAAGAGTATCTACAACTGTGGTGCGAGCGGGATGAGGCCCGACAGCTGGCGGAGGCGGCCGAAGCATTGAACGCGGAGAACGGTGCACCGCCCGAAGGGGCGCGAACGGACGGGGAGACCGGGTCCGGGGGAGGGCCGATCGTGGTGTCGGATGCGCGGCGGCCACGGTTAACGGACATATCGCGGCCTCGTCGGCGGGCCTGATAGCGGTGTCGGGACCGGGCTGCTCATGAGAACCGTAATCGGTTGTCGGACGCCCGGTCCTGCGCAGCACATGGGATCGTATTGTGGAGGTCGGTTCGCCTCTGGAAAATAAAGCCGTTGTGACGCAACGTATCCAGTATCGACCGATCGGCAGGTGTCGATACGATGACTTAACGGCATCGCGTCAGCGCTGAACCCTGGAGTAGCAATGAAACTCGTCACCCGTATTAACACCGTCGCCGATAAAGCCCTGTCCAAGATCCTTGGAGAGGGATCCGCGTCGGCCATGTGCACACCCTATTGGGAAACGTACTGTTCCCCGGGCGTCTGCGACAGCGGATACGACCGTTTCCGCATTTACCACCGGGCCGACTGCACGGCCTGCTGTTGGGAACACCTCGGCTGTTGTTGACCCGCTGCGACGGGCGGGCAGCGGTTGCCGCCCTTCCCGTCGTCACGTCCCATTGCTACGGTCACCGAGTCGGCGCCGGATGCCCGCGGCGGCATGGTCACCCGGAGCGGCGAACCCGACGACATATGTGGCGGGCAGCACAGACCACACGAGTCCGAAGCGGCGCTGGGTTGACAGTGTGCGACACCGGTCCCCACACTGGGCGGGAACAGTAGACCCGAGTAGGCGTGGAAATGGATGCCATGAGGAAACCGACCGCCACATGGCGGGCAGTAAATCGGGTCCGTGTCCTGTTGATCATCGCTATTGTCGCGGCGTTGACCCAGGTCGGGGTCAGTATGGCCTGGTCCGGCGAACCCGACGACACATGGCCGTTCGATGTCACCGAACTGGCCGCCTTGTCGGCCGACGACGGCCTCTTCACCGCAGCCGGGCCCGATCAACCGTCCTGGCACACCACACTCGACCAACCGCCTGCGTTGTCGTCGACGTTCGCGGTCGCGCTTTTGGCCGAACACGACCGATTCGGTGAACTCGCCGGCGACCGCCTCGCCAAAGCCCTGCAACCGCACCTGGACCGCGCACGCGCCGACGGCTCCTGGCTGGACCTCCTCTTGGGTGCGGTCATTCTCGACACCGCGGGGCAACCCGATTCCGACCTCGTGGAGGAAGCCGCGCAGCACGCGGAACGGTTCCTTTCCGAGCCGATCACCTACCGGCAGGTCGACACCGCCCGGACCACGATCCTTGCGATGACACGACTCGGTCGGGCAACCTCCGACCTGGAGGTCGAACCGTTTTCGGTCACGGATCGTGAGCGACGCTATGCGGCCTGGCGTTTTTTGGCCATGCCGTCGGTGTCCGACGTCGATGAGGTCGTGGCCGACGTCGATCTGTTGAACACCAAGGCGATGGTCGTGTTGGACAACGCGGACGAATACCCGACGAAGGAGGTCTTGGCCGCTTACCACGCGATCAACGCCTCCAACGACTCCGGTTCGATGATCGGGGACCTGGGTGTGTGGACACAAAATCTACGCGGGTGTCTAGGGGTCGACACTCTGTACCGCAACGGCGTCAACAGTCATGACTGCAGCCTCGAGGCGACGCTTGACCTGTTTCACTCGGGTTTCATCGCCGTCGAACCACCGGATCGTTCCTGACATCGCACCGGCTGATCCGGCCTCGGGCCGTTCCGTAGAGGACGGAAGAGCGAGGTTCGGCGTGAAGCGGTCGGACACGTCTGTCCTTGGTGTGGCGACATGCCGGCCGCGATGAGTCACAACGGAGATGAGGCCGGGCCACAGGAGCAGATCAGGTTGCAAGCTCCTCTTCGGTGGGAGCGTACGGATAGATGTCGACATCGGCGTACCTTGTGGACGTGGTGTGCTCTTGGGATGTGTGTAGCATCCAACTGTTTTCTGTCAACAACGACTCGTTCGCGCCCGGCGTGTACTCGGCGACGTAAGGCGTCTCCGCCGTTGACGGGTTGTCCGCGACATCGGCTGTACCGGCGATGATGTTGCCGTCGCCGTCCCGAAAAATGACGGTGTGTCCGGCCGGGACGGGCGTGCAGTAGTCGGAATGGACCGAAAATTCCAGATTGCGGTCCGGGTCGATCATGTCCTCGACCTCGGGGACGTGGGCGGTGAGGGACGCGAAGGTGTGAACATCGTTTTCCATCGGCCACCACTCGGTGACCTCCACGTCGACGATCAGGTTGAGGTCCTGTTCAAGGTCCTCCAATGCGATGGGTGCTCTCATCCCGAAACCGAAGTCGTCGCCCGGGCCGATGTATCCGAGAGGTTGCGACCATTCCCACGCCTCGGAGGATCCGTCCTCGGCGACGGCTTGACCGTCGGGGCGTTGGGCGCTGACGGTCACGGTGAGGCCCGTGGCCACGAGGTCGGTGGTGTTGGTCAGTACGGTCCCGAAGGACAGGGCGCCGACCGGCGGGTGTTTAAGTGACAGCGTCCATCCCTTGTCGGTCACTTCGACGTCACCGTTGTCGGGGGCGGGCACCGGTTCGGTGACACCGGTATCGACCGGTGACTGCAAGCAGTGTTCCGGGGCGTCGGGAGCAGACGGTTCGACGGTCTCGGTGGCTATGGGGGTGTCGGCGTCGCCGCCCGGCCACCACACGAATGTCGCCGCCGAAGCGGCGACGAGAGCGGCCACGGCCACACCGGCCCAACGCAGCCGTGGACTGAGTACACGTTTCACCGTGCTGCACCTCGCTTATTCCGCATGTACGCGTTCACGGCGTCGACGTGACCATCCATCGACGTCCGCCCATTTACCCGTGTTGTCGCGATGACGCTACCATGCTGTTTCGGGCGGCGATCGATCCTATGTGACCGCCGATTGACCGTAGCCCCGTCTATAGTGGTGAATGGGCTGCCATGACCTGTGTCGCAACGGTTTCCGCTCGAGTTGTTTTATTTACCCAAACAGGGCGTTAGCGATTTATGAGGCCCACGGCCACCGGCAATGCGCCCGGCCCGGCGGTTTGCCCGGGGCGTGGCGGTAAACGGGAAACGGAGATGAATATGGGAGACGGTGTAGTGCGTGGTGTGGCGGCGGCGATCGTCACCGGGTTGTTGATATCGGGCTGCGCCAGTGCGGAAACGCCTGAGTCGGCACCCGAAACCGATGCGGAGTCTCCGTATTCGGTAGACGAGTTTCTGGCGTCCGACCCGCGGTTCGCCGAGGAGCCTTTGGACTTCGACGCGTTTGAAGCCTTCTGCCATCGAACCGGTGACCTGTTCAGGGACACCGGTCAGTTGGAGTCCGAGTCGACCATCCGGGCCGATACCTGCGGGATCGGGATGCTCGTCATCGACGACATCCGATTCAGCTTGGAGGTCGGTTACCAAACCCCGAAAGACATCGACGCGATTCTTGAGGAGGCGCTCCAGCACGGCCCGGAGCCGACGGATTGCGACATCGACGCGATTCTCACCGGTGAGCCCGACGACCTCACCGTCGACGAGTCTTCAGGGCTTACGTACTGTTTCAACGGCTCGTCGAATTCGCCGGGGGCCGCGTTGTATCGGTTCGGGCAACGATACGGGGTCACGCTCACGAGCATGATGTTTCCCGAAGGCGACGAGGCCATTGGCGTGCACAAGAGCATCTTGCAGGAGACGTTGCCCACCGTGTATGAAGGTTTTCCGTCATGATGGAAAACCGTCCGCTGATACCGGTGCCGCTTCGCGTGACGCGGAAATGCGGCGTCAATGTGTTTACATCGGACTAACCGGGGTCGTGTCGACGGCAACGGTGGCCTCTTCCGTGGGCTTCCCGCGTGTGAAGGGTTGGGAACGCATCTGTGCACAGCGCGTGATGTTTTAGCGGAGTGGCCGCCGGTGGTCGACCGGCGTTAAGGCGGGTCCAGCCGATGATCCTATGCCTTATTTACTGCGGGAATTGTCGGTGCGGTTTCGCGGGCGAGTCGGTTTTTCGTCACTTTCACCCCTACGGTCGGCAACGAGGTCGAGATGGCTGCGGGAAACCGAAAAGGTCGTGCACCGGGGCGATGACGCGGCGTTCGTGAAACCGGGCCGGTCATCGAGTGTCCATCTTGTTTTATGAGAATGCGAAGTCGATCTCGATATGGCCGTTGTTCGGACGCGTCCTCACTCGATAGTGGAGTCGGCGTCGCCGCGAACGAGCCGGCGCCTTCGCTGTGCATGAGAGCCTCGCGCGTGGGCGCCGAATCCCTCGATGTCGGCTGAGCAGCGGAGCGCGCGCCGACGTTGCGGCCGGTTCCTTCGGCGGGATGGTCAACCGCGTGCTGGGGGCGTCTTGTGCGGAGTGCGCGAGGATGCTTCACTCGAGGCTTAAAGTCGGGATTGTTCAATAGCCGAACAATGCCCGTATTGTTACGATAAAGCGATTCCGGTGGCGTTTTCGACAATGGTCCATAATTTATGCACAATGGAAAAAGTGTGGCAATGTTCATCGTGGTGGCCACGCGGCTACCGAGGGGTGACAATGCAATGGGAAATCATCTTTATCGGTTGCGAAAATGCCCTCCACGGTTGACGCGGTAGGCGGTATCGAATACGTTCAACGCAATCTCGTTGATTGAGCGATGCCCAACCAGTAAGCCATATCGCGACGCACATGCCTATCGTCGCCATAATCGTGAGGTACCCATGCCCAAAGCACTTATCAGCCGACGTCGCGCCCTGCTGCTTGCGGCAGGCGGACTGGCGATCCCGGTTCTCGGTGTCGGCCAGGCGTTCGCGAACCCGACGACGGCGGCAACCCCCCGCGTCTACATTGACCCCGGCCATGGTGGATCCGACAGCGGTGCCGTAGGAAACGGTCTTCTGGAAAAGGACCTCACCCTGTCGATCGCGTTGCAGATGCGCGATCACCTGAAGGCCAATTGGAACGTCGACATTCGGATGTCCCGCACCGGTGACACCACTCGCAGCCTGGCGTACCGCTCATCCGACGCCAACTCGTGGGGCGCCGACCTCTTCGTGAGCGTGCACATCAACGCCGGCGGCGGTACCGGGTTTGAAAGCTTCCGGTACACCAGCGCCTCGGCGGGCGCGGTTGCGCTGCAGAACGCCATCCACCCCGCGATCCTGTCGGGTATGCGTTCGGTGTCGTCGGTGACCGACCGCGGCAAGAAGGCCGCCAACTTCCACGTCCTGCGTGAGACCAGGATGCCCGCGGTCCTCACCGAGACCCTGTTCATCGACCGTGCCAGTGACGCGGCGCTGCTCAAGAACCCGGCATTCTTGACCGCCACCGCGAAGGGCCACGCCAACGGGGTGGCCCAGTACCTGGGCCTCGGCGGCGGAGACCCGGACCCGGGCCCGGACCCGGCTTGGCCGACCTTGCGCAAGGGTTCCACCGGCGAAGACGTGAAGACCCTTCAGTACCTGTTGAAGGAGCACGGACGGGATCTGTTGGTGGACGGTGACTTCGGTCCCGCCACGGAAACCGAAGTTCGTGCACACCAGACCGCGTTGAGCTTGACCGTCGACGGCGTGGTCGGTGCCGAAACCTGGAAGGCGACCGTCATGACCCGTCGCAACGGCGACGACGGCGAAGCCGTCAAGGGCATCCAGTCGTCGTTGTCCGCCAAGCACGGCATTAGCACCGTTGTCGATGGCGACTTCGGCCCCGGCACCGATTCGTCGGTGCGCACCTACCAGTCCGGTAAGGGCCTGGTTTCCGACGGTGTCGTCGGGCCGATCACGTGGGAGTCCCTCGTGTCGTAGACGACCCGAAGATTCAGGCGGCTCGCATGAACCACCATGGTTCGTGCGAGCCGTTTTGCGTATGGGGTCGGTCAGGTGAGCAACATGCTGTCGTGGATCGATATCGTCGGGTGGACCGTGAGCGTGAGGCTGCCGGTGAGCTCGTCGGTGTCGAAGTCGATCCTGACGGACCCGACAGCATTGACCCATTGTGGAACAAGGCGGACCGCGCCTTCTCGTCGTATGTCGAGCATCGTGGCGTCGTTTTGTGTCAGATGGAGGTCGACCGAGCGGGCGAGCACGTCGTAGGTCAGAACCAGCCGATGACCGTCGTTCTCGAAGGTCAGCCGTTGGGTGCCGGGCCCGTCATCGTCGATCTGTTCAGGCGTCACTCCGAGGGTCTCAAGGATCTCCACGTCGTCGGGGACGACAAATTCTCGGTACGTCACAGCCTGCCTCCTCGCGGTATCACCGTGGTCAGTCTGCGGCGGTCACCGTCGACCTCCCACGTCGATTCACAGTGCAGAAAACCGCCGGGGCCGCAGAGCAGAGAATCGCGAACTTCGAAGGTGCCGTAGTCCCCGGTGAAGGTTTCCACCACGTTGTCGTCGCGGGCGGCTGTATCGGTGAAGTGGGCTTGCAAGATCTGCTGCCCTTCTGTGTTGTCGTGGATCCCGATCCGAGCGAACTGGCGCTTCATCTGCCTCGAACGGTCCGTATTGTGTTGTCCGGATGTGATCTGACCAAGAAGATAATCGAATTTACCGACCGGTAGTGTCACCAAGCGTGTTGGGTGTGCCACGTATGGGGCATGTGTGGCGGCTGCGGGCAAGGCTCGAGCGCGGCCGACGGTGTCGGCTGTTAAATCGCCTTTGAGGGTTGTGGCGCTGCGGTGAGCTTGGCCCGCAAGGGTTGTCGTGGTGGTGATGCAGCGGTTGATCTCGTCGAGTTTCGAGGTGACCCGAGAGGCTTGGTCGGCGGTGGCGTCTGCGTCGAGTTTGCTGAGGGCCGAGGACAGGGCTCGACTGTCGTGTGCGGTACGGGCGAAGCGGGCTTGTGCCTGTTCCAGCAGTGAGGTGCCCTCGTCGATGGCTGCGATGATTTCGTCGACTGTTGTCATGAAAGTGCTCCTCAGCCTGGGGCTGGTACTTCCATGGGGAATGTACTGCTAAAGCTCGTATGGTTCTGTCGCCCAGCCGACTGATGGAGTGACAGCATGACGCCCGGTTATATCGAGGCATGTCGAATCACTGGTGTGCACCGGGTCCATGTCGGCCGTCCGGCGGGTACCGGACGGCCAGGAGGTCCGCGCGCTACGTGCCGACGGCAGCGCGCGGATGTAGGGGTTGACGGGGCGTCGCTACACGAAACTGCCTTCATGCGCCGGGCACATCGGGCAGGGCGACCCCTTTGTGCGGGGAGTCAGGGTGAAGCTGGTCGCTGCACCGAGCTGAAAACGATTGCGACATCCGAAAGTGTGCAGCAGTGATGCCACCTCTCTTCGTACCTGACGTTCCGAAAGGTGCATCCGTCGAGCGATTTCGCTATCGGTGATGCCTTCGGCCAGTAGGCGAAGCAGTTGTTGGTGTCGTACCGTCAACTGGGGTGGCAACGGGGGACCATCGCTCATCGGCACCGCTCCTGTATGTCCGTTCCATAACGTAGAAACGTTTTGTGTTGTGCAAATGTATGCCACCTGTGCCCGGTCGGAAGCCGTTCGTTCGGTTGGTTGACGGCCCGAGACGTGCCAGCGAAGATCGACCGAATGTACCAGGGGCGACGGCGCGACCGTCTCTTATGGAATTGTGGCAAGCATTGTGTAGCAAGGGAATCCCCTGCTGTAGTGGTAAGACGCATGATCGCACGTCGATGGAATGTCATGGGCGCAACGGAAGCCCGGTTCCAATCTTGGCCTAAACCGGACGAGTATCGCGTCCGGCGTTGACGGATTTTGGCCGACGGTGGGATAGTCCGATTGGCGTGACGCTGGACACGTGCCCGGTCCGGTCGGCTTCGAACCTGCAGCTCCGGCTGCGATTTCGCCGTGCCCGCGGCGCGCCCGAAGGGCCTCCATAGTGGTGGCTCGATGCACTGTCTGAAAGGGAAGTGTCATGGAAATCTTTGAGTACGAAACCCCGGTTTTGATCGACGCGGCCGAGCTGGCCGCCGCCACCGCCAGCGGCCGTGGCGTCTGCATCACCGGCGGCGGCTGCGTCGTCGAGGAGATGCAGTAACACCCCTCTCGTTTGGTAGGCCGAACCTGTCCATGTCGGAGGTTCGGTGCGTCCACTGAAAGGAAAGTGTCATGGAAATCTTCGAGTACGAGACCCCGGTTTTGATCGACGCGGCCGAGCTGGCTGCGGCAAGTGATCACGGTCGTGGCGTCTGCATCACCGGCGGCGGCACCGTCGTCGAGGAAATGCAGTAGCGACGCCTCGGGTCCGAGTCGGGAACCGGTCATGAAGCTCAGCAGCCTTGTCGATCCACAGCACCCGGTGGTCAGCCGGCTTGCGGCCGAGGTCGCAGCCGAAGCGGATGCGTCCGCTCGCGGCGTGCTCACCGAAGTCTGTAACCGGCTCAGCGGTTGGCGCATGCTGGCTCGACTCGGGCCCACCGACTATCACGAGGTGGCCGCGGAACGCGCCGGTAACTGCATCGATTTCGCCTCCATCGCGTGTGCCGTGCAACGGCGACTTGGTGTCGCCTCCGCTTACGTTCTGCTCGGTGCGACACCGCAGACCTTTCCCGCGCTCATGCACACCTGGATGGTCACCGCCTCCGCCGATGGGCAGTGGTTCCTGGTGGACCCACGGGATTGGTGCGTCAAACCGAGCGATCCCGACGACATTGAAAACGAATTGACCGTTTCCGCCCTGTTCAACGACGACAACATCGCCATGTCTGCGCCGGAGCGTCGGCGTGTCTGGGCGCCCGAATCCTGAAGGGATCCCCACCCCCATGCCTGAGAACGTGACGACGTCGGCGGTTCCGCTGCGATGCGAACCGTTGACAGTGGAGCAACAAGGCGACGGCTTTTACGCCGTGCTCGCCGGAGCCGCCGGCCGGGTCCTGGTCACCAACAACGTCGGCCGCCTGGTGCTGGACCTGTGTGACGGTGTGCGTGACACCGAGCAGATCACCACCGAGGTGGTCGGACGGTTCCCGAAGGTGCCCGCAGATCGTGTCGCCGGAGATGTCGGCACGTTCATGGACGCCGCCGTCGCCAAGGAGGTGCTGACATGGCAGAAGTAAGCGAGCGCCTGAAGCTGAGCATCACGCCGCTTCAGCGGCGAAAGCCCTACATCTACTGGTACCTCAGCCTCAAATGCAACCTGGCGTGTAAACACTGTTGGGTCGAATCGTCCCCCAACGTGGACACCTCGAAGGACCTGTCGACCGAGGACGTCCGGGCCGCGATCTTGAACATGGAGGAGCTGGAGCCCGGTGGCGTGTTGTTGACCGGTGGTGAGCCGCTCATCCACCCCGACATCACGATGATCCTCGACATGCTCGCCGAGCGAAACATTCCCATTCACATCGAGACCAACGCGATGTTTGTCACCGACAAGCTGGTCGAGCAGTGCGTACGCATCCGCGACGCCGGGAACGTCATCGACTTTGCCGTCAGTCTTGACGGTGGAGACGCGCCCAGCCACGACTGGTGCCGAGGCAAGGGCAGCTTCGACAAGACCGTCGCCGGCCTGCGCAGGCTTGACGCCGCCGGCCTCACCTCCGACATCCAATGTGTCATCAACCGAAAGAACTGGCACACTCTCGGCGACCTGGTGACATTGGCGAACACCATGAACCTGCAATATCTGAAGTTCGTCCTCACCAACCCGTTGGGCCGTGCGAACCGGTTCATGTCGAAACTGGAGATCCCGTTCTCCCAGACGCACGACGCGTTGCATCTGATGGCCGATGCGATCGAGAACTACAAGGGCAACGTGATCGCGAAGGTTCCGCCGGCGATGATTCCGCCGTCGCTGCAACCGCGCCTGCGTAACCACACCACGGCCGGTGGATGCACCGTCGACAACGTCACGAGTTGTTCCTTCCCGCTGCTGGGTGTACTTCCCGACGGCAGCGTCACCATCTGCGCGGCCAGCCGTGACACCGAGGAGGCCTACTTCGGTGACATCCGTGAGTTGTCGCTGAGCGACATCTGGGAGGCGCAGAACATGGAGTACCGGAGGGAACGGTATGTCAACGCCGAACTCACCGGGATCTGCGGCGACTGTGTGTTTAAACAGGAATGTCGTGGTGCGTGTCGTGCGCATGCGCTGGACGACAACGGATCCATGGAGGGGCCGTACCCGGTTTGCGCCGACATGGCCGACCAGGGCTACTTCCCGGACATGTACCGTCTATCCAAGTTGGAGGAACTGAGGGAACGCGCCTCCCGTCTGGCGTCGGGAGCGGTATGACCGCTGCGGTGCGACACGTCCGCCACGGATGGCCCGTCGACCACCGGCGTTACGAGCTGGTGCAGACCACGTCGCCGGGAGCCCGGTGGCGCGTGTGCGAACTCGACGGCCCCGCCCAGGTCTTCGTGCTGCGCGGCACCGCAGAGGTCACCACCGGCGGTCAGGTCCTCGACCTGACCGCCGGCCAACGGGTCGACGTCGACGATGTCGACGAACTGGTGGTGCACAGCGAATCCGGGCTTGTGGAGCTGTACCTGCCGGCCGAGGCGGTGAACATCGAATGACCGACCGGACCATCACGTCGCCACGTGGACGCGTGTGGCCCATCGCGGTACTCAGCAGTCGCGCCAATGTGCGACAACCCATGGTGTATTTGACGTTGGCGGCGATGCCGCTGTCGTTCTTCCTCGTGTTCACCATGGTGGCCGGGCGTGAACTGGGGCAGCACGCGTTCGTCGGGGCGGCCATCGCGTTCGCCGTCACGGGCGGTATCGTGTCGCTGCCGCAAACCGTTGTCCTGTACCGGATGCGCAAGCTTCACCACATGCTCGTCGCGTCCCCGATCCGCCCGTTGACGTATCTGCTCGGGCTGTCGGTGTCGCGTCTTCTCTACATCGCGCCCCCGGTGACGGTCGTGCTTGTGGTGTTCGCGATCCTCGGAGACAGGCCGTTGTGGCGCATCTTCGCGCTGATTCCGGCGCTGCTGTTGGCCTGGATGTTCGGCTGTGCCGTCGGGTTCGCGATTTCACGTCGCTGGGACAACCCGGCCTACATCGCCTCGATCGCCAACATGATCGGTTACCTGCTGGTTCTTCTCCCGCCGGTCTACTACCCGATGGCGCTGCTGCCGGAGTGGCTGCAACTACCGATATCGGCGGTCCCGACCGCGTCGTTGGCGGAGCTGATGCGCGCAACCGCAGGATTGGCGGAACTGTCGTTGAGCGCCTGGTTCGGTCACGCCGCCATCGTGGTGGCGGTGATCGGGTTGTGCGTCTGGTACACCAGCGGAGACGAACGGTGGCGAGAACCGTGACGGCGAAGAGTTTTCGCGTGGTCGATCGGCACCGGACCCGACCGGCCGACGGCTTGACGCTTGAAGTCGATCCGCGGCTACCGGCCAGTGCCTCCGGTCGGGTGGTCTACCACTGCGACGGGCCCGGCCGGTACATCGGGCCCGCTCATCAACACAGCAGTCCACATGAGATTGCCTGTATGGCGGGGACGTGTCACGTGGCCTACCGACCACGGCCCGACGGCCCCGTCGAGTGGCATCGGCTGGAGCAGGGCGAACTGTTCCCGATCGCCGGTGGGGCGGGACACCGCATTCGTCTCGAATCGGGCGGTGTCGTGGGCGTTCTGTCTCCGGCGCTGACCTGGTTGGTCCCCGACACCGATCTGGTGGAACTGTCCGGCCCGGAATGGGAGTTGCCGTGAGACTTGTTTTGTTCGGCGAGACGACGCCCGCGGTCGAGGTGTTGTCTCAAGAGGACGTTCGCGGCGCGGTCCTGAAGCTGGCGTCGGGTCACGAGGTGGAGCCCCCGCAGGTCGCCGCCGAGACCGGCCTGATCGTCACCGGTGACGACGGGCGACCGGTTCTCGGGTCCATGTTCGTGCGACCGGTCGACGACCCCGACGGCCACATGGACAGGGCCGCCGAACGCGCTGCCGACATCATCGCCGCGTCTGCGGGCGATCTGGCAGACGCACTCCACGTCGACCGTCCCGACCTGGAATGGTCGTCGGCGGGCCTGCTTGTCGTGGGTGGCGCGCTGCTGGACCTCATGGTGGGCGAAAAGTTGTGCCTGTCGGGTGCTGTGGGGGACCTCGACACCGTCACCAAGTTGTGGGTGCTGCCCACGGCCGAGGTCGCGGTGGGGATGCGCTGCCTCCACGACGACGATCGTGGGGTGGGGGCGGCGGTGATGTGGACGGCCGACCGGCCGGCACCCGACATCGCACCGTTGCCGGACCTGGCGGAGCTCGTCACACCCGCAGCCGAACCGGGGGCTCTGGCGCTGTTGCGGTTGCGACACCTGGGCTGGCTGTCGGGCAACGATCACCGGTTCGTGACCGTGGACGCGGGTTCGTCTCTGGGGGACGCCTTGTCTCGTGTGGCCGAACGGGTGGCGACCGATGCGTACTCCGACGCGTTCGCGGCACTGTCTCCACACGACACCGGGCACCCGAGGTTGATGGCCAGCAGGCTCATTTTCGAGCGCGTCCTGGCCCGGCTCATGCGTCGCGGCGTCATCGATCCGGCGGGGGACCTGCGCCGGATGGTGTGGACTGGCCCGGCGTGGCGACTGATGACATTGGAGGCGGGGTCTCAATGAACACACGGGTCATGGTGGTGACGGGAGCAGCAAGCGGTATCGGTGCCGACTGTATGCGGTTGTGGCGGGAACGCGGTGGTGTAGCGGCCGGTCTGGACCTCGACGGCACGGACGACGGCGTCATCGCGTGCGATGTCACCAGTGAAGACGCCGTGATCAAGGCCCTCGACGAGATTGTGGGCGCGCACGGCCGTATCGACGCGATCGTGCACTGTGCGGGTGTTCTCGGGCCACAAAAGCCGTTGGTCGAGGTGACGGTCGACGACTGGGATCGGGTCATGGCCGTCCACGCCGGCGCCGGATTCCTGCTGGCGAAGCACGGCATTCCGCTCTTGGCCGACAACGCCGGCGCTCTCCTGTACATCGGGTCCATCGTGGCTCGTGACGGTTCCCCGTCGCACCCCGCATACGCGGCGGCCAAAGCCGCTTTGACCAACCTGGCGAAGTCGCTGGCCTCGCCGGCGGGTCGACATCGAGTGCGTGTCAACGTCATCAGCCCCGGATCCGTTGTCGGGACCCGTTTCCTCGCCGAGGAGCGCCCGGACGGTTTGTCCATCGTCGAGCTCGCCGGCTTGGCCGCGTCCATTCCCCTGGGACGTGCGGGCACCGTCACCGACATCGCCGAGACGGCCTGCTTCCTGGCGTCGTCGGCGGCCCGCCACATAACCGGCGCCGACATCGTCGTCGACGGGGGAGAAGGCCTTCCCAACCGCGGGACCGGACACATCGTGCGCCCGAGGAGGAACACGTGAACCACGTCGCCCAACTACGTTCGGTGTCGAAGAGTTTCGGCAAGGTCGTCGCCTTGAACGGCGTATCGATGGACATCGAACGCGGCGAGATCCTCACGCTGGTCGGACCGAACGGTGCCGGAAAAACGACGTTGACCAGCATTGTGAGTACGTTGTTGCGGCCGGACAGCGGTGACGTGATCATCGACGGCGTCGACGTCGCCACCGACGCGGCGACGGTCCGACGCACTCTTGCCCTTGTCCCGCAAGGCGTTGCGCCCGACCCCTTCACCACGCCTCGTGAACATGTCGACCTGTATCTTCGCGCCCGGGGTGTCAACCGTAAAACCGCCGCCGCCCGCACCCGGGAACTGCTGACCGCGCTGGACCTGTGGGACCGCAGGGACGTTCGTGCACAGAAACTGTCCGGCGGCTATCAGCGACGCGTCATCCTGGCCATGGCGTTGGCGACGAGGCCGAAGCTGTTGCTGCTGGACGAGCCCACGACCGCACTCGATCCCGCCGCGCGGCGGCAGATGTGGAAGATGCTCACCGACGTTCGCGACGAGACGTCGATCCTCATCACCACGCACGACATGTCGGAGGCTCAGATTCTCAGCGACCGTGTCGCCATGTTGTCCGACGGCGACATCGTCGGCACCGACACCGTCCCGAACCTGTTGAAGCGGTTGCCCGCCACCGAGAAGTTCGTCATCTCGGGCGACACGGTCCCGGATCTGTCGCGTTTCGGAACCGTCACCCCCGTGGCCGGTAGAACCGTGCTGTTTCCGGTCGACGGCGAGGCGTCGACGGCGGTCGCGGCGGAGTTGACGAGGGCCGGCGCCGAGTTCGCCAGGCAGAGTACCGACCTCGACGACTGCTACTTCATGTTGTTGGCCGACGCCGACAAGTCGTCGTGACCGTTCAGGAGTCGAGTATCGCCGGTTTGTCGGCAGAGGCACGGTCGACGAGGTGCTCCTGTAGGAGGGCGTGCCGAAACCGGTAGTGGCCTCCGGTCTGCCGGAGCACACCGCGCTCGTGGGCGGATTGAAGAAACCCGATGACGTTCTTGGGAGGTAGACCTTTGCGAGCCAACGTCCGCCGGGTGATCTGGTGTCGCAGCCACGCTGTCGGCGCCAATTCGGCCAGCGTATGCGGCTACGGGACTGGTCTCTCGGGACGCGCGCGGAACCCGGGTTCCACCGACCCCGAGTACGTTGCGGCGAGGCCGACCATGGCGCCGAAGGAACAGCCAACGGGAGAAAGCTCAGCGCGATGACGGGACCTTGAACGAAAGCCACTGTTGTCCACACGCCGATGCATATCGTTGCGGTGCACACCGACATCGCGATGAGGATAAACCGTTTATCGTGTTGTGCGTGGTGTAGCTGCTCTTGCTGCGAGGTGATGTCCTCGAGAAGTCGGGTGGGCCTGGCCGCCTTGAAACCGAGAAACAGCATCGTCATCAAACATGTGGTGACCCCCATACCCACGCCCGTGGCCGACCCGCATCAAGCCAGAGGGCGTATGCGACCACGGCGCCGATGAAAAGCCCGCCGCCGACCGTGGCAACGAGGAGGGACCACGTATGGGCGCGGTCCAGGGCGTGAGACGTGGCGGGGTCGATGCTGCCGTCGAAAGGCTGAACCGACACCCTGATGTGGTGCTGGGAGAATGCGGCCAAGACCAGCAGGGTAAGGCATGCGGCTCCCAACCCGACCTGCCAACCGGCCATCGACCCGACGATCACACCGAAGTACCCGCTGGGAACCAGGGCCGTGATCAACGAGCCTGAATCCCACCAGCGCGTTCGAAGGCCGGCGGTGTTCAGGTGCGGTTTTCGAGCGGGAAGCCGCTCGGTGCCGTAGGTGGAGTTCTCACCATGCGATGAGTGCGCTGTTGCGGCGGTGCAGGTGTTCGGCGATGAAGGTCAACCACCGGTGGGCGTTGGCGGCCGAATATTCACCGGTTTCTTCGGCAAAGGCCATGGGTATGAACTGGTCGAGAAGGACCTCGGACAACGTCTCCGGTTGATCCATGGTGCACAGTTCATCGGGATGGATGTGCCGGTAGCGATCTCGGGCGAGGCTCACCATGAGAGGACTGGTCAGCACTGTGGCCAGTGCCTCGTTCTGTTCGATCTTGTCGCGGGCCTTTTCCCAGCGGGCGGCCCGATGCGGGTCCAAATAGTTCAGGGAGTCTTCGGGGTTCAGTGGACGAAGCTCGACCACTGCGGCCCGGGCGAGTGCTCCGTGATCGGTGTGGGCGTCGAGGAACGGACGGTTGCGGCACGTCACGACAAACGGGGTGTCCCGCTGCGCCCATTCGTGAAGTTGTCGGACGGCGGTGCCGGGGTCTGCGCATTCGTCCAGTCCGTCCACGATCGGCATGACGGCCCCGAGGTCGATGAGCTGTCGGGCGGTGGCCCGAGCGATACCGAAGTCGAGCGTCAACACGTCGGCCATCCAAGAGGTGAGTGGCGTGGCCGGGGGCGCCAGCCGGCGGCCGTGAACACCACGGGAACCCGTCGCCCGAGTTGTCGGCGCTTGCCTTGCAGGTCACGCGCCAACAGGCCCGCCAGTACCGACTTCCCCGCCCCGGGGCGGCCCAAGACGACCAGTTGCCGGGTGGGCAAAGTCAGGAAGTCGCCTGCGGCGGTGGTGGTGGTCCGTCCCGTCAGATGCAGGCGTCGGATGTGCCCGGAGATGGCGCCGCCGAACATGACGTCGAGGCTGGGCGACGCCGTGTCCACGTCGGCGCTCCAACCGGGTCGGACGGGTAGGTCTGCTGCGGGGTCCAGGCCCTGCTTCGGCAGTTGTTGACGCCAATGGCGCGTAACGGTATGTGACAGTGTGGCCAGTTGCTCCTCGATTTCGGAGGGTGTGAGCCGTGCGGCGGTCGGCCGTGGTTTTCGTGGGTAGAGCCATGTGAGCGTTGCAACGACGGTGGCGACGAGGGTGACCACGACGGCAAGTGCCGGGTCGCGCATCAGGTCGGTCACGGTTTCCAGTATCGCGCAATCGAGCGCGATGTGCACCTTTGTGCACAATGGATGAATGCGAGCCGTCGACGCGGTGGTCGCGAGGCGTGTGGTGACGATCGGACTGTTGTTAAATCTGTGTTAAGTGGTCGGTGGTGGGGCCATAAAACATCCATGAAAACGGCCGTGCCGATGGCGGTACTGTCCGCTAAGCGGTGTCCGACCTGCGGAAACGCGGGGTTTTGTGGGCGATGGTCCTGCCGGCCGGTAAAAGTCACCATCTCAAGCCTTGCTCGTGGACTTGAGGAGGCCATATGGTGCCGTCCATGCGCAAACGAGTAGTCGCACTCGCCTCCGTCGTGGCGGCGGTGGCCTTGGTTTTCACCGGCTCCGCCTATGTCGCATCGGCCGAAACGACGACCGACACGGTCACCGCTGCCGACGGACCGTACAAGGTGTACATGTCGACCAAGGGGTCCGACAAGAACGACGGCAGCACGCTCGCCAAGGCGGTGGCGTCGCTGGAGGGTGCCGAGCAGGCGCTCGTGAAAGCCAAGCCCACCACCGACGTCGAAGTCCTCATCGACAAGGGCACCTACGTCGCCGGGACCACCAAGTGGCAGTTCACCGTGCCCGGGCACTCCATCACCTTCAAGCGGCTCAAGTCCGACAGTCGACCGGTTTTCAGCGGCAACAACAAGAACGGCTACTGGTTTTCCGCCTCCACGCCCGCCGGTGAGGACGGCGGAAACGCGAATCTGCACTTCTACGGTCTGAAGGTTCAGGACTACAGCAGCGGCGGTTTGCAGTTCCGCGGCAAGACCAAGACCGTCAACGGCATGGTGCGGGCCGATGGTGTCGGCTTGAATAAGAACACCGTCGAGAACATGTGGTTTTCGAACATCGGTAGCAAACACACCGGTGGCAACCCCGGTTACGGTGCCATCAACCTGTGGAACTCCAGCAACAACACGTTCCGCAACATCACCTTCACCAATATCGAGAACGCCGCGCCCAACGGGGGCATGATGCATGGTGTCTACGCTGCGCACCACAGCAACGGCAACAAGGTTTTCGACAGCCGCTTCGAATACATCAGTGGTGATCCGGTCCGGGTCCGCAACGACAGCAACAACAACAGCTTCTACGACAACTCGTTCAAGCGGACGGGTGTGAGGGCGCAGTACTCGGATTGGTTCTGCCACCAGTGGTGTGCGGATCAGAACGATCAGGCCCGTGAATGTGCCTCGCACGGCAACAAGTTTTACAACAACGACAACATCTCCGGTTACGACGGAAGCGTTGTGGGCAACTGGGCGTACGTGTATGGAGACCGGTACACCACCGGTGGTTCCGGTTGTGACAACAAGGGGCAAGACCGTGTGAAGACCTGGGGGAACACATAGAACGGACCGTGTGCAGGGGTTAGACCTGCACGTGTGCGCATCGGGTAATGCCCGGCCGCGATGCGCACCTGCCCGGATGAGCCGATCGGTTCATCCGGGCAGGGGTCTCCCCCGCAGGCGGGTGGTGTGTGGACGGTGGTGGTTGTTCGGGTGGCGCGCATTGGCGGGGGTGTGCCGCATGTCGCACCGGAGGGGGTGGCGAAACCGCCCATATGTCCTGTTTTATGGTCAAGCCCATGTTGGTTCTGGCTTCTTCCGAATGAGCGGCGTTGTGTGAAGCCCGAGGGGGGTCGAAGTGGTGGCGACGGGAGTGGGTTGCCGGTCGATGTGCGGTTTTATGCGGTGCGAGTGCAACCGTGCGGGCGCGTCGTGCGTGTCGATTACGAGTGTTGGGCAGGATGGGACTCGGCAGCTGCTATGGAACGCAAATCGTATTGCGAACCGGTAGAGTCGACGATGAACGGCTTGTAACCGATCGAGACGTTAAAGGAGTGGTGACCAGTGGCACGTCGTGACCGTGTCGGTATCACCGACGTAGCGGCCAAGGCCGGGGTCAGTGTCACCACGGTGTCCCATGTGCTTAGTTCGCGGCGTCCCGTGTCGGAGGCCACGCGCGCCAAGGTCATGGCCATCATCGAGGAGCTCGATTACCGGCCGAACGAACTGGCCCGCAGCATGCGAGCCCGCCGCACCAACACCGTCGGGCTGGTCGTTCCCGACATCACCAACCCGTTCTACACCGCCGCCGCACGAGGCCTTCAGGACACGCTCGCGCCGGCCGGGTACCACTGCATCGTCACCAGCACCGACGGCGATCCGGGCACCGAGCGCGAGGTACTGCGCCAGATGGGTACCCGGGCCGACGGCGTCGTCATCTCCGGTGTCGGGAAGACGACTGCGGACATCCAACCCGTGCTGGACTCGGGAATACCGCTGGTCGTTCTCGGCGCGGACTTGCCCGGTGGCCGCTTCGACGTGGTCACCAACGCGGACCGGGAATCCGGTGCGGCCGCCGCACAATATCTGCGCGACAAGGGGTACCGGCGCATCGCGTTCATCACGTCCGACGATGACGACGCAACGGCACAGTTGCGTGTGGACGGATACCGGGACGTTGTCGGGGACACACCCGAGCTTGTCGTGGAGGAGTCGGTAAGCCTCGAGGGCGGTAACCGCGGCGTCGCCACTCTTATGGAGCTTTCCGAACCACCCGACGCGATCGTCTGCGTCAACGACGTCGTCGCCATCGGTGCCGTCTACGGCGCCAAGGACGCGGGCCTGGGCGTGCCCGAAGATCTCGCCGTGGTCGGCTTCGACGACATCGAGGCCGCCGCCATGGTCTCGCCGAGACTGACCACCATGGCCACGGCCTCCCGTGAACACGGGAAAACCGCCGGGGAGCTGCTTCTCCAGCGCATCAACGACGAGAAACGGGAGCCGCAGCGCGTTGTGTTCCCGGCGACGTTGATCGAGCGCGATTCGGCGTAGAGGCGCGACGCCCACGTCGTGTGCGGCGGTTCGGTGAGGCCACACGGTGACCGATTCACGGTGCCGTCCACATGCTTGACGAGCCATGGACACCTGTAGATATAGTCGCCTGCGGCTCCACGGTTGGGAGCCGATGCAACCGAGAAAGGTGAGCCGCGGTGACGATACGAACCCATGCTTCCAGGCTGCTGTCCATCGGGGTATGCGCGGCGATGCTGTCGTTTGCGGCCGCCTGCGGCGGGTCGGATCCCGACGAGCGGTCGGCGGACCCCGAGGAGGTCGCCGCCGTTCAGGAGGTCCTCGACAACGACGAGCGGTTCGCCGCCGGCCCGTTGGACGATGCGGCACAGGCTGCGTTGTGCGAGGCGGTCGCCGCGGGGATCGACGAAAACCTGGCGGGGATTCCCAACCAGAACGGTGCCTGCTGGATCGAAGGGCTCGAGGCGATCACGGTGTCGATCGAGGCGAGGGTTTTGTCGGAGAACGATCTTCACGCCGTTCCACTGTTGATTGTGGAAACGGACGGTCAAGCCGATGTCTGTGAAGTGGTCGAGGAGTCCGAAGGGCTTGCCGACGACCTCGTCGGCAACGTCGAGGAGACCGACGCGGGAGCGTATTGCCGTATCGAGTCCGATCTCGAGGAGAACGCGGCGGGGGCGTTCCTGGATGCTTCGCACGTCTTCGTCGTTCAGTCCGTGAGTTGCACACTCCCGTGCCCCAACGACGATGCCGAAAAGTTGGCGACGTCGGCGTTGACGGATGTGATGTCGGTACTGATGGAAGAGCTGGTCGCCTTGCGTGGTTGATGCGCTCGGTTACGTGCCGGACGGGGGAAGCCGCCGAGGGTGTATGACGCTGCACGGTGGTGCGTCGCCGCCGTCGGGAAAGCGGAGCCCGGATACCAGTACTCAAATCGTTTTGCTTTGGGTCTTCCGCTAAGGTCCAAATCGCTCTAGAGTGGCTTTACCCACTGCCACCGTCCATGGCTGAAAGGTCCCGACATGCAGATCAGTGAGCATGAGGTGCGGAATCTAGGTGCCCGGATCCGCACCGTAGGACAGGACGCGGAGTCCTACGTCCACAGCATGTCCAAAAACCTGTGTCAGGGGTGCACCGGCAACGACGGTTTCGCCTCCGTCTCCACCCTGCGACAGACCCTGGAACGGTTGGAGCACTTGGCGGGCAACCTTGCGCTGGAATCGCAGCGCACGGCCGACCGGGTGGTCCTGGCGGCCGGTAACCACGCGATGAACGACGGCAGACAGGCACAAAACTTCGGTGCCTTCACCCATCAGCTGTCGGGGAGAGGATGACGGCCATGGTGTCGTTCCAACAGTTGCGTCAGGCCGACTCGGCCTCGCTGAGGACCACTGCAGACGGTGCCCGCAAGCTGGCTCGTGAACTGGAACAGTACGGCGCCGACACCGACCGACACCGGGTGGGGCTGACAGCCGCCTGGGTTGGAGCCGACTCCGACGCGGCGTCTCACCGACTCGCCACACACACGCAGGACTTCGGAAACACGGCACAGTCGTACGGTAGAGTCGACCACGTGGTCTCCACGTTGGCCGGTGAGATCGACGCGTCCAAGCAGATGCTCGAGTCTGCCGTCGCGATGGCGCCCCAGATCCCCGGGCACGTCGGCGAGGACGGTTCCGTGCACGTCAACTGGTCCGCTCTGGGGAGCAACCCGTCGCCGGCCGCCGTCGCCGCCGCACAACAACGCGCTCAACAGGTCGCCGGTTATCTCAGAGACGCCGTGATGCGCGCCAACACCGCCGACCAGCGCGCTCAAAGCGAACTCGTGGCCCTGACCGGAGCCACCAACGTCCGCATGGCAGGTACACAAAGCACGGGTGAGGTTCCGCCGGAGGGTTCCAACCCGCAGCAGGTCAAGCAGTGGTGGGATGACCTGTCGCTGGAACAGCAGGAACAGCTGATCACTTCACGACCCCACGAGATCGGCGCGCTGGACGGTGTCCCCGCGACGGCACGTGACCAGGCGAATCGGCTCGGGATGGACGCCGAACGCGGAACCCTGACCGGCCAGCGGACGGAACTGGAGGAACGGGTCCGCGACCTGCGGCGGCAAAGTTATTCGCCGCACGACGTGCAGGCTTACGAGGCCACCCAGGCGCAGCGGGAGCTGCGTGACGTCAACACGAGGCTCGAAAACCTCGACCACATTCAGGGGCAGTTGGGGCGCACCGATTCCGCCGAACAGTTGTACCTGTTGGACTACGATTCCGCTGCCGACGGTCAAGCCGTCATCGCGGTCGGTAACCCGGACACCGCCGACCATGTTGTGACCTTCGTGCCCGGCACCGGCGCCGACGCCGAGGGGCTGGAGAGCATCGTGTCGCGGTCGATGGCGATGCAGTCCGACGCCGCCGGTGTCATGCCCGACAAGAGCACCGCGGCCGTCGCCTGGCTCGGATACGACGCCCCGAACCGTGTCGTACCCAACGCCATCTTCGACCACTATTACGAGGACGCCGGGGCCGATCTGGCGAACTTCCAACAGGGTTTGAGGGCCACACACGAGGGAGCTCCGTCCATCAACACGCTGATGGGACACAGTTACGGGGCCTCCACCATCGGATACGCCGCACACAATCACGATCTTCAGATCGACAACCTCGTCCAGGTGGCCAGCCCCGGTGGCGGGTTCTCCGCGAGCAACACCGCGGCAGACTACATAGGACTAGACGCGGAGAACGTGTGGGCGACCAGGTCGTCCGACGACTCGATCCGTTGGGTATCGCAGATCCACGGCAACGACCCGATCGACCACGACTTCGGCGGGCGCGTGTTCCCGGCATCCGACGGCGGCCACTCCGGCTACTGGGACGCCGACAACGAAGCACGCGGCCACATGGCCAACATCATCACCGGCCAATACGACCAGGTTCCGCACGGGCGTCAAGACGGGGCACCACAACCGGTGTCGAATTGAACGCCGGTGGAGCCGGATCGGCGGCTCCACCACTGACCAGGAGGTGACCTTCGGTGTTCTGGCGGCGGCTGGGCCGTTTCACGGCGATCATCCTGATCGCGGCGTCGTCGATTGTTCTCGCGCCTTCCCCGGCATACGCCGAGGACTGCGAGCCCGAATTCCGCGAAGAACCCATGCCACAACGACCGTGGCCGTTGGAAAGGCTTCAGCCCGAACGGATCTGGCCCCTGACCCAGGGCGAAGGCGTCAAGGTCGCGGTCATCGACTCCGGTGTCGGTGAACATCCCATTTTGAAGGGCCAGGTCGCCGGTGCCTACGACTTCACCGAGGACGAGATGGGCCCGCGCTGTGACATGGCGTCGCACGGCACCCTCGTCGCCGGCATCATCGCGGGCAAAGCCGACGGGTCGTCACCGTTTCACGGCATTGCTCCCGGGGCGAAGATCCTGTCGTACCGGGTTATCGAGAGCATCGAAGGCTCCTCGCACCGCGACTCCGTGATCCCGGTCGTGAACGGCATCAACCGGGCCATCGACGACGGCGCCGATGTCATCAACCTGTCGTTGACGGCGATTCACACGACCGCGCTCGAAAACGCGATCAAACGTGCTCACGACGAAGGCGTCGTCGTGGTGGCCGCCGCGGGCAACTCCGGCGCCGACGGCAACCGCGAATATCCCGCCGCCTACGACAACGTCATCGCCGTCGCGGGCATCGGACCCGATGGCGGCCATGTGGAAAGCTCCAGCATTCGTGACTATGTCGACGTCGCCGCTCCCGGCGCCGAGATCGACGGCCCAGCGCCCTCCGGCGGGGGATACGGACGGCGCGATGAGGGTGGCACCAGTTTCGCGGCGCCCTACGTGTCGGCGACGGCGGCGCTGCTCAAGTCCTACTATCCCGACGCGACCCCCGACGAGATCGCCTACCGGATAACGGTCACGGCCAACCACCCGCCGGACGGTTGGAACGCGGTCGTCGGCCACGGTGAACTCAACCCGTACCGAGCATTGACCACTGTGCTCACGGACATGGAGGAGCTTGCGCTCGCACCGGCGGCGGCGCCGATTCTGCCCGACGATCCGGGCAAGGAGATGCGTGACCAGGCTTTCGTGTTGACCATTACCGCCGTCGGGTTGGTCATACTTTTCCTGTCGGCGAAGGTGATCGTGCCCAGAGGTCGCATGCGGGGGTGGCGCTGCGATTGACCCGACGGAAGCGGTCGTGCCCGTCGCCGAACCTTTGTCCGTTGCGGGACCACCGGTCTGACTCATCTCGGGACGCGTGAATACGACCCCACGGCCGGCCGCTTTGTACCTGATGACGGTTCGTCGTTTTCTCCAACCTCAACAGACGAACGGGTATGTCGACGCCGACGCGTTCGTGATCGTCGATGGGAGCTTGGCCTTCTGTGAGCCGATCGATCTCGTTATCCGGGCAGGCGTCGCTGTCACCGCATGAACGTGCAGGCCATCATCGACCCGGACGGGTATCTGTTGTGGACATCGGGTGCGTTGTCGGGGTCGGTCCGCGACACCGCTGCTGCACGAATCTGGCGGATCCCTGCAGGTCTGCGCCAGGCCGGGATGGCCGCGTTGGTCGACAAGGGCTACGCCGGATGCGGTGAACACCGCTTCGAACCCACGAGGACCTATGCCCGGCTTCGCGCCCGTGGCGAACGCGTCTTCGCGCCACTGAAAACCTGGCGCATCCTGCGCGAACTCCGCTGCCGCCCCCAGCGCGCCACCACCGTCACCCGTGCCATCACCGCCTTCATCCAAACAGGACGAATGTTCTGTGGCTTCGCGGTAGCAACAGCCGGTGAGGGCCCAAGATGTTTACAGGGTTTGAAAGCGCGGCAGCCGGCGGCTGTGATGTGAGGCCGCGGTTGTTTTTTGGGCACGGAGCTTGTTCGATCTGCGCCGGCCTTTACAGCACCGTCATCGGAGCGGCCCGGGCCCGTTTTTGTCACCGGTACTTGATTTGTTGGGAACTTTCAGGGGGCGAGCGTCTTCTCGAGGGCGTTCGTGAACGAGTGCATCGTGTCGAAACGGTCGCGTGGGTCGATCGACAACGCCTGTGCAAGAACGTCTCCGAGGCCGGGGTGACGGCGGGATACCCGGTCGGGCAGGGGGCGTGCTGGTTTGTGCAGTGCTTCCGCCGAGTCGGCCGGTGCATCTCCTCGGGGGGAGCGGCAGTGCCGGCCGGTCAGTTGTCGGTATAGGACTGCTGCTGTGGAGTACTGGTCGCTGAGGACGTCCGGTGGTCCGTCGGTGAGTTCGGGGGCGGCATACGCCCAGGTGATCCGGCGAGCGATTCGGTTGGGTGACTCCGGATGCAGAGAGCTTTCGAAATCGACCGGAACGACTGTTTTTCCGTCGGTGAGCAGGTTGAGACGGCTCAGGTCTGCATGGACCACACCGGCGTCGTGGACGAGGCGCACCGCGTCGGCCGTTGCCGTCGCCAGGTCGGCGAAGTCGATGGCGGGCGCCTCGAGGACGGCGACACCTCGAGACACTGTGGACGACAGGGCGCGCAGGGTCACGCCGTCGCACCATTCTGCGGCCATGTACCGCTGCACACCCGTCGTTCCGGTGGCTACCAGGTCGGGTACACGATCGACGTTGTGCAGCAGGCGCAAAGCGGCCGCTTCGTTGTCGAACCGTCGGTGTGCCTTGGCGGCCGCATCACGGCACAGTGTCTTCAGCACGACGACCCGGCCATCGGCTTCGGCCCGGTAGACCGCTCGACAGCCCCGCACACGTATCTGCGCGGTGATGCCGAATCCCCCGATGACGTCACCGAGCACCGAGCCGGCGCCGACGACATGGCCGGGACGTCGTGTCCGGGTCACTGTTCGGTGGTTTCTCCGTCGGCGTGACGCTCGTCGCCGTGCGGTTCGTCGTCTTCGTCGTCCTCAGAGTCCTCGTCGTCGGAGCTACTGGAACTGGACGAGGAGCTGCTCGACGACTCTTCGGACTCTTCGTCTTCTTCGTCTTCCTCTTCGTCGGAGTCCGTCGATTCCTCTTTGTTGTTCTCGGCGCCCGGCCCGGTCTCCTCGCCCGCCGCGGAGGTGCCGGTGGTCACGGGTTCGGCCGGTGTTGCGGCCTTGTCGTCGTGAGAGGTTTCGTCGGTCGTGGCGGCGGCTTCCTCCGCCGGTTCGCTTGTCGAGTCGTCTGCCGCCTTTTCCGCCGGTTTCGTCGATGTGCCTGCGGCGTCGGTGTTGTCGGTGGCGGCCGAGGCGTCCGGCGTGGTGGCTTTGGCGTCGGTGGTGTTGTCCTCCGAGACACGTTCGGCGTCGGTGGAGGTCGTGGTCGAGTCGCTCTTCTCTTCGCTCGGACTGTTTTCCCGGGAGGTGTTCTCCGTCATTGCTGCTCCTTCGCCGCCGATGATTGTGGTTGCGTCATTTGTACCCGGTCGGTGCGGCTCCGGAAGGGTATGGCGGGTTTCGTGTGGCGGCGTGTGGCCTGGTGGCTCGGGTACCGGCCGTCAAGGAGACGGTGGGCCGTGTTGTCGATTGGACGCGGCGAATGTCGGGCTCGTGAACGGTGACGAAGCGCCCACCTCGCCGGGCAAGGCATTGGATCGCCCGCGGTATGGCCGTATTGTGGTGCGATGACGCACAACCCCGGCATCCGCATCCGCATACTGGGCGACGTCATGATCGTCGACGGCGATCGAGTGTACGGCGCGGGCCCGGCTAAACAATCGGCCGTGTTGGCGGTCTTGGCCATGAACGTCAACCGCTCGGTGCCGGTGGAGACGTTGATCGAGCGGGTATGGAACCGGGACGCGTCGCAGGCGGCCCGCGCGAGTCTGTACGCGAATGTCGCTCGGCTTCGTAAAACCTTGGAACCGTTGGGCGACATCAGGATTGATCGCGGCGACGGTAACGGCTATCGGCTGGGTGCGCCCGCCGATCAGGTGGACCTGTGGTGTGCTCGCAATCTGTCGGCGCGGGCACGTTCGGCGGCTGAGGACGTCGACCTGGGTGAGGCGGCGCAGCTGTGGCGTCGCGTGGTGAATCTGTACGGTGACCGTCCGTTGGGGAACATATCGGGCTCCTGGGCGGACACGGTGCGCGCGCGGTTGCGTCAGGAACGCGGGAACGCTCTGGAGGAGTTGTTCGCCGTCGAGTTGGCGCGCGGCCGTCACCGTGAGACATTGGACGAGATCGCCGCGGCCGTGGCGGTGGACCCGCTGATGGAGAACCTTGTCGCGCAATTGATGCACGCGTTGTACCTGTCCGGACGGAAGTCCGAGGCGCTCACGTTGTACACGACGACGAGTGACCGGCTCGGTGACGAACTGGGAATAGAGCCCCGGCAGGCGTTGCGAGACATGGTGAGTCGCATCCGGTCGGAGGACCCGGGACTGGAACCGAGGACTCCGACGGTGACGGGACCCGGGGCGGGTGTCCCCGTCTCGGCGGAGGATCTCGTACCCAGGCAGTTGCCGCGAGCTCCGGGCGGGTTTGTGGGGCGAGTGGACGCGTCGGAGCGGATCGACCGGGCCGTGGACAACGGGCACCGTGTCGTGCTCGTGACGGGCATGGCCGGCGTCGGTAAGACCCTCCTGTCGTTGCGGTGGGCGCGGTCGGTGGCCGATCGGCATGACGACGGTCAATTGTTCGTCGACCTGTTGGGGTCCAGTGACGAGGCGCCGCGCGACGTCGGTGAGGTCTTGTCGGGTTTCCTGCGGGCGCTCGGTGTTCCCGGCGGGGATGTCCCGGCCGACCTGACGGAGCGCGTCGCCCTGTATCGGCGTCTCACCACCGGTAAACGGCTTCTCGTGGTGTTGGACAACGTTGCCGACGTCGACCAGTTGACGCCCCTGTTGCCCGGCGAGGGCGCGCAGGTGATCGCGACGAGCCGCAAGCGTCTACCGGGATTCGACGCGGAGCAGGTCGTGTCGCTGGACGTGTTGTCTCACAACGAGTCCGTGGAGTTGCTGAGCGAATCGTTGTCTCCGACCCTTCTCGACCACGACGGGGAGGCGACGCGGCGTCTCATCGAATTGTGTGGCGCGTTGCCGTTGGCGCTGCGCATCGCGGCGGCGAACCTGTCGGAGTGGCCCGGTATCACCGTTGCCGACTATGTGGATGAACTGGCGGCCGGTGACAGGTTCACGACCCTGGCGGTTCCCGGTGACGCGGAGGCCGCGGTTCTGCCGGCATTCGACCGCTCGTACCGCGCTCTGGGCGAGCCGGCCCGCCTCGTCTTCCGGGCTTTGGCGGTCACACCGGGCCAGTCGGTGCCACCGGAAGCGGTCATGGCGATGACTGGCCTCGACAAGGACACGGTCACCGAACCCGCCGACACGGTGGAAACCGCGCACCTGGCTCGGCGCACCGACACCGGCGCGTGGGTGATGCACGACCTGTTGAAGGAGTACGCGCGGCAGCTGGGCACCGACGAGGAGACCGCGACGTTTCGGGCGCGCCTGTTCGCCTGGTACAACCGGACGGCGCGGGCCGCCGCCGAAGCGGTGAGCCCGGGCGCCATGATGTTGCCGACCGACGTTGCCGACGTCCCGGTGCCGCGATTCGATGACGGTGTGGACGCTATGTCGTGGTTCACCGCCGAGGAGATCAACCTCGTGGCGGTGACGGTCGCCGCCGCCGATGCCGATGCACCCGAGGCCTGGTTGCTGCCGGATGCGTTGCGGCTCTACTGGGCGAGGACGTCGGACTTCGTGTCGTGGGAGCGCACGGCACAGGCGGGCCTGGCGGCTGCGACACGACAGGACGTTCCCATTGCGGTCGCGGCAATGCGGTACCTCCTGTCGATGCGCGCGCGTATGGCCGTCGACTACACGGTGGGGGAGGAGCATCTTTTGGCGGGCCTGCCCGCCGCACAACGCGCAGGCGACGCCGTCATGACCGTGAACATCTACATGGGACTGGCGGATACGGCCAACTATCACGGTGATGCGGCCGCCGCCGTCGACTACTGCCTGCGCGCTATGGGAGCGGTCGACGACCTTCCGTTGCGTCAGGACACGGTCGTGTCCGTACTGTTGGCCATCGGGTACCGGCAGCTGGGCGCATTGGAGGAGGCGGAGGCGGGGTTGCGTCGTATCGTCGATCACCTGCGGGTGGCGGCACCGCAGAAGCTGGTGCCCGCGTTGACGATGCTCGGGGAGGTGTTGACCGACCTGGGCAGATTCACCGAAGCCGAACAGGCGGTCGACGAAGCGCATGAGACGGTCGTGGCGGGCACGTTGCCGATCGAGCGGATCCGGTGCATGGCGGAGAAGTCACGGTTGCGCCTGATGCAGGGCGATGTGGAGGGTGCGCAGCGGTACGCTCGACTCGCCATGACGTTGAGCGATGAGTCCGACTCGCCGATGTACCGGTTCACCGCCGTGGTGGCGTGCGCGCGTGCCGAGCCCGATCCGGAACGGGCGATCGCCCGCGCACGATCGATTGTGGATTCCGACGAGCGGCCCGATCACCTTCAGCACCGCATCGACGCGCGCCTCATCATCGCGTCGTCGCATCTCCGGTTGGGCCTGGACCGGGAGGCGCTCGAGCTGGCCGAGCAGGTAGCCCAGACCACCCGAGAACGCAACTTCAGAATCCATTACGCACAGGCGTTGGATCTCGCCGCGGCGGCACTGTTGAAACTGGGAGAAAACGACCGGGCCGCCGCCGGCGCACGATCGGCGCTGACGCTGCACCGCACCACGGGGTACCGGTGGGGTGAAGCCATGTCGCATCATTTGTTGGCACAGGCCACCGGAGACGACGAACATCGCCGCCTGGCCACGTCCATCGCCGACGACATCGGAGGAGTAATCGAACCGTGGGCCGAGATTTCGGCGTGATCATCCGCATCTTCGGGGAGATCGCGGTCGCCGACGGCGACGGCTGGAAGCGTGCCGGACCGGCGAAACAGTCGGCGGTGCTGGCCGTCCTCGCCATGTCCGTGGGACGCCCCGTCGATCGACAGTCCATCATCGACCGCGTGTGGGGCGACACCTCGCCACAAGCGGCCACCAGCGCGCTCTACGCCTATATCGCCCGCCTACGCAAGACACTCGCCCAACACCCCGGCGCCACCATCGCCCGCGGCGACGACGACGGTTACCGCCTGGAAACGCCCCCGGCACGCATCGACCTGTACGCCGCACGAGACCTCGCATCCCGCGCCACCACCCTGGCCGCCGCCGGTTCACACGAACGGGCCGTAACCTTGTGGACGGAAGCAGAGGCCGTGGTCCAAGGCGAGCCCCTCGCGAACCTGACCGGCGACTGGGCCGACCACACCCGTCGAGAACTGCACGACGAACGACTGGCCATGGTCGAAAACCGTTTCGTCTCCGAACTCGCCCTGGGGCGTCACCGACAGGTCCTGGCTGCCCTCACCGACGTCGTCGACACACATCCACTGTCGTCGTCCCTGACCGGGTCCCTCATGCTCGCGCTTCACCGCAGCAACAAACCGAACGACGCCGTCGACCTGTACCGCCGCTTCAGCGCACGGCGGCGACACGAGACCGGGACCGAACCGGGCCCCTCACTGCGGAAGTTGCACGAGCGCATCAGAAGAAACGACCCATCGCTGGAGCTGGGCTCGTCGTCCCGGCCCGCACCGTCCCACCGCGACGCTCCCCGACAGTTGCCGCCGGTGGCCGGCCGTTTCATCGGCCGATCCACAGTGATCGATCAATTGACCGGGATACTCGACAGGGGCTCCACATCGATGGCACTCGTCGTCGGTATGGCCGGAGTCGGAAAAACAGCCGTCGCCGCCAGATGGGGCCACCAGGTGGCACAACGGTTCCCCGACGGACAACTCCACGTCGACCTCAAAGGTTTCGACACGCGGTCGCCGCGCGCCGCCGAAGACGTGCTGGCCTCATTCCTTAAAGGGCTTGGTGTCCCCGTGGCCCGCATACCCGACGGCATCGACGAACGTGTCGCGTTGTACCGCTCCAAGACGGACAACAAACGCATGCTGGTCGTCCTCGACAACGCCGCCGACGCCGACCAGGTGCGCGCCCTACTCCCGTCCGGCGACCGATGCTTCACACTCGTCACAAGCCGAGACGCACTATCGGGCCTCGTCGCATCCGAAGGCGCCCAACGCATCCGCCTCGACGTGCTCACACACGACGACGCCGTGACCCTCGTCCGACACATGGTGGGACCCAACCCAGGCGACATCGACCGGCTCGTCGCATTGTGCGGCCGATTGCCGCTGGCGCTGCGAATCGCCGCCGCCGACCTCGTCGACGACCCTCGACGCACCGTCGCCGAGTACATCGACGAACTCTGCCACGCCCGGTTCACCACTCTGTCGATCGCCGGCGACCCGTCCGCAGCGGTCGAACCGGCCTTCGACATCTCCTACCACCGGATGCCCGGGAGCGCACGACAGGTTTTCCGAAACCTCGGGACACCACCGTCGGGGTCGTTCACCGCAGCGGCGGTGGCAGCACTCGCCGACACCGACCTCGCCACCGCGAACATGAGCCTGCGAACGATGCTGTCCGCCAACCTCGTCGAGTCCGCCGGGCCGGGACGCTACCGCCTGCACGATCTACTGCGTGAATACGCGGCCACACTGTCGCGCCGTGAAGACGGCCCCCAAGCCCGCGATGAAGCCCTGCGGCGCCTCGGACACTGGCACGCCGCCTCCTCCCGCAACGCCGCCGCCATGCTGCGCGCCGACCACCTACTTCTGCCCGCCGAACCCGCGGCACGAGCCGAAACCTTCGACAGCCGCGACCAGGCCGTCCACTGGCTGGAGAACGAAAAAGACGTCCTCGTGCCACTCATGCGAGCCCTCGCGGACCTCGACATGTCCGATGTCGTCATCACACTGGCCGATTCCTGGCGCGGACACCTCGCCACCCGGTCCGAATTCGACACCTGGCGCGACAGCGCGACACTCGGACTCGACCAGGCCAACACCAACGCCGACCGGCTCGCCCAAGCCGCCATGGGACGTGGCCTCGGCTGGTACCACACCGAAAAAGGCGACGACACCACCGCCGTCGCCCACTACAAGACGGCACTGGACGCCGCCCTAGACGCCGACGCACCACCGTGGCAGGCCGCGATCCGAGCCGGCATCGCTTCAGCTCACTACCGTGTCGGAAACCTCGTCGAGGCGGCCGAAGCCTGCAAACGAGCCGTGGCCGAGACCGTCGAACCACCACGCGCCGTCCTCAACATCCTCGGTATCACGTCACGAGAACTGGGACGACTACACGAATCCGTCGCCACCTTCGAAAAAGCCGTGCAACTCAACCGGCAAGACGACAGCGCCAACCTCGGCATCGTCCTCGGCAACCTCGCCGAACCCTACCGCGACCTCGGACGACTCGCCGAAGCACGACGATGCGCGGAGGAGGCCACCGAACTCGCCGAAGAGCTGCGGTCGCTGCGCCGACAATGCCACCACAGCGACGAACTGGCGCGGATCTTCGCCGAAACAGGAGACTGGGAGGCCGCCGAACAAGCAGCACAACAAGCCGCAACACTGATGACCACACTGGAACTCACGTCCATGCGGTCTCACGTGTTGACGACCCTGGCGATCGCGGCAGGCGGGGACCCGGCGCTCGCCTGTGAACGCGCGGCTGCCGCCGTACAGGCGGCGCAGGACGACGATGCGGTGCCGGTGCTCATCGACGCGTGGTTGGTTCAGGCCCGGGCACTACGCCGCACCGGCCGAGCAGCCGAAGCGCTCGCACCGGCCGAACAGGCACGCGAGCACGCAAACCGTCGCGGATACCGGGTGCAAGAAGGAAAAGCGCTTACCGAACTCGCCGCCGTCCACGAAGCACTGCGCGATATGGACGCAGCGCGCTACTGCGCCGAGACCGCGTTGGTTCTGCACCGCGACACCGGACACCGCCCCGGAGAGGCACGCACCCTCCGAGTGCTGGCACGACTCACGGGCGCATCCGCAGCCGACACCGCAGCCGACGAAATATTCGCCGACACGGGCGCCGTCGACGACGACTGATCAGCACCCGGGACCGGCGGACGGCATGCCGGGACGCCCGGAACCGGCCGACATGCAGGGTTCCCGGCGCGAAACCGGACCCGGAGATCGGCTGCGGCGACCCGAGCTGTGGGACTATCCCCGCGTGCGCGGGGATCACAGATCTCTCGATCGAGGATCAGTTGCTCTATCAAAGGACCATCCCCGCGTGCGCGGGGAGCACTTCGAGGGAACGCGACTAAAGTTAGTTGCATGAGGACCATCCCCGCGTGCGCGGGGAGCACGAGCTGGGGATTGTCGTCTTCGTCGGGTCGCAGGGACCATCCCCGCGTGCGCGGGGAGCACCACGCGCTGACCGCGCGGGACTCCGCCACCCCGGGACCATCCCCGCGTGCGCGGGGAGCACCGATTGACTTTTGACCTTGCCCCGGGGAATCGAGGACCATCCCCGCGTGCGCGGGGAGCACGTCCGGTGCCTGGCACCTGGTGTCACCGGTGCAGGACCATCCCCGCGTGCGCGGGGAGCACCCTTCGTGACCTGGCGGCCTACCGGCGAGTAACCGGTTTCTCAATCATGATCATTTCCGGGTCCTCGAAGCTTTGTGAATCAACGTGACCGCCCAGGGTCGTGTTCGACTGTAGCCGAGTGCATGCCGTGAGTCCCGGCGTGGTGGCGAATAATGCTTCCCTGGCCGGAAGGAGTTGG